>DAOTUS010000266.1:0-2178 GCA_034437415.1 Herpetosiphonaceae bacterium
CCGGCCGCAGCGGCGGCCACCTGCCCAGAGGGCACCCGCCCAGTGGCCCAGAGGGCACCCCGGCGAGGGGAAGCAGTGGGGTAAAACTGGCCCGAATCGCGACTTTGCACATGCCCTGAATACCTACCAAATCACCAGTCTCACCAACAACACGACCTATACCTTTCGTATTACGGCCCGCGACTGGGCTGGTAATCAGACACAGCAAACGCGCACAACGACGATTGATCGCGATCCACCCATGAGTTCCTTAATTGTCCCAACCGATGGGGTCTCCAAAACGTGGAAAATTCTTCGCTGGACCAGCAGTTCTATTGGTGCGCCAATCGTCAGATTTGAGATTGAGCGCGGACTTAATACTACATGGCAACCTCTCTATGCAACACTTATTGTTGGAGATCGGTGGCTATTTGAAGGGGTCGCAAATACGACCTATACGTTGCGCATTCGCGCGACGGACGCTGCTGGCAATGTACAATCCGCTGAATCGACTTCACCAATTACGTTCACAACGGGGGATGATCCAACCGGATTATTCAGACAGCGTCTCCCAATCCTACTCTCAAATAGTCCGGTGACCGCTGGAAAGAGTCCAGACAATGGATCACCTTCGCCTACACCCGCATATCCACTGCCACAGCCGTAGATGATCATTGATCGATTCGCGCTGGCAGCGACCCTATGATATTTGACACAAACTATGCGTGAGACGTCGCGCCGTTACTGCATGGAGCAGAAAATCCATCAGCAACGGCGCGACGTTGTACTATCAATATATCAAAGAGGATCAAAGGTACCGACCTAATAGCACGGATGTTCTGAAGTGTTACTTTTTGAGATACCGTATTGTTTGTCAAGCCCCAATTTTGAGCCACAGACGACGTGGCCCATGGGCGGCTTGCGCCGCCAGCACGCACCCCGACAGCGCAGTCGCGCTGCCACGCTGCGTGCGCCATCCCTTTCGTCGATCACCGCTGCCCAGCGCTATGCCACGCTCCCCTGCTGCGGGTCAAAGGGGCGCTGTTTCGTCACCACCGCCCACGCCAACGTCACCAGTGTGCGCGCCGCCGCACAGTGCGCCACCTTGAACGGCTTGCCCTTCGCCCGCAAGCGTTGGAAAAACGGCCGTATCACCGGATTATAGCGGGCCGCGCTCAGCGTTGTCATATAGACCGCCGTCCGCAGCCGCCGATGCCCCCCGCGCCCGAGATGGGAGCCACCGCGCACACTGGTGCCCGATTCATGCGCCATCGGCGCCAGCCCCGCGTAGGCGGCGGCGGCTTCCGGGGTCGGGCAGAGAACAAAATTCATCGTTGCCACCAGCAGCCAGGCGCTGGTCGTGGCTCCCAACCCAGGAATGCTGGCCAACAAGGCGGCCGAGGCGGCCCACGCACCGTCCTTCAGCACCTGGGCAATCGCCCGATCAAGCTCCGCAATCCGGGTATCGAAATCGGCAATGATCGTGGTGAATTGCGTGAGCACCGGGGCAACGTGGACCGGCCACTGCTCCAGGGCATGGCGTTGGTTCCGCGCTTGCTGGCGCATCTCCATGAGCGCATCGCGGGCGACCAGGCGCTGACGCAGCTCGTGATACACGGCGGGCGGTGGGGTCCAGCAGTTTGGCTGCCGTTCCTGGGCAAACTGGAGCAGCAGCAGGCTATCATGGGGATCGGTTTTCGGACGGCGCGGCAGGGATTTGCTGAAATTGGCAATCTGGGCCGGATTGATTACCGCCACATGATAGCCATGGTCGTGTAAAAACACCGCGAGGGCGATCCAGTAGGATCCGGTGGCTTCCATCACCACCAGCACTGTCATCGGATCGGGCATCGCCGCCCGGAGCTGCTGGTCAAACGTTTCGTAGCCGTGCGTCGTCTGATCGACCTGGCGGGGTCGCGCTGGACCTCTCGGAACCCATGTGGCGGTGAAGGTCTTGGCCGCGATATCAATGCCGACAAAGCCTGCATACTGGGGATCCGTCATGATGCACCCATGCGCATCAACCTTATTTTTAATGGACGCTCCTGTGGCATCATGGGATTACGACAGCCTATGATTTAAGGAGCGTCCGATGTCGATCATACCCCACCTGAGCCAGACCATGCAAACCCTGCTGACCACCACCACCGAAGCCGTCGCCGCCGCTCTCCAGTACGTCAAGCGTCCGGATCGCGCGAA
>DAOTUS010000267.1:0-12064 GCA_034437415.1 Herpetosiphonaceae bacterium
CGCCAACCGCCACCACGACGGCCACGCCGATCACCCCAACCGCGACGGCAACGGCGACCGCGACGGCCACGCCTGTCACGCCAACCGCTACCGATACCGCCAGTGCGACCGCCACGCCAAGCGTCACCCCAACCGCGACCAACACGCCACCCACAGGGTCCCCGACGCCAAGCGTCACCCCAACCGCCAGCGCGACCACGCCAACCGCCACCACGACGGCCACGCCGCCGACCCCAACGGTCAGCGCAACGCCGGTGATTGGACAGCAGCGGGTCTACATTCCGCTGATCACCCGCTAGCGGCAGCGTTCACCGGAATCAAAAAAAGCTGCGCCGACCCAGACGTTGGTCGGCGCAGCTTTTTAGCGACTGGCGGGCTAGATCGCCAGGATTTTGAGAAAGTTGGTGGTGCCGCGAACCGCCAGCGGGTGACCGCCGGTAATCACGACCGAGTCGCCGACCTTGATAATCGAGCGCTCGATCATAATTGAGCGGGCCAGGTTACTGAGATCGTCAAGGCGGCTGACGAACGGGCACAGCAGCGGCTCGACGCCCCACAGCAAGGCCAGGCGATGATAGACATCGTACTCGTGGGTCATCGCCACAATCGGCACTTTCGGGCGATCTTTGGCGACCAGACGGGCGGTGTAGCCCGATGAGGTGAAGGCGACAATCGCGGTGATGTTGATCGACTCGGCGATCGCGCAGGCGGCGTGGCTGATCGCGTGCGAGTAGGTCTCGGGCGCGCGGTCCGTCATCAGCTCGGCGGCGGGTTTGCGGGCCTGGCCGCGCTCGGTCACCTCGGCAATGCGGGCCATCATGGCCACGGCCTCGATTGGATAGGCGCCGCTGGCGGTCTCGCCGCTCAGCATCACGGCGTCGGTGCCGTCAAGAATAGCGTTGGCGACATCGCTGGCCTCGGCGCGGGTTGGCCGCGGGTTGACAATCATCGACTCGAGCATCTGGGTCGCGGTGATCACCGGGACACCCTCACGGTTGGCGGCAGCGATAATCCGCTTCTGGATCAGCGGAACCTGCTCGGGCGGCAGCTCCACCCCCAGATCGCCGCGGGCGACCATAATGCCATCGCTGACCGCGACAATCGCATCGATATTGGCGACCGCCTCGGGCTTCTCAATCTTGGCGATCACCGGGGTTTTGTAGCCGGCGGCGGCGATCGCCTGCTTGACCAGCTCGACATCGGCGGCGCGGCGCACAAACGAGATCGCCACGTAGTCGACGCCTTCGTGCAGGCCAAAAATCAGGTCGGCGTGGTCCTTCTCGGTCATCGCCGGGGCGCTGACATCGACGCCGGGCAGGTTGATGCCCTGGTTTTCACGGAGCATGCCGCCGGTAACCACCTCGGTAATCACATCGGTGTCGGTGCACTCCTTAACCTGCAGCTCAATCAGACCGTCGGAAAGCAGCACCCGGTCGCCGGGCTTGCAGTCGTGCGGTAGATTCGGGTAGGTTGTGCTGACTTTCCCTGGCACGCCCAGCATCTCGGTTTTGGTGATAATAAACACCTCACCATTTTTCAGCTGAATCGGCTGATGATCGACCAGCTTGCCGGTGCGGATCTTCGGGCCCTGCAAGTCCTGCAAAATCGCAATCGGGCGATTGAGCAGAATCGAAACCTGGCGCAGCAAGCGCACCCGCTCGGCGTGGTCGGCGTGGGTGCCGTGGGAAAAGTTAAGCCGAGCGACGTTCATTCCAGCCTCGGCCAGCTGAATGATTTTTTCCTCAGTATTGGTCGCTGGCCCTAACGTAGCAACAATTTTTGTTCGGCGCATGATGACCTCTTGCTAGGTGAAAGTCACCGCCTCGACATCGTTGGCGATACAGTGCCTGAAATAGGTTTTCACCTCATTATAAGGCACAAATTTAAGATTAAGAATCGCGAGCATCGCCAGCCCGCAATTCTCCGCCGCCATGCCTGGCCCGCCCGTTTCCCCGGCGCGGATTTGCTTTCTCGGTTTAGGTGTAGTATCATCGCCCCGCCGCACATAGGAACCTCGCGCTCCACACAACGGGGCGCGTCTGTGTGTTAAAGCGACCTAAATTACACCGCTAACCAACCAGGAGGATACCGATATGGCAGCGCCCATTGATCGCACCCAAGTTCTCAATGCACTCCGTCTTACCGACTCTTCCAAGAGTTCTTACCTGGACCTGGAAACGGGTAAAGTTCTGCTCATTGATGATACGGCCACCGATGCCGACACAGAAGCACAGCGCACCTTGATTATGGAAGGCTATGGCGACCGCTACCGCTATGTGTCTGGCGGTCAGGTCGATGCCGATGATGCGGCTGTCCAGACCTGGCTCGACGGCGAAGGCTTATAGCAGCCCACCAACGCCATCGGCCCCACAACAGCAGCGTATGTTGGGCGGTCGATGGCGTTTGGGTTTAAGGAGAGCAAGCACATGTCCTATTCCTATGCTGATGCCCTGCGTCTGCTCTACGAGTGGGTGCAAAGTGAAAGCCTGCGCAAGCACTGCCTGGCGGTCTCGGCCTCGATGCGCCACATGGCCCGGCGGGCGGGCGCCGATGAAGAGCAGTGGGCCACCGTCGGAATCTTGCACGATTTGGACTATGAGCAGTTTCCGAATGCCGGCCTGAGCCCCACCGAGGAGCATCCCTCGGCCGGGGTGCGCTTCCTGCGCGAGCACGGCTGGCCCGAGGAGCTGTGCCGGGCGATTCTGTCGCACGCCGACTACTGCAAGGTGCCCCGCGAGACGCCCATGGAAAAAACCCTCTTCGCCGTCGATGAGCTGTCGGGGTTTGTCACCGCCGTGACCCTGGTCCGCCCGGACAAGAATGTGGCCAGCGTTGAGGTTGCCTCGGTCAAGAAGAAGCTGAAGGACAAAGCCTTCGCCCGCGCGGTCAATCGCGACGACATTGTGCGCGGCGCCGCCGAGCTGGAGATGCCGCTCGACGACCTTATCGCCGAGGTGATCGCGGCGCTGCGCAACGATGCGCTGGCGCTCGGGCTGGCCGGAACCTAGCTAGATTATCCGTCTACCTACCCGCAGGGGGCGCTCAGCTGAGCGCCCCCTGCGGGTTTTTTGGCATTGGAATCGGCTAAACCCTACGCGGCCGCCTCCGGCACGACCGAGGCCGACCACGGCTCCGAGACCATGGCTGGGTGAGTGGTCAGCTGGCCCAGATAGTAGTCCAGCATCTTGCGCCACCAGGGCCAGTCGTGGTCAACATCCTGGCCCCACAGATCCAGCTGCACCGGGATGCTTTTATTGCCCAGGATGTCGGCCAGCTGCACCGAGCGGCCGGGGTTTTCGTAGGCTCCGAGGCCGGTTACCAGCACCAGCTTGACCGCGCTGCGCAGGCGGCTCAGGACCTGTTCATCGGCCAGGCGGGGCATGTAGTCGACCGGGTTGTTGAAATACACATTGTCGTCGTAGTAGTCCTTGAGGTAGTCGCGAATATCGTAGGAGCCGCTCATCGCGATGCAGCCGCTGAATAGGTCGGGGTGCTTCAGGGTCATGTTCATCGAGAGGAAGGCGCCGAGGCTGGCGCCGGTGGTCAGCGGACGGACGCTGGCGTCGCCGCAGTCCTGCCGAATCCACGGCAGCACATCGTTGACGACATAGTGGTCGTAGGCCGTCAGCAGGCGGGCTTTGAGCTGCCCGGAAGCCTGATTGTTCAACAGGCTGTAGCGGTTGACGCTGTTGATCGCATACACCCGCACCCGCCCAGCCTCAATGTGGTGCGCAATCGCATCGATCAGCAGAAAGCGCTCGTATTCCAGGTAGTCAGCGGCGGCGGTTGGGAACATCAGCAGCGGGATTCCAGCATGACCGTAGGCCACCAGCGGCATCTCGATCCCCAGATCGGTCGAGTGCCAGGCCGTTTCACGTCGCTCCATTGCGCCTCCTATGCTGCGCGTGTGCGCAGGGTTTTAGGGATTAGGGATAGGGGGTTTGATTGCGGCAAGTATAGCATCGAATACCCCAGCCCACAGCGAGGCTACTTCTGAAATCGATCCGACAAATCTACCGGCGCAGCGGCGAGAAAATCCACCACTGCGCCGCATTGGAATGCACGAGCCACGAGCTGCTAGCTGCTAGCTACTAGCCCCTCGCTACGCCTCCAGCGTGCTCAGATCGCCCTCGGGCAGGCCGAGCGCCCGCGACTTCAGCACCCGGCGCATAATCTTGCCGGAGCGGGTTTTCGGCAGGCTGGTGACAAAGTTGACCGCCTCGGGCTTGGCGATCGGGCCCATCATCTTGCCAACGTGGGCGATCAGCTCGTCGGCCAGGTCCTGGGTGGCCTCCACGCCATTTTTCAGAATGACAAAGGTGTGGATGGCGTTGCCCTTGACCTCGTGGGGCAGCCCAATCGCGGCGGCCTCGGCGACGTCGTGGTGCGACACCAGCGCCGACTCGACCTCGGCGGTGCCCAGCCGGTAGCCCGACACCTTGATCACATCGTCAATTCGCCCGATCACCCAGAAGTAGCCATCGTCGTCCTGGCGGGCTGAGTCGCCGGCGGTGTAGAGATTGGGGAGCTTGGTCCAGTACTGCTCGATGTAGCGCTCGGGGTTATTGTAGATCGTCCGCAGCATCGAGGGCCAGGGATTCCTGATCACCAGCAGGCCGTCCTCGTCGCCGCTGGCGGTCTCGCCGTGCTCGTTGACCACCGCGGCGTCGATGCCCAGGAACGGGCGGGTGCCCGAGCCAGGCTTCAGCGGCGTCGTCGGGTTGGGCGTGATCATAAAGGCGCCGGTCTCGGTCTGCCACCAGGTGTCCATAATCGGGCAGGTGTTCTTGCCGACCACGCGGTGGTACCAGCGCCAGGCCTCGGGGTTGATCGGCTCGCCGACCGAGCCAAGCAGGCGCAGGCTGGAGAGATCGTGGCGGTTGGGCCAGGCCTCGCCAAAGCGCATCAGGCCGCGAATCGCCGTCGGGGCGGTGTAGAACACGGTCACGCCGTAGCGCTCGACGATATTCCACCAGCGGTTGGGGTAGGGGTAGGTCGGCGCGCCCTCGTACATCACCTGGGTGGCCCCGAGGATCAGCGGGCCGTAGACGATGTAGGAGTGCCCGGTCACCCAGCCAGGGTCGGCCGCGCACCACCACACGTCATCCTCTTTGATATCGAAGGTGAAGTGCATGGTCGCCGCCACCCCAACCTGATAGCCGCCGTGGGTGTGGACCAGCCCCTTGGGCGTGCCGGTGGTCCCCGAGGTGTAGAGCATATACAGCGGGTGCTCGGCGCTGACTGGCTCGGTCTCGCACTTGGGCGAGGCGATCGGCAGCGCCATCAGCTCGTGGTACCAGATATCGCGGCCCTGCTCCATGGCGACCTCGTGGCCGGTGCGCTTGACCACGATCACGGTCTCAACCACCGGCGAGTGCTTGATCGCCTCGTCGGTGATCTTCTTGAGCTCGACGATTTTGCCGTTCAGAAACCCGCCATCGGCGGTAATCAGCACCCGCGACTGGGCATCCTGGATCCGGGTCTGGAGCGCCTCGACGCTGAATCCGCCATAGACCACGCTGTGCATGGCACCAATCTTGGCACAGGCCAGCATCGCAATCATAATCTCCGGGATGCGCGGCAGGTAGATCGTCACCCGGTCGCCGTTTTTCACCCCCATGGCCTTGAGCACATTGGCGAACTTGTTGACCCGCTTGTACAGCTGCCAGTAGGTGAAGGTCTTGTTATCGCCCTGCTCGCTCTCCCAGATCAGCGCCACCTTGTTTTTGCGCCAAGTCTTGACCTGCCGATCGAGCGCGTTATGCACAATATTGATCGAGCCATCGTTGAACCACTGGTAAAATGGCGCGGCGCTGTCATCCAGAACGCTGTTGAATGGCGTATACCAGTCGACCAGGCGCGTCGCCATATCGGCCCAAAACTCCTGATAGTTTTCGACCGACCACTGGCGCAGCGCTTCAACATCCTCAAAGCCCTTCTCACGGGCGTAGGCCAGAATGTTGGAGTTGTTGACCAGATCTTCCGGGGGGAAATAGAACTCTGGCGCAGATTCACCGCCACTCGCCGAAAGCTGGCCCACCGTCGAGGGGGCAGCATGATTCTCAGACATTGAGGATCCTCCTTATTAATTGTGCATACCATGAGATGAGCAAGGGGAAAGGTGGATGGCGGGCCTATTTTAGGCCATAGCGGCGGAATATGTCAAAGCGGCCGCGGTCGGCTCCGCTTCTGGGCGGCGGCAGCCCCCAGGCGGGCTGGGTTCAAGTGATTTTTGGCGATCGCCCAGCTACTATCCGTGCTATTGCAGAATCAGGCGCCGCAGGTAGTCCTATCCAACACAACCCTAACGTACTAGGGAGAACGCCATTGCGGCGCTTGCTCTTGTTGGCATTCCTGCGTATAATAAACACGCTCCTAATCTTTATAATGCCATGAGATGGCATATCATATCCCGCCCAACCGAGGAGGCCGCTTGGATATCATCAACATCCCCATTCTCAAAATCGAAGACTTCTTGATTGCTTCTATTCAGGTCGCTCTGTACGACATGCAGGCAATTCAGTTCAAAGACGCGGTTCTCCAAAAAATCTATGATAGCAAAGCCAAAGGTGTGATCATCGATCTCACTGCAACTGATGTTCTCGATAGTTTTGTTGGCCGCCTAATCAGTGACATTGCTGCAATGGCGCGTCTGATGGGGACAACTGTCGTGATCACCGGTCTACAGCCGGCCGTAGCCATCACCCTCGTCGAGTTGGGTCTTGAACTACCGGGTGTAACAACCGCGCTCAATCTAGAAAAAGGCATTGCCAAGCTTCGGCAAATAACGGAGAAGAATGCTGATGGCAATGCCTAAAGTAATTAATATCCAAAGCGATCTCGATATCGTTGCGGCGCGTATGGCCGCTCGCGATATGGCGAAAGCAATGGGCTTTGGTGCGATTGATCAAGCCCGGATTGCCACCGCTATCTCCGAGCTCTCCCGCAATATTTATCTGTATGCGGGCGAAGGTACGGTTACCGTCAGTGAGGTTCAGCAGGGGATTCGCAAAGGCCTTGAGGTTGTCTGCGACGATCAGGGGCCTGGGATTGAGGATATTAGTCTGGTGATGACCGATGGGTACACCACCTCCAAGGGCATGGGCATGGGTATGCCAGGGGCGCGCCGCCTGATGGACGATTTCGAGATTATTTCGATCGTTGGCGAAGGTACTAAAATCACCTGCCGCAAGTGGAAACGGTGATCGGCGCAGGCTAAGCTATAGTTGAAGAATGTGAATACCATGGACGATTGACTCTAGACGCACACAATGTGCGTCTTTTTTTGTTTTAGGACAGCGCCCATGACAATCGCGGGGACATGGGCGAGGACACCCGCCGCGTATACTCACGGTACGTTGATTGCCCACTCGTTGACAATCAGTGTGGCTGGCCCACTGTACTTGCGCCAGCATTCAAAACAAAAGGAGCACCAGCATGGCTACATCGGTACATATTTTAGGATTTTCCGGCAGTCTCCGCCAGAAATCGCTTAACACCGGGCTGTTGCACGCCGCCAGCGAGCTGCTGCCCGCCGCGACAACGCTGGAGATTATGCATCTCGGCGGAATGCCGCTCTACGATCAGGATCTGCTCGATGCCCAGGGATTCCCCGAGGTTGTCGCGCACTTCCGCCAGCGGATTCTGGCCGCCGATGCGCTGCTGATCGCCACCCCGGAGTACAACTATTCGATCACCGGGGTCTTGAAGAACGCGATCGACTGGGCCTCGCGGCCAGGGCCGGACAAGGCGCTGCCGCTGGACGATAAGCCGCTGGGGATTATGGGCGCCAGCCCCGGCCTGTATGGCACGGCCAGAGCCCAGTATCACCTGCGCCAGATCGCGGTGTTCACCAACATGCATCCGATCAACAAGCCCGAGGTGATGGTGCCCCAGGCCACCCAAAAATTCAGCGATGGTCGCTTGACCGATGAGCAGACCCGCGAGTTTGTGCGCCAGCATGTCGCGGAGCTGGTTCGCTGGACCCTGCGGCTGCGCGGGGCCGCTGATCGGTAGATCGGCGCGTAGTTCGAGCGAGTCAGGTCTGGCAGCACGCCCACGCCTGACTCGCGCCGGCCAGGCGTGCACACTATTTTGAGGATCCATCCATGTCGATCTTAGGCTTACATCATATTACGTTAGTTTGTTCGCACGCCCAGCGCACCGTTGATTTCTATACCGGCGTCCTGGGGCTGCGCCTGGTCAAGCAGACCGTCAACTTCGACGATCCCGGCTCGTACCATCTGTATTTTGGCGATGAGCTTGGGCGGCCCGGCTCGGCGATTACCTTTTTCGAGTGGCCTGGCGCGCCCCGTGGCGGCTGGGGCATCGGCGGAACCCATCACTTTGCGCTCCAGGTCGCCGACCGCAACGGTCTGCTGCGCTGGAAACGGCGCCTGAACGATCTTGGGATCACCGTGGAGGGGCCGCTCGATCGCCACTATTTCCAGTCGATCTATTTCCACGATCCCGATGGCACGATTATCGAGATCGCCACCGCTGGCCCCGGCTGGACCATCGACGAGGAGCTGGAGCGCCTTGGCAGCGCCCTGCGTGAGCCGCCGCCGGCCATGCTGATCGCCAACCGCGATGCCGCGACCATCAAGGCCACCACCTGGCCCGAGCCAGTCCCGAGCATCACGCCGGAGATGGCCCTGGGCCAGGGCATGCATCACATTACCGCGATCGGCGCCGACATCGAGCGCACCCACGCCTTCTATGGCGATCTGCTGGGCATGCAGCGGGTCAAGCTGACCAGCAACTTCGACGACCCAAACTCGGCGCACTGGTACTGGGGCGTGGATAGCGGTCGCCCAGGCACGCTGATCACCTATTTCGAGCGCAATCCGGCCAAAACCCGCCGCGCTCGCATGGGCGCCGGGCAGACCCATCACTTTGCCCTGGCGGTGAAGGACGAGGCCGCCCAGCTGGAGTGGCGCGAGACGTTGCTGCAGGCCGGGCTGCGCGTGTCGCCGGTGATGGATCGGGTCTATTTCAAGAGCATCTATACCAACGATCCCGATGGCCACATTGTCGAGCTGGCGACGGCCGGGCCAGGCTTTGCCATCGATGAGCGCCCCGCCAGCCTCGGCACGGCCCTGCAGCTGCCGCCCTGGCTGGAGGCCAACCGCCCGGCGATTGAAAAACGGCTCACGCCGCTGATCGTGCGCGACTGGGCCGCCCTGCCGGATTCGGAGCTGCAGCCGAGGTAAGTGCTTTGGAAAGGAATTAAACAATGACCGCACACGATCCCCACGCCAATGCCCAGCTGATAACGGTCGGCGTCGCCCTGGCGCAGGCGCACTCAGCGCTGATTATGATCCACGGGCGCGGCTCGACCGCGCCGAATATTCTGGGGCTGGCGGCGGAGTTCAGCCAGCCCGAGTGGGCCTACCTGGCGCCGCAGGCCGTCGGCAACACCTGGTACCCGTACAGCTTCCTGATGCCGCTTGAGCGCAACGAGCCGCACCTGACCTCGGCGCTGGCGACGGTGGGCCGCACCTTCGACCAGGCGATCGCGGCGGGCATTCCGGCCGAGCGGATTGTGCTGCTGGGATTTTCGCAGGGCGCCTGTCTGGCGCTGGAGTGGGCGGTGCGCAATGCCCGGCGCTTTGGCGGCGTGGTTGGCCTGAGCGGCGGCCTGATCGGCCCCGCCGGGACGCCGCGCAGCTACGCTGGCTCGCTGGCCGGCACGCCAGTATTTCTCGGCTGCAGCGATATCGATGACCACATTCCCGCCGAGCGCGTGCGGGAGAGCGCCGCCGTCTTCGAGCAGCTCGGGGCGATCACCACGGCGCGCCTGTACCCCGGCATGGGCCACACGATCAATAGCGATGAGATTGGCTTTATCCAGGATTTGCTGCGCGAGGTTGGGTAGACGGGCTTCGACAGGCTCAGCCAGCGGGATAGCGGATCCACGCAGGCCGCGAAGAATCAAAAAACGCGGATTGGGAATGATTTCCCGATCCGCGCTGCCTGATTCTCCTGGTTGCGCTTGCGCTCAGCTTAGACCTGGCGCATCTCATAGTTGCTCATCAGCTGCTCGTTCTTGGCGTCGACCACCCGGTTGACATAGCTCTGGGCCTCGGCGTTATCGCGAATGGTCTTGGAGAGGGTGAAGGTGGACCCGATGGTGAACAGCAGCCCCATCAGGAAAAATCCTTTGACCCACATATCCACTGGCGCGTGATAGATTCCCAGGAGCATCATTGAGTTGGCGACAATAAATGACAGCCAGGTGAAGAGAATCCAGGCGCCGGTATCTTTGGTCCCGTGTGATGCGTTCATTGGGGTGTCCTTTCGGTAATTACGTTTCCAGTTACTCTACTTTAGCCTATCGAGTGGATCAAGCGATGTATCCAAGGGTACATTGGCGGGTGTATCCCCCGCTAAAATACATTGACACACCTTTGCTCCTCGCATATCATTACGAGCGGTCATAGTCATTAAGAAAATTAATTACTGGTAAAAATTTTTATGGATACGAAGCAGCAATTCAATGCCGCCTCATTACTAACTGCCGATAACCTCCGTAGTATCGCCCGATCAATGTCGATCAGCCAGATCTCGCGCCTGTCGTTGCCCGAAATCGACGTGGTGGTCGATCAGGTTGCCCGAATTATTCCGGCGGGCAATGTCCCCGGCGTGATTCTGAGCGGGCTGGCCAAGCTGACCGGCCGTCGGCCATCGCGCAACGTGGTCAACCGTGACATCAATTTGCTCTTCCGCGGGGTCGAGCAGGCCCTGGATAAAGCGGTCTACAGCACGTTTTTTGCCGGACCGGCCGCCGTCATCTGGGGCTACCAGAATCTGCTCAAGCTGGCGGGCAAGGACCCCAAGGACTCGTTCCCTGAGGGCGTCTGGCAGTTTTATGTCAACTACGCCCTACGCGAGGACACCGCCCGCCACGCCAACGAAACCATCGGATTCGACACCACCCTCGACGCCCACGGCATCGCGCTCGGCCAGCTCGATCGGATGGCCGCCTGGGTGATGGCGGCCATCCACAGCATCCACCAGTATCCGGCGCTGCTGGCCAACGAATGGCGCGAGCGAGTCACCCTGGCGATGGTGCGCGATCTGACTACCACCGCGCCGAATGCGGCCCGCATCGCCGGGCTGTACGCGCAGTGGGAGAAGCAGCGTCCGTACGGGCGCGGGGCCGATGTCGATCCCAACGACACCTACCCGCAGTATCGCCAGAGCAAGTTCGATCAGTTTTTGCGCTATGCAATGCGCGATGTCAGCCCGGAGATTCGCCAGGAGTGGGGCGGCAAATTCCGCCACGCCAAAGACTACGATCTGCCGGCCTACAAACGCCAGATGTCGCTGCTGACCTACCTTGAGCCGAGCGTCTACAACGAGACCGCCGCGCCAATCGTGCTCAACCACGCCCACATCGCGGTGATCTGGGGCGAGCACTACTACCTGATTCCGGCCTGCGCGCCAGGCAGCGACCAGCCCGCCGATGTCGAGACGGTGCGCAGCCAGCTGGCGGCGATTATGGCCAGCCCGGCCCAGCACCCGGCGGCCCAGCTGAAGGCGCTGGCCACGGTCAAGCGCTCGGCGCTGCCGACGCTGCACCCCAAGCTCCGCTCGGAGACCCTGCAGGAGCTGATGACGCTGCGCTGTGCGCCAATTATGCTCAACTTCGACCGGCGGCCCCGCGACCTGCCGCTGGCCCAGCTCCGCCAGACCGAGCGCGGCTGCGGCGATCACGCCCTGACCCTGATCGATACCGGCAGCAGCATGGTCTTCGACCAGTCGCATATCTTTTTTGATGGCGCCTGGGGCGCGGCGCTGGCCGAGATGATGACGGTCGAGGCGCTGTCCTGGGCGGTCCACCTGCGGGCGCTGCCGCCGCCGAGCACCGCGCCGATTCGGCCCTACTCGCCGCTGCTCCAGTTCGACGCCGCCGAGCAGGCGCTGATCGCCGAGGCCCCGCACACGGGCGTGGAGGCCAGCGCCGAATCCAGCGCCGTCAATCTCAAAGAGATGCTGGCGCTGCGCAAGCTGTTCAAGCGGCGCAACGACCTGCTGAGCCTGACGGTCAACGACTTGCTGA
>DAOTUS010000268.1:0-15309 GCA_034437415.1 Herpetosiphonaceae bacterium
CCGGAAAAACCTGATCCGGTTTTATTCACGGAACTCATGCGCACCGTGACGAGCCTTGGACGGATTCACCCGCGCCAACCGGCGACCAGTCCGCCCTAATTGGCGAGGGTATTGTTATGTAAGATGAAGCATCAATGGTGGCACCATTAGGTTGGTCATTGATCCTACAATTTGGAGGGGTTTCGACCTGGGAGGGTCAAAACCGACGTTCAGGTGGAGGATTAAGGTAGGTGCTATTCTACACGAACCAGCCATGATTCGCAACGAACTCAACTATAGTGACCAGCCCAATCCTGCGCAATCTCGCAGGCGGATAGCGCCACGCTGCCATTTTCTACCCTGGGCCTTTCTATGCTATTCTTAGGGCATCATTGCCCGCCGCAATGGCGCGACGGGTTTAAATATAACCAAACACGAGGTAGAACACAGCTATGATTGACTGGACCGCCAATTACGGATTTTTTCTCAACGAAGAACACGCGATGCTGCGGAAAACGGTACGTGATTTCGCTGAAAAAGAGGTCGCCCCCTATATTCAGGAGTGGGATCGCAAGGGTGCGAGCCACGACGCTGGCCTGGCCGAGCATATGATCCCGGTGATCAAGCGCATGGGCGAGCTGGGCTTTCTGGGCGTCTGTATTCCTCAGAAGTACGGCGGCGCGGGCTTCGATTATCTGGGCCTCGCGGTGGTCTGCGAGGAGCTTGAGCGCGTCGACACAACCTTGCGCGTGATCCTCAGCGTTCACACCGGGCTGAACTCGATGGCGGTGTTTCAGTGGGGCAGCGAGGAGCAGAAGCAGAAATATCTGGTGCCGCAGGCCAAGGGCGAGAAGATCGCCGCCTACTGTCTGACCGAGCCCAACGCTGGCACCGACGTGGCTGGCATGCAGTCAACCGCCGTGCTAGAGGGCGATCACTATGTCCTCAATGGCGAAAAAACCTGGATCAGCCTCTCCGATCTGGCCGATCATTTCCTGGTGGTTGCCTACACCGACAAGGGCAAAAAGCAGCGTGGGATGACCGCGTTTATCGTCGAGCGAACCTTCGAGGGCGTCGAGACGACCCCAATCCACGGTAAGCTCGGCGTTCGCGCCGGCAACACCGGCAGCGTGGTCTTCAAAAACGTGCGGGTGCCGGTTGCCAACCGCCTCGGCGAAGAGGGCGAGGGCTTCAAAATTGCCATGACCGCGCTGGATAACGGCCGCTACACCGTGGCCTCCGGGGCGACCGGCCTGATCCAGGCCGCGCTCGAGGCCTCGCTGAAGTACTCCAAAGAGCGCGAGACCTTCGGCGTGCCGATTGGCAACCATCAGCTGGTCAAGCGCATGCTCAGCCATATGATTCTGAACCTGGAGACGGCCCGCATGCTGTGCTACCGCGCTGGCTGGCTCAAGAACCAGGGCATTCGCAACACCCGCGAGACCACCCTGGCCAAGTGGCACGCCACCGTTGAGAGCTTCAACGCCGCCAACGACGCCATCCAGATCCACGGCGCCTACGGCTTCAGCGATGAGTATCCAGTCGAGCGCTACTTGCGTAACAGCCGCGGTGCGGTGATCTACGAGGGCACCCGCGAGCTGCAAGAGCTGTTGCAGGCCGACTTTGCGCTGGAAGAACGCGGCTACAAACCGCTGCGCTGTGAGCTTCCCGCGTACAACGAGGCCACCTGGAACGAGTAATGGCGCCACCCAATGTGTAAAATCAGGAGTAATGGGTCCTCTGCGCGAGCGGTCCATTACTCCTGATTATTTTAGGCGCTGGATCTCAAGCCCCAATCTTGGGATGCAGCGGCGAGCGTGGCGCAATCGAATGCGCCGATCCCCGATCCCTACGCGCAGGCGCCCACGGGTACGAGCTATTTTTGAGGAGGCTACTATGCTGCGAATGGTGAGTCTGGTTGGGCTGCTGGCCCTGTTGAGCGGAGTGGTTGGGCCGAGTCCGGCGGTTGTGCAGGCGATTCCACCCAACTTCGTCGATACTGTCGTGCTCGATGGCAGCAAGGTCGATGTGCCGACCGCGATCGCCTGGCTGCCCGATGGCCGCATGCTCGTGACCCAGCAAACTGGCGATCTGCGCCTGGTTGATGGCGCAACCATCACCACGCCGCTCAGCCTGGGCAGCTCGGTCTGCACCAACAACGAGCGCGGCCTGCTGGGAGTGGCGGTGCATCCCAGCTTCGGCGCCAGCAATCCCTACATCTATATCTTCTACACCTTCAACAAATTCAACCAGACCTCCAACCAGTGCGCCTCCAATCAGCTCCAAGTCCCGGTCAATCGGGTTGCCCGCTTCACCCTGAGCGGCAGCACGATCGCCCGCGACTCCGAGGTTGTGCTGATCGACAATATGCTCTCGTATGCCGGCAACCACAACGGCGGCGACCTGCACTTTGGCAAGGATGGCAAGCTCTACGTCAGCGTCGGCGATGCTGGCTGTGACTATGCGGGCAACAGCGGCTGCGCTGGCGGGAACGATGCCGCCCGCGATAAACATATGCTGCTGGGCAAGCTGCTGCGGATCAATCCCGATGGCAGTATTCCGAGCGACAATCCATTTCTCGGCGGCAGTACCGAGCGCTGCAATGTGAACGGCAAGGCCAGCACCGCCGGCGTGCACTGTCAGGAAACCTGGGCCTGGGGTCTGCGCAACCCGTTTCGCTTCGCCACCGACCCCAACGCCGCCGCCACGCGCATCTATATCAACGATGTCGGCCAGAACGTCTGGGAAGAGATCGATGAGGGGCTGGCCGGGGCCGACTACGGCTGGAATGTACGCGAGGGCCACTGCGCTAACGGCTCAAGCAGCAACTGCGGCTCAGCGCCGGCCGGAATGACCGATCCGATCTTCGACTACAAACACGGCAGCAATCCCGCACCCTCACCGTTCCAGGACTGCAACTCGATCACTGGCGGCGCCTTCGTGCCCAACGGCGTCTGGCCCACCGCCTACTCTGGCAGCTATCTGTTCAGCGATTATGTCTGCAACAAGATGTTTGTGCTGAAAGATGGCGCCGTGACCGAGTTTGCCAGCGGCCTGGGCGGCCCGATCCATCTGGCGTTTGGGCCGCCCAATGGCACCCAGGCGCTGTACTACACCACCTATAAAAATGGCGGCGAGGTGCATCGAATCAGCTACACCGGCAGCGAGAATCGCGCCCCGGTCGCCCAATTCAGCGCCAGCCCCACCAGCGGCGCCGACCCGCTGGAGGTGCAGTTCAACGCCAGCGCCAGCAGCGACGCCGATGGCGATCCGCTGACCTACGAGTGGGATTTTGGCGATGGCGCAAGCCAGAACACCAGCAGCCCGCTGATCAGCCACACCTACAGCGGCCAGGCGACCCGCACCGCCACGCTGATTGTCCGCGATGACAGCAACGCCGCCTCGCTGCCGGTCACGGAGCAGATTTTTGTCGGCAATATCCCGCCGCAGGTTGCGATTGTGGCCCCGGCGCCAGACAAGCTGTTCGCCGTCGGAGAAACGCTGACGCTGATCGGCAGCGCCACTGATGCAGAGGCTCCGCTGCCAACCAGCGCGATGACCTGGACCGTGACGCTGCACCACGCTACCCACACCCACCCGTTTTTGACCGCCGGCGCAACCAATACGCTGACCTTCAGCGGCCCGGCGCCGGAGGATCTCGCCGCAGCGGCCAATAGCTGGCTGGAGATTCAGTTTGCCGCCACCGATGCCGCCGGGCAGACCGTGGCGATCACCCAGGCGCTGCGCCCGCGCAAGGTCGAGCTGACCTTCGCCACCGCGCCCGCCGGGCTGCGCCTGAACATCAATGGGACCGCGTTCAGCGGCCCCGCCAGCGTAACCGCGTGGGCGGGCTATCAGCTCCAGGTGGCGGCGCCAGTCCAGTTTGGGCAGGGCCAGAGCTGGAAATTCGATAGCTGGGGCGATGGCGGGGCGGCCACCCGCACCATCACCACGCCCGCCAGCCCGCAGACCTACACCGCCACCTTCGTGGAGGGGCACAGCCTCTGGCTGCCGACGCTGCGGCGCTAGGGCGTTTGGATTAACGAGCGCTGGCTGGGCCGAAGCCAGACCAATGGGGCTTCGATGGCCCAGCCAGCGGGGCTGTGCGGTAAACACGCAGGAGTGTTAGCTGGTGAAATGCTCGTCCAGGGTTGCCAGAATTCGCTGGGCCACGCCATAGCTGCCGTAAACCGGCGCGAAGATCTCGGCCGGGCGGCTGATCTGGCGGTCCACGGCGGCCATGATCGCCGCGTGCTCAAAGCCCGTGACAATATTGGCGTCGTTGACCAGCGTCTCCGGCCGCTCCGTGTTCTCGCGAATAGTTATGCAGGGGGCGTTGAAGATATAGGCTTCCTCCTGCACGCAGCCGCTGTCGGTAATCACCAGATCGGCGTAGCGCTGGTAGGCCAGCGACTCAAACGCGCCGACCGGATCAAGCACGGTCACGTTGCTGAGCAGGCTGTCGGGCAGCTGGTGCCGGGCCATCTCGGCCCTGGTGCGCGGGTGCATTGGGAAGATCAGCGCTTCGAATTGCGGGGCCAGCGCATTCAGCGTGGTGAAGACCTGGCGCATGCGTGCCGGATCGTCGGTAAACTCTTTACGATGCAGGGTGACGTAGCCGTAGCGCTGAACGGCTGGCGGCGTGAGCTGATCCATAAAATCGTGGATTAGATCGACCGTGGTGTTGCCAACGTTGAAGATCGCGCCCCGCAGATCGGGGATTTTGGCCAGATAGCCGGCCTGGTAGTCGGTGTACGAGAACAGATAGTGCGCGGCGCTGTCAACCATAATCCGATTGCGCTCCTCATACATCTGCCGATCGAACGAGCGCAGCCCGGCCTCGACGTGGGCCAGCTGCACATCGGAGTAGACCGCCGCAATCGCCCCGACCAGCGCCGCCGCCGTATCGCCGTTGACCAGAATCAGGTCGATCTTCTCTTCGACGATCAGCCCACACAGCCAGTCAATCGCTTTGCCGAGCTTATACGGCGCCGGGAGGACAAAGTCGGGCGTGTAGCCCATCTGGCTGAAAATCGCGGCCTGCATGCGATCGTCGCTGTGCTGATTGGTGTGAATCACCACATGATCGCGCCCCTGGCGCCGCAGCTCACGCACCAGCGAATAGTTTTTGATAATTTCTGGACGAGTGCCCAGCACAATGCCAATCTTCATAGCGTGCTCACTGTCTCGGCAAATAAGGTGGCGAGGTGCAGATTGCCGGTCTCGTTAAAATGAACCGGATCGACATACGACTCGCGGACCAGCGAGTGCAACTCCACCAGATGCGTGCGCTCGGACTCAGCGACGACCTGGCGCACGAGGTTGTTGTAGATCTGGTGGCGCTCCTGGGTGTGCTTCGGGAAAAAGATATGGCCGTCGGGATAGATTGGCGGAATCGTGCCACAGACAATCGCCTTGTAGCCCTTGATCAGCAGCGTGCGCACAATCTGGCGGTAGTATTCGGCGAAGATCTGCGGGTCGGTGCCGTTGCCGACATCGTTGGTGCCGATCAGCAGACAGGCCTGAAAGGTGTCGCTGATCGTGTCGATCTCCTCGTTGAGCTTGAACCACAGATCGCGGGCGGTGTAGCCGTTGACGCTACGATTGATCGCCCGCCACTGGTAGGGCGTGCGCTGGGTGAGAATTTGGGCCAGATAGAGCGGATAGCAGCCATACGATCGAGCGCCAAAGGTCTGGCTGTCGCCAAGACAGAGGATATTTTGATACTGCATTGGGTGAAATGATCCTTTCTGAATAGATTGAGGGACACGAATCTGCGGCCAGGCCACGGAGCGAATCGCCACAGTGGTGCCCAGATCCTAATGGTTTCTTCTAAGCTGGGATCCTGCGGCCCCAGCGATTGGTCGGGTTTATGGATGGGATCGTCATACGCTTGATACAGAGCGGCGTTACTCTCCAGCGCACAGATCAAGCGTATTCTCTCTGGAAACCCCTGTGGCAGCACGGGCTGATTGCAAGCCAATGATTCAAGGAACTCCCAATCGCGATAATACTCCAGATCGGGGCGGTCATGCAAGCCTGAAAAAGGTCGATTTGCCGTGTGCTGCACTGCGTCATTTTGGGTGTGATATAATGCACTATGCCACAGCTGTGGCAATGAAGCCACGTATCCTCAACCAATGGAGGTTTAACTGAATGCACGCAGTTGTATGTGTTAAGCAAGTGCCAGAACAAAACAGCGTCAAAATCACCCCCGACAAGAAAGTTGACGCGAGCGGAATCAACCCCATCATTAACCTGTTCGACGAGTACGCCATTGAAGAAGCCCTGCAGTGGGCCGAGAAAAGCAATGGCCAGGTAACCGTGATTAGCCTGGGCAGCGACGAGGCCACCGACTCGCTGAAAAAAGCCCTGGCGATGGGCGCCAACGAAGCGGTGCTGATCAACGACGCGGCGCTGGCCGATGTTGGCGCACAGGGCGCGGCCAAAGTAGTCGCCGCAGCGATCAAAAAGCTAGGCAATGTCGATATCGTGTTTTGCGGCAAGCAGAGCACCGATGACGAGACCGGCCAGTTTGGCCCGGCGCTGGCCCGCTTCCTCGGCTGGCCCCAGCTCACCTACGTCTTCAAAGTTCACGAGCTGACCGCCAGCACCATCGTGGTCGATCGGGCGCTGGAAGACACGCTGGAGACCGTCGAGTGTTCGCTGCCAGTCGTCGTCACCGCGGTCAAGGATCTGAACGAACCCCGCTATCCCTCGCTGCTGAAAATTCGCAAAGTCAGCAAGCAGCCAATCCCCACCTGGGGGTTGAGCGACGTTGGGCTGAGCGTGGGCGATCTCGGCGGCACCATCAAAATCAGCGACCGGGTTCCACCGCCGCCCCGTCCGTCGGGCGAAATGATCAGCGGCGATGTTCAGACCCAGGTCAAGGCGCTGGTGCAGAAGCTGGTCGAAAGTCAGGTTTTATAGCAAAACAGGCCAGAAAACCCCATCCCTGGTGGATAGGGATGCATGGCGAATCCGATCGTGATATGCATGCGCGCATAGAATAGCCCATATGTTCGTTAAACGCGATGATGGTGACGGATGCACCACCGAAACGTGGGGTGCGGAAACGAGCGTGCATCACTAATCTGCGGGTCGGTGGCCGGTGCGTGGGATTCACGATAACCAAGTGAGTCCACAACGGCATGCTAGTTCGTCCATTCCAATCCTGGCGGATGGTTCAGCCGACAGGTTAAATGCTCCCGGAGATGGTGGAAGACCACGGATACGTGGCAGTCGTCGATGAAGGGAGAAGCCCCACGGGGTGCCCTCTGGGCGCTGCGTGGGGTCAGTTCACAGAGTCTGAAGCGTGAAGAAAAAGACGATTTCGTCTCCGGCCGACTTCTTTACTTTCTGTTGAGGTGAAATAATGGCTAGTGGTGTTTGGGTCCTAATCGAGCACAAAGGCGGCCAGCTGGCCGCAATCTCCAAGGAATTGTTGGGCAAAGGCAAAGAGCTGGCCGACGGGCTTGGCCAGCAGATCTGCGCCTTCGTGGTGGGCGACAACACCGGCGGGCTGGTTGAGCAGGCCTTTGCGGCCGGCGCAGCCAAAGCCTATGTTGTCGAAGATGCCGCGCTGGCAAACTATACGACCGATGGCTTCGTGGCCGCCGCCAAAGCCGCCATCGAGGCGCATCAGCCCGAGGTGTTCCTGACCGGATCATCGCTGCAGATGCGCGACTTCACCGGCGCGCTGGCGGCCGAGCTGGGCACCGGCCTGGCGCCAGATGTCACCGGCATCAAGGTTGAGGGCGGCAGCATTCAGGCGCTGCGGCCATCGCACGGCGCCAACGTCATCAACACCCTGAGCTTTGGCGAAGCCCGCCCGATGATCGCCTCGGTCCGCCGTCAGGTCGGGCAGCCGATCGAGGGCGCTGGCGGCAGCGAGGTGGTCAAGGTGGCGATGCCACAGGTCAGCATCCGCACCAAAGTGCGCAAGGTCGAAGAGCGCACCGGCGCGGTCAACCTGGCCGACGCGATGGTGATTGTCTCCGGCGGCCGTGGCCTCGGCTCGCCCGATAACTACACCAAGCTCATCCCCGAGCTGGCCCGCGTGCTGGGCGGCACCCACGGCGCATCGCGCGCAATCGTCGATGCCGGCTGGATCGCCTACGAGCGCCAGGTTGGCCAGACGGGTAAAACCGTGGCGCCCAAGCTGTATGTCGCCTGTGGCATCTCCGGCGCGATCCAGCATCTCGCTGGGATGCGCTCATCGAACACGATCGTCGCGATCAACAAAGATGCCGATGCGCCAATTTTCAAGGTGGCGACCTACGGCATTGTTGGCGATGTCAACGAGATTCTGCCAGCCCTGACGGCGGAAGTGCAGTCCAAAACCGGCCGCTAGGCCGCGATCGCCAGGTGGCAACGGGAATGGGGGAGAATTGCTTCTCCCCCATTCCCGTTCTTTTATTCTGCGGTTGTTCGCTGAGGTAGCTATGTCACGTGAATATCCCGAGTACCCGCTGCTGGCGGTGGCTGTGGTCGTCTGGCGCGGCGATCAGGTGCTGCTGGTCCAGCGCGGCAAGCAGCCGAACTATGGCCAGTGGAATATCCCCGGCGGCGGGGTTGAGCTGGGCGAGAAGCTGGTCGAGGCGGCCCGGCGCGAGCTGCGCGAGGAGTGCGGCATCGAGATCAGCCCGCCCGCCATCTTCACCACAGTCGATATTCTGGACTACGACGACGCTGGCCGGATCCGCTACCACTACATTGTTCTGGAGCTGCAGGCGCGCTGGGAGAGCGGCGAGCCGGTCGCTGGCGATGACGCGCTGGCGGTGGGCTGGTTCCGCCTCGCTGAGCTGGACAGTCTGCCAATGTGGGAGCAGACCCGCGCGGTGCTGCGCCTGTCGGCGGCCAAGCTAGCTGGCTAAAGTGGTTTATAATCTGCTTCTAGAAAAGTTATATCAACCTGAGAGAAGGTTTGCATGACAGCACCAGCAGCGATCTGTCCACAATGTAATAATCCACTAACTCCAAACACACGTTTTTGCAATAACTGCGGCCAGCCAATAGTGCTCCCGGCAACTGGTGCTACCGTCGCAGTCGCAGCGGCATCGACAATCCAGCTCAACAAAGCCGGATCAAACACCCAATGGCAGGTTGGTGCCCTCATCGGGGATAAGCAGCGCTATCGGGTTGAGAAATTTCTGGCGAAAGGTGGATTTGGCGAGACCTATATTGCCACTGATCTTCAGCTTGAACGTCAATGTGTGATCAAGCGAATGCTGGTTAATCTGCAGTGGAGTCCTAAGGAACAACAGGAGGCGCTCACCAATTTTGTGCGTGAAGCCAAACTGTTAGCAAAACTCGCCACGCCCGGTCATCCCAACATTCCAGAGATCTATGAGTACTTGGAAGCAGAGACATGCCTGGTGATGAAGTATATCAAGGGTCAAAACCTTGATGAGCTACGCCCGCGACTTCAGGAAACCAAAGCCCTGGCCGCAATCCGCGATATCTGTAACGCCTTAGTCTATATGCATGGTAGCCAGCCGCCCGTTCTGCACCGCGACATCAAACCGGCGAACATTCTGCTGGGTGATGATGGGCGAGTCTGGCTGATTGATTTCGGCCTTTCCAAGTCCACGCCAGTGAAAACCACCGCGTTGCAGGGCGCCACCATGATGGCCGGGACAATCGGCTACACGCCGGCCGAGCAATGGCAAAGTGCCGCTGTTCCCCAATCCGATGTGTATGCGCTAGCGGCAACCCTGCATACCCTGCTGACCGACCATGTTCCACCGTTTACTGAAAATGATCTGCCAGCGCTGATCCTCGGAACAAAAGGGGCATTTCCACCCGTCCGCAGTCTCAATCCAGCCGTTGACCAGCGTGTTGAGCGCCTAATCCAACGCAGTATGGACCTTGATATCAATAAGCGTCCAACCGCGCAGGAATTTTTAAACGAACTGCTCCAGCTAGCGGTAATCAATGCAACCATTACCACGCCGAATGGGTATACAGTCACTACTCCCCAGGAACTCGCCCAATGGTGTCATGGCAATTGGGCCGTAGCATGTAAATGGTTACAAGGCCAGCTGCCCGACGTGATTGAAAAAGGATTTCTCAATGCTCAGCTAGCTGAAAAAACACGTACGATTCGGGATCAATATCAGCACGATATCAATGCCGCGCTGGATTTTATCATTGAGCAGCTTGACCCAGCGACACAACGTTCATGTGCAATCCGCATCACGCCGAATCCGATTAATTTTGGCAGTCTGGTTGTGGCAACCAAGCCTGTTGCCAAACAAATCACCCTCGCCAATATTGGAAATCGCTACGTGGCGCTGCAACTTAGTGGCAAAAATTGGCTGCATGTGAATCATCCAAGTTCGGCCTCTAACCATGGCGGGGTTTCTTTGCTGCCGGGTATGCAGCAGACCTTTACTGTATATGCATGCACCGAAGATCAACACTTCGGAGGCCAGATACGGGCGCAGCTTCAGATTGTCTCACAGAATGGCCTGACCGAGTTGTATCCAGCCCAGGCCAACCTACCGCGCTGGAAAACATTCTGGGCTACGATCATCGTGCCATTCGTCAAAGCTATATCTAGCTTTTTGTTTGGATTGATTAAAGGGATATTCATTTTTCTGTTTGGATTCATTGGGTCTATATTTGAGAGCGCATCTGCTAACAAGAAACAGTCTTCACATGCAAAATCCGCAGCAACAAGAGCCACGAAGAAGAAAGGTTCCAGTTTAT
Organism: Herpetosiphonaceae bacterium; assembly: GCA_034437415.1. Taxonomy (GTDB): domain Bacteria; phylum Chloroflexota; class Chloroflexia; order Chloroflexales; family Herpetosiphonaceae; genus JACCRK01. The sequence goes on from DAOTUS010000268.1 coordinate 10,693, forward strand.
TAGGCACAGTTATCGTCTTTTTTATGATTTATTCATGTTTCATAATTAGTAAAAATTCATATCAAACCACCCCGAGTTCCAACCGATCACTGGCGCAGAAGAGTCCTCAGCCTGTTCGATCCAGCGCTACACCACAGCCAGCTCAAGCGGTGACTGAGCCTACACCTGGCACAGCCCCCACACTCGCTGTAGCTGGGGGACAAAAGGCGCAGATTAGCGGCGTATCCACGCTAAACATTCGCGCTGAGCCGAATGCTGAGAGCGCCGACGTTGGCGATCTATATGACACCACCATCTTTGAACTGACCGGCGAAGAGCGCAATGGCTGGCTCAGTGTGCGCTCCGGCACGACCGAGGGCTGGGTCAATGGCAAATATGTCGAGCGTCTGCCATAGTTCTTGAATTACTGAGGCCACCATGATTTCGTTTGATCACCCCAAGGGTCGCTTTAGCCATCGGACGGTCGGCGTGATCATTCAGGCCGGGCGCGTGCTGCTGCATCGGGCCGAGGACGAGGATTTCTGGACCCTGCCCGGCGGGGACGAACTATGAGTTTACTTTTGCCCATTGGCCTGCTGGCCCTGCTGGCCCTGCCGCTGATCGCCATTCTGCATCTGGTGCGCCAGCGCCGCACGCGGGTGAAGGTGCCGACCACCGCGCTCTGGCAGGCGGTGCGGATTCCGCCGGAGCGCCGCCAGCGCACATTGCCGCTGACCCTGCTGCTGCTGCTGCATCTGCTGGTGGCGCTGTGTCTGGCCCTGGCGCTGACCAACCCGGCCCTGCTGCCGTTTGGCCAGCACACCCCAACCCACACGGTGATTATGCTGGATACGACCACGAGCATGGCCGCCACCGACGAGTCACCCTCGCGCTTTGCCCAATCCCAGGCCGCCGCCACGGCGCTGCTCGACGATCTGGCCGAGGGCGACACGGTTGCGCTGGTTGAGCTGAGCGCCACGCCCAGGCTGCTGGCAATTGGCGGGGCGGCCGATAAGGCGCGGCTGGCGGCGATTGTGCGCGATCTGGCCCCGGCGGGCAACGGCGCCGACCTCGCGGCGGCCCTCCACATCGCCAACAGCACGCTCTCCAGCGAGCAGCAGAATCAGGTTGTGGTGCTGACCGATGTGGCCCTGAGCGCGCCAACCGCCCCGCTGGCGGTGGCGGCCGAGCTGGACTGGCGCACCGCGGGCGGCGCCGCTGAGAACGCCGCCGTGGTGGCGTTTGCCGCCCGCCGCCTCCCCGCTGGCGAGACCGCCTTGTACGGTCGGGTGGCCAACTTCTCGCCCAACCTGACCGTCCGCTCGCTGCAGCTGCTGGTCGATGGCGAGCTGCGTGACGAGCAGACCGTGCGCATTCCCGCCGGCGGCACCGAGGAGCGGGTCTGGCGGATCACAGCGGGCGCCCGCGCCGAGATCAGGCTGATCGGCGCCGACGATCTGGAGCTTGACGATCGGGCCAGCCTGCCGCTTGAGCGCTCCCGCTCGGTGCGCGTGCGCCTGATCAGCGCCGACGAGACCGCCCTGGAGCGGGTGCTCGCCGCGCTGCCGGGCCTGAATGTGACCGTCGCCAGCCAGCTCGACCCCGCCGCCGCGCCGGTCGATGTGACGGTGCTCAACGGCGTGCTGCCCGACCAGCTGCCGAGCGGGGCGCTGCTGGTGGTCAACCCGCCAGCTGGCGACCAGCGCCTGCCGCTGGCAGCCACGACGTTGGGCGAGCGGGCCAGCAGCGCCCCGCTTGACCCGGCCTTTGCCGGGATTGATCTGTCGAGCGTGCAGTGGGGCGGCCGGCGCCCGCTGGCTGGCGAGCTGGCCGCGCTCCAGCCGGTGATTATCACCGAGCAAAATCAGGCGCTGGTGCTGCGCGGCACGCTGGAAAACCAGCCGGCGGTGGTGTGGGCCTTTGATGTCGACGCCGCGAATCTGCCGGCCAAGCTGGGCTTTCCGCTGCTCGCCGCCGCCAGCCTGGACGTGCTGACGACCGGGGCGCTGCCTCCCACCTTGCCACCGGGGACGGCGGCGCCTGGCGTTGGGCTGCTTGGGCCAGATGGCGCACCACTTGCCGCCAGCGCCCGGCTGACCCGTCCGGGCCTCTACACGCTGCGGGCCGAGGCGGGCCAGCCCCAGGCCGGTGGCGTCGCCGTCAACTTTGGCGATAGCAGCGAGTCGAATCTGGCCCAGCAGCCCCGGCCGCCGATCACCACCACCCCGGCGGAGCTGGAGGTTGCGCCGCTCCAAAAGGCCGGCTGGCGGCTCTGGCCGCTGCTGGTGGCGCTGGCGCTGGTGGTGCTGGCGGGCGAGTGGTGGTATGTCTATGCGGCCAGGGGTTAGCGGTTGAATTTGGATTCTGGCGTAGAATAGATCGCACATCCTGCTTGCTATTTTTCACCTTGGAGAACATCAATGACATCATCGTCGCCAGCATCCAAACCACGCTCCCGCCGGGGCAAGCTGCTGCGGATCCTGCTGATCCTGGCCCTGCTGCTCGGGGTCGTCTACATCGGAATATCGGCCTATATGGTCGATCAGCTGACCCTGACCACGCGCCGCAGTGTGGTCAACAACCCCGCCGCCGATGGCCTGAACTTTGAAAATATTTCGTTTCGCAGCCGCCGTGACGACGTGACCCTGCGCGGCTGGCTGCTCAAGGCCGCCGCCGACCAGGGGCGCGTGGTGGTGATGGTCCACGGCTACAATAGTGCCCGTGACGACGAGAACAACGGTATGTATCGCGTCGCCCAGGCGCTGCTGGCGCAGAACTTCAGCGTGCTGATGTTCGATCTGCGCGGGTGCGGCCAGTCGGAGGGAGATCGCTTTTCGCTGGCCTGGTTCGAGCAGGAGGATGTGCGCGGGGCGATCGCGTTCGTCCAGAGCCGCGGCTATCGGCATATCGGGCTGCTGGGCTACTCGATGGGCGCGGCCTCGTCGCTGCTGGCCGCCGCCGATGAGCCGGCAGTGCAGGCGGTGGTGGCCGATAGCGCCTACGCCGATCTGATGGATGTGCTCGATCGCGAGGTGCCCAGACGCAGCGGCCTGCCCGGTATCTTTACGCCGGGCATTGTGCTGATGGCCAAGCTGATGTATGGCATTGAGGCGAGCGCGGTCAAGCCCGCCGAGGCCGCCGCCCGCCTGGGCGCCCGCCCGCTGCTGATTATCCACGGCCAGGATGATGGGCTGATCCCGTTCGAGAGCGCCGCACGGATCTGGAACGCCCGCTATGGCGCCGGAACCCCCGATCCGGCCACCTACATGATCGTGCCCGGCGCCGACCATACCCAGTCCTTCAAAACCGATAACGCGGCGTATATGCAAAAAGTCGGCGGGTTTTTCGCCGAGCACCTGAAGTAGGCCGCGCTGGATCAGCCAGCGGCGTCATCATTTTTGCTTAATCTTTCCATGGTAGACTTTTAGCGGGCGCTGCCGAATCCGACCTGCGTTACGTGCGCCTGGCAGCGCATATTTTCACCGCCAGAACCTGGCGCTAAGTCTGGAAACGTATGCCAACAAATCCCGAAGGCCGCCAACTGATCGCCCATCTGCGCCAGCTTGATGTCGAGCTGACCCGCCAGCGCCGGACTCGCCTAAGCATTCGGGCTGTGTGGATTGCCGGGCTGGTGCTGTGCATTGGCATGGCCGCTCGCAACTGGGCCGGTCTGCCGATCAGCCCGCTGTTGCTGCTGCTGATCACGGTCGTCGTGCTGCTGATGGGACTGGTGTACGCATTTGGCCCGGCCAAGGGCGCGTTTGTCCTGGCCCAGGCCTTTGACCGCGAATATGCGCTCGATGCCCAGCTCGCCACCGCGCTGGAGCTGAACGCCGCTGGCCAGACCGACGGCCTCACGCCGCTGCTCACCGACCACGCCCGCCGCCGCCTGGCCTTTATCAGCAGCGATGTGGACGCCCGCGTTGGGGCGCCCCTGCGGCTGGAGCTGCAGACGCTGGCGCTGGTCGGCGTGCTGGCCGCCGGGATTCTGCTGCTGGGTGGATTAAGCTCGATCCTGCCGAGCGCGCCCGCCAGCGAGCTCTCGGGCCTGCCCCAGCCAGGCGCAGTGGAGCCGCCCGATCTCGCCGGCGCGGAGCCAACCCCCGAGGCGGCCAACGATCCCGGCGCCGAGCGGCCCGCCAGCAACCCCGCAGGATCGGCGGCGGGCGCTGAGCAGCAGCTCAGCGCGGAGGGCCAGCAGGCCGCCGACGCCCTCGCCGAGGCCCTGCGCGACAATGGCGCAACCCGCGCCGCCGCCGACGCCCTCCAGCGCGGCGACACCGCCCAGGCCGCCGCCGAGCTGCGCGAGCTGGCCGACCAGGCCGATCAGCTCGCGCCGCAGTCGCGCAGCGACATCGCCAGCGCCCTTGATCGCGCCGCCAACGCGCTAGAGGCCGACCAGCCCGAGCTGGCCGAGCGCCTGCGCCAGAACGCCGACCAGATTCGCGGCAACGATCCCGCCAGCGGGCTGGACGATCTGGCCCGCGCGATCGAAAACCTCGCTCAGGCCCAGCCGCCCCAGAGCGCCGGGCAGTCGCCCGACCCGAACAGCGGCGCAGGGGCGCAGGCCGAGGGCGAGCCCGGCGACCAGGGCGCTGGCAACCAGCCCCAGCCGGAGGGCGGTGGCGGCGGTGGCGC
>DAOTUS010000269.1:0-8451 GCA_034437415.1 Herpetosiphonaceae bacterium
CCGGAAAAACCTGATCCGGTTTTATTCACGGAACTCATGCGCACCGTGACGAGCCTTGGACGGATTCACCCGCGCCAACCGGCGACCAGTCCGCCCTAATTGGCGAGGGTATTGCTAGAGTGCTATTTATAATTCCTAGGACAAATAATAGTTGTTTTTTATCAGCTGTAATAATATTATAAATAGTATTTAATGTATAAAATTGTTCATCATCATAAGTTATAATAGGGGTATTGCCAATCTGTCGAACAATAAGTTTGGGATTAATGAAATATTTTTCATCCCGTTTACGGTGCAACCAATCACCATAACGAACGTATGTTCCATTCCATTGTTTAGAGTAACGATTTATATCTCGCCCATCAAGAACTGGTTTATAGATGTCACTTTCTTGCGCTTTAGACAAGAAACTTTCTTTACTATCACTCCCGGAACTGCCCCCCAACTGAATACCTATACATATATTACATATATCACCAAGAGGAGTAGATATATCTCTCATTTTAGTCACAATAAGCTTCTCATTCGCATGAAAATTTACATTAAATCTATATTCTAATCCATCATCAAACAATGACTGTTCAATTTCTTTAGATGTCTCGTTTTCTATGATGACAATATTTTTCTGATTATTGTCATCTTTCATTGCGATAATAATGGTGCTTTCAACTTGGGCATTAACAAATACTCTTGATAAATAGTTTTTTATTACTAACAAACTTGTTTTATCTACTAATAATTTTCTTAGTTTTATTGCGTTTTCATTAACTAGAATAGTATTAGGTATAATAAAACCAAAAATCCCCTTTTTGTTCAATAATTGAACTGCCTTTTCTGTAAAGTAGATATATAAATCATATTTACCACCATACGAGTAGTATTTGTTAGATAAATAGCTTTTAATAGTCTGCTCAAAAGTTTCTCTCCCCAGAACATACGGTGGATTGCCAATTACTGCATCAAAGCCGCCAGCCTGCATAATGGCGGGAAAGCCATCGGACCAATCGAACGTATTGATCCGATATACCTCCTCGGAGTCAAGCATCGTCATCTGGGCATTGTTGTAGAAATCCGCGCCAATCAGCGAGTTTCCACACTTGATATTGTTGCTCAGGTCGGGCAAGGCTCGCTCCTGAAACAGTGTCATCTGGCGAGTGATGCTTTCGCCTGTTTCGCCCTCCAGCACCTTCAACAGCAACGATAGCTTGGTGACATCAACCGCTTGTGCATCAATATCCACGCCGTAGATGTGGGCCAGCAAAATCCGTTTTCTGTCGGCGGTGGTCAAGCGCCACTCACCACTAGGTGCTTGAAACATCACCGCCTGATGCTTAGCCGGGCCATCGGCAACATACCAGCTTCGATACCAGTCGAGCAAAAACTGATAGGCGCCAATCAGAAATGAACCCGAACCACAGGCTGGATCGAGTACCGAAAGTGGCAGGCGGGCGGGCTGCATCGTTTTCGTCCGCTTGGACGGAACAGGCGTGCCGCTGATATCGGCGGGGGTTTTTCCTTCCAACAAACTGCCTACAGTCTGGCGCACAATGTAATGGACGATATAAGTTGGCGTGTAATACACCCCCCCAGCCTTGCGCACCTCCGGCTTATCCTCCACCGTAACATCGCGATCGGCCCCAACACGAATAACTTTGCCTAGAAACTGCTCGTACACCTGACCGAGAATCTCTACGGGCATTACCGAAAACTCATAGGGGCTATCCGGATAGTACAGCCGTTTGATGATGCCACTCAACACATCATCACTTATATAGAGCTGCAACGTCCACTCATCGGGCGAATCGTCGCGGGATTTTTCGGCGTGGAAATGAAACAAACCAGAATTGTAGCGATCATCAGCCTGCTGAAAAAGCCTACCAAGCCGCGCATACACTCCGCCGCCATTGGTGATTGCCAGCAAACGTCCATACTCCTCGATGCCGCGATCCTCGCAGATGCGCAGAAACACGATCCTGTCGATGGTGATTTGAACGGCACTGTTTAGCTCGCGCTGGGTTAGGGTTTTATTCCACACCGCAATATCATCGGCCAGCACCTCGCGCCACGACTCAATCTCGCGCAGAAATGCCGCATCCACTGTGGCGGTGCCTTTAGGCGCACGATGCGTCTCCAGATACTGGTCGAGCGATCCTGCTAGCACAGCATCACGACTGAAGAGAGCCGCAATTTCATCCCAGCGTTCGGCATAATCGCGGTAGGTGAAATAATGCACCCGTGCCAACGAGGCAGGGTCTGTTTTGGCTGGCTGAGTACGGCAATCGTAGACAGCCCACTCCTCAAAATCGGTCAGAATGCTCAGCGGCAGTTTGGCCGACCACGCATAGCGGCGCACCTGAAACGCGGGAGCGCCATCATCACGTACGTTTACCGAGGGCTTTTTAGCCTCGACAAAAAAACGGCGCACGCCGCCAGTCAAAAAGCAGTAATCGGGTGCTTTAGTATACCCACCAATCTTGATTGCATCCTCGTGGATTACATCTTTGTAGGCTTCGGAGGCACCACCAGTATTTGCCACATCCCAGCCTAGAGCTGCAAACAGCGGATCAATAAACTCGCGCCGTGTCTGGGTTTCATTGTATCCGCCGGAACGATAAGAATCGCGGTTTGCTTCAAAGCGTTCGACGAGTTGTAGGATAACGGCTGGTGCTGGCATTTGGATTTCTCCTCACATAACATGCTTGCAGAACAGTTATTCTAGCACGAACCTGCAGGGACGTGAGCAAGGGTAGAGGCAATAAATGCACAGTGCAGCGGACGGGGAGAGGTCAAAATCGCCCGCGACCGTGCCACATTCGACAAACCACTGTCGGCCCAGTATTCGGGCAGATTCAAAAGCGCCATCCCTCGCCCGCAAACCGGGAAGAAAGATGGCGCTTTTGCTAAAAATCCCTTCAGAAAGCCCTAAAGCTTACTAGCCACTAGCTACCAGCTACCAGCTGCCACGTTACCCCCGCAGCGCCCGCACAAAACCGCCGAGCGAAGGCTTGGCGCCGGAGAGCAGCGTGGTTGCCTTGAAGAGCCGGGCCGCCAGGATCTGCAGCAGGACGACTGTGGCGGCCATGCTCAGCAGCGAGAGACCAACCTCCCAGAGCGAAATGGCGCTGATTGCGGCCCGCATAACCAGCACAATCGGCGCCGTCAGCGGCACATAGGTCAGCACCTGTGACAGCGTCCCATTCGGCTGGGTGATGATCACGCCGAGAAACATCAGCGGAAGGATAATCGGCAGCACCACGATCACCGTGAGCTGTGAGCTTTCGCGCATCGTGTTGGCGATCGCCCCGATCCCGGCCATCAGCGAGGCGTAGATCAGGTAGCCGAGGATGAAGCAGGCCAGCGCCAGCGCCCAGACGCTTGGGGCGACCTTGATCGCCGCAAGCGCCGCCACAATGTTGGCCCCGCCGACCAGCGTCACGCCAGCAATCGCCATCCAGACCGTCACCTGGAACAGCCCCAGTAGGCCCAGCCCGGCAATCTTGCCCTGCAGCAGGCTGCGTGGCGAGACCGACGACAGCATGACCTCGATCACCCGATTTTCCTTCTCCTCGATCAGCGCCTGCAGCAGCAGACTCGCCGACATAAAGATCGAGATGTAGAGCAGGAAGGCAAAGCCGGTGCCGAGGGTAAACGCCGCGCTCTCGCGCTCGGCCTCGTTCTGCACCTCGGCGCTGGTGCTGGCGGGCGGATTCAGCTCCTCCACCGTGAGCCCGGCGGTTGGCTCCAGCACGGCGCGGGCGTAGAGCACATCCTTCGATTCAAGCAGATTCGTGGTGATCACGATCTCGATCAGCGACTCCTGGAGGGCGCCGCCGAACGGGTTGAACTGCGGGCTGTAGCGCACCAGCTCACCTTTGGCGAGATAGTCGGCGGGAATGATGTAGAAGCCCGGAATCTCCTTGTTCGCCAGGGCCACCTGCGCCGCCTCAACGCTGGCATACTGGCGATACAGCGCCGCCGTCTCGGCGGGGAAGCTGGCTGGAATGCCCGGCACCAGCCCGCTCTGATCGACAAAGCCAACCTGGGGCTTGCCCGCCTTGATCTCGGCCGCAATCTGGTCGGGGGTGGCCAGCCCTGGGATGGCCTGGCTGCTGCCGGGATCGCCCGAGTTGCCCAGCAGCGACACAATCAGCACCAGCACTGGCACGCCAATCAGGGTCAGCCAGAAGGTGGGCTTCTGCAGATGCTTGATGAACTCGGTTCGGGCAATACTTAGCGTTTTATTCATGATGGGTATCCTTGTCTGGCCAGATTAAATCAGCGATCATCCGCGGAGCGCCTGGCCCAGCTCACGCACCGTCAGGCGCTTGCCGTAGCGCAGCATGCCGAAGCGCAGCACCCGGCCAGCGACCCACATCATCCCGATGGCGGAGGCGACCTGGACGATAAAGGCGAGCAGTATCTGCCAGCCTGGCACAGTGGTGATCGCCACCCGCTGCATCATTACGACCGAGCCCGTAAACGGGAAGATGCTGGCGAATACGGACAGAAACGCATGCGGATTGCTGATAATGCCGGTCAAAAACCAGACCGGCGAAATCATCAGCAGGCTGACAATCCCGGAGAGCTGCTGGCCCTCCTGGACCGCCGACACGGCGGCGCCAATGGTGCTCAGACAGGCGGCCACCAGCAGGTAGGAGGGGATAAACAGCAGCACCGCGATTAGCACCACCTCGCCGGGCAGGCTGAGTCCTTCCATCGCGGCGAAGCGCAGCTTGGCCAGCGCAAAGGCGCCAACCGCCGCCGCCGTCCAGATCGTAATCTGAACCATTCCCAGCAGGCCGAGGCCGACGATCTTGCCCGCCATCAGGGAAAATGGCTTGATCGAGGTCGCCAGAATCTCCATCACCCGATTCTCTTTTTCCTCAACCAGCGCCGTCATCAGGTATGAGCTGGAGGTGAAGATGCCGATGAAGAAAAACATACTGAAGAGATACGGCGTAAAGAACAGCAGAATGCCCTGGCCGCGAGTTGCCTCACGCGCCCCGTCGGGGGTGCGGCTGCGCACCTCGGTGATCACCTCGGCCAGGCGGGGGCTGGCGGCGTCGCTCTGGCTGTTGGCGACTAAAGTGCGGCGCAAAAACGTCCGCAGCGCGCTCTTGCTGACGCTGGGCAGATCATCCGCCACCGCCCGCAGCGCCCCGGTCGCCAGATAGTCGGCCGGGATCACCACATAGCCATCAATTTGCTTGGCCGCAGTGTCGGCGCGGGCGACGGCCTCATCGGTGTAGCGAATCAGCGGCACGTCCAACTGCAGGGTATCGGTGATCACCACGCGGTCGGGCTGGGCGCTGGTGATCCCGCTCTGATCGATATAGCCGACGCCTTTGGGCGTATCGCCACGGGCCATGAAGAAAATCAGCAGGCCAAATCCGACCGCAAACAGCAGCGGGACACTGACGGTTGCGGCAATAAAGCCCTTGCGGCGCACATGGATCCCAAACTCGTGGGCGGCGACGGTCCACCATTTGGCATTACGCATTGCTGCCTCGATCCCCGCCAGCCACGCGGACAAAAATATCGTCGAGCGAGGGCATAGCCACCTCAAAGCGATCGATGCTGACGTCTGGGCGCTGGGCCAGCGCGTGGAGAATGGACTGCGGGTTAATCCCCTCGGCCAGGTTGAGCTGCTGGCTGCCGTTATGATTTTGCACGCTCAGCACGCCCGCCACATCGGCGAACGAGCCAGTGCCTTCGACCAGCACGGCATTGGGGGCGAAGCGCTTTTTCACCTCTTTGAGCGAGCCGTTCAGCACGATCTCGCCCCGGTTGAACATCACCAGCCGGTCGCACATCTCCTCGACCAGATGCATCTGGTGGGTACACATCAGCACGGCGTGGCCAGCGCTCCGCATCTCAAACAGCAGGTCCTTGACCATGCGGGTGTTGACCGGGTCGAGCGCGGCAAACGGCTCGTCGACAATCACAATCTCAGGCTCGTGGATAATTGTGGTGCCAAACTGAACTTTCTGCTGCATGCCCCGGCTCAGCTCGTTGACTTTTTTCCCGGCAACGTGGGCCAGTTCAACCTTTTCCAGATAGGCCAGCGCCCGCTTTTTGGCCTCGGCGCGGTCGATCCCCTTGAGGGTTGCCAGATAGACCATGCAGTCAAGCACCTTGAGGTTGCGATACAGGCCGCGCTCTTCCGGCAGATAGCCGATGCGATTCTTCTTCTCTTCATTGATGGCCCCGCCCAGCACCTCGATTGTGCCGCTGTCAGGCCGCAAGATATCCAGGATCATCCGAATGGTGGTGGTTTTGCCTGCGCCGTTTGGCCCCAGTACGCCAAACAGCTCACCAGGCTCAACCCGGAAGCTCACCCCGCGCACCGCGTCGGTGCCAGCGAAGGATTTCTTCACATTATCGACGTGAATCATTGCCATAGAACACACTCCACAAGAGAATAAGCCATCCCATCAGGCTGTACGCAATCGATTAAGGAATTGGTTACTTAGCCCAGAGGATACCACGCTGCATGAATGCGGGCAAGGCGAGCGGAGATGAGGCAGCTTCGTCCTTAAGGACGAAGCTGCTCTAGTAATTGCGGTGATTTGAGGGGGTATTTTTGGCTGAGCGTCCCTGGCGATTCGCGTCGGCTAGTGGCTCATAATCGGCGCATCGGCCAGAATAAACACATCGAGATCGCGGTCGCTGTTGATGATTTTGGTCAGCAGCGAGCCGCCGCGCAGCTCGTCCCAGCGCGAGCGGACCGGGCGGCCCATAAAGATGCCGGTGGCGCTATGCTCGTGGGCCACATTCAGCATGGCCGTGGCGACATCCTTCTCCTCGACGATCACGACCTCGTGGCAAAGCTCCTCGGCATACTCGATATGCTCGCGCATGGTCAGCTGATAGCCGCTGGAGCCGCCGCCGGGCGGGCGAATGTGGACCCCAATCAGGAGCGCGCCCATGGCGTGGGAGATGTCGGCGGCCCGCTGCAGCAGGTAGGTGGCGCTGGGGTTGAACCCGATCCCAACCAGCCAGCGCGGCTGCTCGGCCGCATTCGAGAGCGGGCGGCGAATCTCCAGCAGCGCGTGGGTCGCCGCCCGCATCTGCGTCAGCACATCGGCCCGCAGATACGACTGCCGGGCGATGGCGGCGTCGGCGGTCGATAGGAGAATCCCCTCATCGAGCTGGCGGATAATCTCGCTTGGCTCGGGATCGATCAGCACGAGCTCGCTGGCATCCTCCAGGGCGCTCTCGGGGATCACCACGTCGATCGGCTGGCTGGTGATCCGGGTGTAGATTGGGGCCATGGTGGTGAGATTGAACGAGTAGATCGTCGACCAGACCGCGATATCGGCCTGGCGGAGCTGGGCCACGATCTCCAGCGGCGTAATCGCGGGGTTGACCAGGCCGGCCAGATTTCCCATCACAATAATCTGGGGCGGATCGCTGAGAACCGCCTCGATGTTCAGCAACTCGATGAGCTGGCCATCAACCTGTTGGCGCACAAGCGGCATTGGGCGGAGACCACGGGCAAAATCGGCTAGATGTTCGCTCTGGGCGCTAAACGCCAGCCCAACATCATAGCCCTCGGCAACCAGCAGCTGAGCGTCGGCCATGAGGCGGCGGGTCGCGCCGATCCCAGGCGCCAGGCTCAGATAAATCCGGTGTTCGCCTCGGCGTGGAGAGTGGGGCGCAGAAGATCGCATAACAACCTCGTTTTTGTACAGCGAATTGTGTTGGCATTATAGCCCGACCGTCAATGGTTTTCGGCGCTGTCCCAGGCGCTATCCGGCACCACGCGCACCACTTTCGGGCGGCGGGTTTTGGGATCGCGGATCGAGTAAAATTCGACGCGGCCGGCCTCAAGCGCCGCCACCTGCCGCGCCAGCATCGGGCTGGAGAGCCCATAGCCAAGCAGCATGCTGCCGAAGAAAATCGCAAACTCCGGCATGGACCAGGCCAGCCCAAGCGCGACCACAGCCCAGACGCCCCACAGCCAGACCGGCAGCGGCTGCAGGGTATTCTGCGGGGCCTCGGCCACGGCCTCGGCCGCCATCAGCCGCCGTCGCAGCGTGCGCCAGTAGATTCCGCGCTGGTACAGATAGATGCCGCCGCAGATCACCAGCGCAAACAGCGCCATCACGCCCAGGCCGCTCCAGCGCACCACATCGCCAAGCCCCTGGAGCACCAGCACCAGGATTCCGCAGACCACCGCGACGATCCCGGCAATCATCAGCAGGCGGCCGAGCCGAACCATTTGTTGTGTCAAGCGCATAGTGTTTCCTAAACTGAGGCGGCTAGCGGGTCACCTGATAGATCGTCCACTCCGCATTATCGGGCAGGTCGATTCGTTTGGCCAGCTGATCGAGCACCCCGGCGGACATGACCGGGTAGGTTCGGCGCTCGTGAGGCCCAATGATGATGAAGTCAACCTGGTAGGTGTCCAGCAAACCGCGTACCTCTAGCAGGTCGGTTGAGGTGTAG
>DAOTUS010000270.1:0-35572 GCA_034437415.1 Herpetosiphonaceae bacterium
CACGCCGACGAATACGCCGACGAATACGCCGACGCCGACGAATACGGCAACACCGACGAACACGGCAACACCGACGAACACGGCAACCAATACACCGATTCTGCCAACCGCGACGCCAACTGAGCTGCCGACCGCGACACCAACAGCGACGCCTGAGCCAAATCTGTTTGTGTTCCACATTGTCAATGGCCAAACCAACCCATCGGCACCAATCACCCTTGTCGAGGGCCAGACAACCACTGTGATTGTGGTGTATGGAAATGATAATGTTGGCTCAGTCGCAACCGGGCTATCCTTGTCCCATACCAGCCTCTGTCTTGCGATCAGCCCAGCCAGCTATGATGCCAGCGATATGAATGGCACAACCAGTCGCTCCAGGAGCGTGAATGTGACAGCGTTGGCGCCAGGTTCCTGTGAGCTTGACACGACATTTAGCGCGGCTAACGCTGGATCTGCCAGTGCTTCTACGACCTTTAATATCGTGGCTGCATTCAATCCAGCCAGTGAGGTTGAGGCGCCAGTAGCAACAGCGCTTCCCGAGGCAACCTCCGAGGTTCAGCCACCGCTGGACGAGCCGACCAGTGCGCCAGAAATAGTCGATCCAGTGCCAACCCTTGAGCCGGTGGCGCCAATGATCGAGCCCACCGCAGTCGCGCCACTGACAACCGATACGCCAGCCGATCAGCCAACCTTGCCGGTTAGCAGTGCGCTTGGCAGCGGCACACCAGCGGTGTCGTCAACCAACTGGCCATTGCTGCTGGTGGGAATGCTGGTGATGTTGCTGATCGGCGGGCTACGCTGGTTCGAACCGCCAACATCTGTCTAGCGTTCGCCAACGTAACCATGAGCATTGGGGCAGATGAATGTCTGCCCTTTTGTATGTTTGGAGTTTTATAATGCGCCGAAGCAGTCTGGCAGTTTGGCTGGTTGCCGTTGGGTTGATTGTGCTTGGGGCCTGGCAGCTTGCTTCGCTCAATCGCAATCTGGTGCTAACCCACACCAGGGTTGATGGTGTTCCAATCACAGTCTTTGCGCCGCCAGGCCCCGCCCGTGGGCCAGTGGTGGTGATTGCCCATGGGTTTGCTGGCTCGCAGCAGCTGATGTATCCGCTGGCGACGACGCTGGCCCGCCACGGGTTTACCGCCGTCACGTTCGATTTCCCCGGCCACGGCCAAAATCCCACCCCCTTCACCGCCAGGATCAGCCGCGAGCGCAGCAACACCAGCATTCTGCAAAACACGCTCGCTCAGGTGGTGCACTATGTCCAGCAGCAATTCAACAATCCGCCAGTTGCCCTGGCTGGCCACTCGATGGGCTCGGCGGCGGTGCTTGAGTATGCCAGCGCTCATCCCGAGATTCAGGCGACCGTCGGGATCTCGCTAATCAGCGATCAGACGACGCCGACGACTCCCCGCAATCTGTTGATTACGACTGGGGCGCTGGAGTTTGCCAACATCAAGAACGCTAGCCTGATGGCGCTGTACAATGGCACGGCCAACCCGGCCGCACTTGCCGATACAACCTATGGAGACCTTGCGGCAGGCACAGGCCGCCGCCTCGAGTGGACGCCTGGCGTTGAGCATATCTCGATCCTGTTTGCCCCGGCCATGAGCGGCGCCGCCACCAGCTGGGTCGCGGCAGGCGCTGGCCAGCCCTTGCCGATCAGCTATCGCGATATTCGGATGCTCTGGGTCGGGGTCGTATACCTGGGCGGACTGCTCCTGCTCTGGGCGATCATCGGGTCTCGATCAGGCCAAACGGGTACGCGGCGCTCCGCCCGCGCCTGGCAGCAGGTGGCGATCGCGGTTGGGCCGGCGATTCTTACGCCGCTGCTGCTGGCCAAAGCGCCGACCAGCTGGGTGCCGATTTTGCTCGGCGGCTATCTGGCGCTGTTTTTTGGCCTGTATGGGCTGACGCAGTGGGCGATCGCCGCCGTGGTTGGGATGCGGATTCAGCCATTCGCTGGGTTTCGCCGACTCGGCGGGCGCGGCTGGCTGATCGCGCTAGGAGTGAGCCTGTATCTGCTGACGCTGATCGGCGGTGTTGCCCATCTGACCTTTCTCAACTTCGTGCCAACCAGCCTGCGCTGGTCCTGGATTGGGCTGTTTATCCTGCTGATGCTGCCGTACTTTCTGGTCGATGCCGCGCTGGAGCTTCGGGGCTGGGGCCAGGTTGGCAATCGGATCAGCTTTATCGCCGCGCTGTTGCTGGGCACGGTTCTGCGCCCCGATAGCGGTTTTGTGTTCCTGATTCTGCCGCTCTTCCTGGCATTCTTTGGCCTTCTGGCGCTGATCGGCGGCCGAGTCACCCGGCGTACCGCGCAGCCGCTGATCGCCGCGCTGGTCGGAACGGCGCTGTTCGCCTGGATGCTCGGGATCGCGCTGCCCTATACCGGCTGAGACAGCTGCTCTCCGGCCTGAACCAGATTGACGGAGCAGCAGGCCGGTGTTAAGTTTAGGGGGCGATTTACTTGGGGAGTTCACGTCATGGAAGCAGTTTCTCGAATTGTCATTGTTGGTGGTGGTATCGCCGGGCTAAGCACGGCCTGGTATCTTCAGAAAGCGGCCCGCGCCAGTGGGCAGGCCTGCCAGATTACGGTGATCGAGCGCGATCAGCGCCTTGGCGGCAAATTGCTGACCGAGACCATCGCGCTCCCGGACGCCGCCGCGCCGCTGCTGGTCGAGGCTGGCCCCGATGCCTTTATCGCCCAGAAGCCCTGGGGACTGCAGCTGGCCAAAGAGTTGGGCCTGGCAGATCAGCTGATCTCAACCCAGCCCGCGCGACACAAGGTCTATGTGCTGCACAAGGGTCGGCCCTGCCCGCTGCCCGATGGCGTAAATCTGGTGGTGCCGACCAAGTTCTGGCCGTTTGTGCGCTCGCCGCTGATTTCGTGGCGGGGCAAGCTGCGCATGGCGCTGGATCTCGTCCTGCCTGCCCGTCAAGGCGCCAGCGATGAGACCCTGGCCGATTTTATCAGGCGCCGCTTTGGGGCCGAGGCGCTGGATAAAATTGCCGAGCCGCTGATGGCCGGAATCCACAACGCCGAGTCCGATCGGCAAAGCCTGACGGCGACCTTTCCGCGCTTTCGCGAGGTGGAGCAGAAATACGGCAGCCTGATTCGGGGCATGCGCGCCGCTCGGCCGAAATCCGCGCCCGCCAACCAGACGCTGAGCCCGTTTGTCTCGCTGCGCGGCGGGATCGAGAGCCTGGTGAAGGCACTGGCCGCCCAGCTCGATGCTGAGCTGCTGGTCGGCCGCAGCGTGACCGGGCTGGCGCACGACGCGACCAGCGGTTCGGCGTATCGGGTCCAGCTTGATGATGGCTCAGTCCGTGAAGCCGATGCCGTGGTGCTGGCGATCCCGTCGTTCGCCGCCGCCGATCTCGTGGCGCCACACAGTCCAGAGCTGGCCACGGGCCTGCGCCAGATCCGCTATGTTTCCACTGGAACCGTCACCCTGGCCTTCCGCCGCGCCGAGATTGGTCAGCCGCTGGACAGCTATGGGCTGGTGATTCCGCCCAGCGAGCGGCGTCGCATCAACGCCGTGACCATCCTTTCGCGCAAGTGGGCCGACCGCGCCCCCGCGGACTATGTGCTCATCCGCGCCTTTGTCGGCGGATCGAAAAATCCAGCGGTGCTGCAGCTTGATGATGCCGCACTCCTGCAGCTCGTCCGCGATGAGCTGCGGATTATCTTCACCATCACCGCGCCGCCGGTCTGGAGCGGGATCTATCGCTGGCCGCTGGCCAACCCGCAGTATGATGTTGGCCATCTTGATCGCGTTGCAGGGCTGGAAAACCAGTGTCTGCCGGGCCTCTATCTGTGTGGCAGCGCCTATCGCGGGGTGGGCATTCCCGACTGCGTGCGCCAGGGCCAGGAAACCGCCGCCAAAGTGATGCACCACGTCAATACCGTCGCTGTAGTCTGATTTAATGCCCGGTGGCTGAGCCTGTCGAAGCCATCCCTTTGCTGCTGGAGGAAGGTATGTTCAAAATCGGGGATTTCTCCAAGCTGGGCCAGGTTTCGGTGCGCACCCTGCGCCACTACGACGAGCTGGATCTTTTGAAGCCGGCCAAGATCGATCGCTTCACCGATTATCGCTTCTACAGCATCGAGCAGCTTCCCCGGCTCAATCGCATTCTGGCACTCAAGGATCTGGGGCTGTCGCTGGAGCAGATCCGCCATCTGCTGGCGGAGAATGTCTCGGCCGAGCAGCTCCACGGGATGCTGATGCTGAAGCAGGCCGAGATCGAGCAGGAGGTGCAGGAGACCCAGCAGCGGCTCCTGCGGGTGCGGGCGCGCCTACAGCAGATCGAGCAGGAGGGCCGGGTCTCGCCGTATGAGGTTATTCTCAAGCCCGGCCTGGCCCAAACCCTGGTCTCGGTGCATCAGTGCGTGGGCCATGTCAGCGAGATGAAACACTATCGCCACGCAATGTACCGCCAGATCTATGATTGGCTTGCCCTGCACCAGATCGTGCCAAATGGCCCGGAGCTGGTGATGTATCACAACAAAGAGTACACCGAGCACGCCATCAACATGGAGATCGCCCTGAGCATCGAGCCGGCTGCGGCAGCAGCGCTCGCTCCGGCCCACGATCAAGGTATCAGCATTACGACGCTCCCGGCCACGCCCCAGCTGGCAACCGTGCTCCACCACGGCTTTATCTGGGAGGTCGGGCTGGCGATCACGGCGCTGTTTAGCTGGATCGGCACTCACGGGTACGAGGCCAGTGGCTCGTATCGCGAGGTGCATATCTTTGGCAGCGAGCTTGATACCGCCAATGCCCACAACCCAATCGTGCTTGAAATGCAAATCCCCATCGAAAAATCCTCCAACTAACCCCTTGACTCTCACGTAGCGTCAGAGTGTATCGTCTCCCCAGTGGCTGAGCAAGCGCTCGCCAGTGGCAAGGAGACGCAGCGATGAATCAGCAAACCAGCATCAACCTAAACCGGCAGGTCGTGGCCCATATTTGGGATCCGGCCGTCGGCGCGTGGGCCGCGAGCCGCTTCAAGCGAAGCGTGCTTCATGCTGCCCTAAAATTCGCGGTTCTAGGGCGCAAAACTCAGCGTCAAATCAAAATAGTCGCCTAGGGAGGAGATCGAATGCTCGATCAGCTTTTTTCACTCAGCAGCCTATTGGTGCTGCCGTTCTGGTTTTTGATGATCGTCCTGCCCTTCTGGCGCTGGACCGCGCGCATCATCGCCAGCCCGTGGATCAGTGTCGGCCCGGCCCTGCTGTATGCCATCGTGGTGATCCCAATTCTCCCGGAGGTCTGGGCCGGCGTGAGCAATCCAACGCTCGCCAGCATCGCGGCGCTGCTGAGCACACCGGCTGGCGCAATGCTGGGCTGGGTTCACTTCCTGGCCTTCGACCTGTTTGTCGCCCGCTGGGCCTATCTAGACAGCCGCGAGCGCCGGATCAGCGCCTGGCTGGTCAGCCCAATCCTATTCCTGGTGCTAATGCTGGGGCCGCTGGGGTTCCTCCTGTACCTGGGGCTACGCACGCTGTATGCCCTATTCCGGGCGCCGCAGCCAGCCCACGCCGCTCGCACCAACGCCTGAATTCAATCGCTAGCTAGGAGACAGCCCGTATGATTTCGACCACTCAATCCGAACGTAATCTGCTCATCCCGGCCCAGGCAGCGACGATTCTGCGGCGCTTCTGGAGCACCAGCAAAATTATGACGATCTTTTTCTATGCCAGCTTCGGCTTTGTGACGCTTGGCCTGCTGGGAATGCTCTTCGATCCGCGCACCATCCTGGGCCAGCCAGCCTGGGCCAAAAGCACCAAGTTTGCCCTATCGTTCCTGCTGTATGCGCCAACCATGCTCTGGATGTTCAGCTACATCAAAACCCGCCCACGCCTGGTGCGCTTCGTCCTTGATGGCTGCGGCCTGATGCTACTGCTTGAGATGGCCCTGCTCATCCTCCAGGCCGGCCGTGGCCAGGCGATGCACTTCAACATCTCCACCCCATTTAACACAGTGCTCTGGGGCATTATGTCGGTCAGCATCATGATCTTTTACGTGATCAGCAGCGTCGGTTTTATGGTTTTTCTGCGCCAGAAAACCGTCCCCGACCGGGCCTTTATGTGGAGCCTGCGGCTGGGAATGGCGCTGATGCTGATCGGTTTTGGGCTAGGCTTTCTCATGACCAGCCCCACCACCGATCAGCTGGCCGTTCTCCAGGCCGGCGGCCACCTCGCCATGGCGGGCGCCCACACGGTCGGCGCCCCTGATGGCGGGCCGGGACTGAGCTTTCTTGGCTGGAGCACAACCAACGGCGACCTGCGGATCGCCCACTTCATCGGCATTCACGGCGCCCAGGTGCTGGCGCTGGTCGGCTGGTTGCTGCTGGCGGTGTCAGGCGGGCGCGGGCGCTTTCTCAGCGCCAGCCATCGACTCGCCCTGGTGGTGGGCGCGGCGGTCGCCTACCTTGGGCTGACACTCAGCATGGCTTGGCAGGCGCTGCGCGATCAGCCGCTGCTCAAGCCCGACGCGCTTACGCTCAGTGTCTGGGCCGGGCTGCTGCTCGGCAGCGTGCTGTATAGCGGCGCGGTGGCGCTGCACGCCCGGAGATTCCAGTAGCTAGTAGCTGGCAGCTAGTAGCTAGTGTCAGTAACCCTGACGCTCTAGTTACTAGCTACTAGCTGCTAGCTACTCGTCAAATTTGACGCCCACAAGATCATCGGCTACAATGCCTGGGCGATAGCTGACAGAACCCACTCCACGGAACGCCGTGCCAGGGTTCCGCCAGTTTTTTCTGTTGCGGTGAGGTGATGACGATGTTCGACAATCTATCCGACCGCTTGACTGATGTGTTCAATCGCATTGGCAGCAAAGGCCGTCTGACTGAGGCCGACGTTGATGCAGGCTTGCGCGAAGTGCGCCTGGCGCTGCTCGAAGCCGATGTTAACTTTAAGGTTGCCAAAAACTTTATCGCGCGGGTTCGCGAGCAGGCAATTGGCGAGACGGTCACCAAAAGCCTGTCCCCAGGGCAGCAAGTGATCAAAATCGTCCACGATGAGCTCGTCCATCTGCTGGGCGACGCCAACGTGCCGATTAACGAGTCGAAGAACCGTGATCAGCCAACCGTGATTATGCTGGTTGGTTTGCAGGGCGCGGGTAAAACCACGATGGCGGCCAAGCTGGCCCTTCATCTGCGCAAAAAAGGCAAGATTCCCCTGCTGGTTGCCGCCGACATCTATCGACCTGCGGCGATCAAGCAGCTTGAAACCCTTGGCAAGCAGCTCAATATTCCAGTCTATAGCGAAGGCACCAACGTAGCCCCGCCAGATATTGCCGAGCATGCGTTACGTCAAGCCCGCCTCAATGGCAACAACGTCGTGATCGTGGATACGGCTGGCCGCCTGCAAATTGATGACCGTCTGATGGGCGAGCTGCAGGAAATTTCCGCCCGCGTGCAGCCGCACGAAACCATGCTGGTGGTTGATGCAATGATCGGCCAGGAGTCGGTCAAAGTCGCCGAAACCTTCAATGAAAAAGTACCTTTGACAGGCTTGATCATGACCAAGGTCGACGGCGATGCCCGTGGCGGTGCGTCGCTCTCGATGCGCGAAGTCACCGGCGTACCGATTAAGTTTCTCGGCACCGGCGAAAAAACCGACGCGCTTGAGCCATTCCATCCCGACCGTCTAGCCCAACGCATTTTGGGCATGGGCGATATGATGACACTGATCGAGAAGGCCGAACAGGTCTACGATAAAGATCAGGCGAAAAAGATGGAAAAGAAAATGCGCAAGGGCACATTCGACTTTGAGGATTTCCTCGGTGCGATGGCCTCGATGCGCAAACTTGGCCCGCTCCAGCAAATTCTGGGCATGATCCCCGGCGTTGGCAAACAGATGCGTCAGATGAAAGATCTTGAGGATGCCGTCGACGAGCGCGAGATGAAGCGCATCGAGGCGATTATTCTCTCGATGACCGCCAAAGAGCGCCGCAACCCCGATCTGCTCTCGAACATGAGCCGCAAGCGCCGGATCGCGGCCGGCAGCGGGGTTCGGGTTGAGGATGTCAATGCGCTGGTCAAGCAGTTCCGTGAAATGCAGCGGATGATGAAAAAATTTGGTCGTGGGGGCAATCCCAACGATTTGATGAAAATGCTCAAATAGACCTATCGAGCATCGGCACCAGGCCCAAATAGCTTGCTATTTACAGGATTACGCGGCTTACAGCGTAATCTACCTACTTTATCTTGGAGGATTCACTCAATGGTACGGATTCGTCTTCGTCGGATGGGACTCAAGCACAAACCAGCCTATCGTGTTGTGATTGCGGACGCACGTTCGCCCCGCGATGGTAAATTTATCGAGACCATTGGTCACTATAACCCCCAGTCACAGCCCAAAATCTTGATGATCAAACAAGACCGGGCTCGCTACTGGCTCAGCGTCGGCGCACAGCCCTCCGACACTGTGGTTCGCCTGCTGAAAAATGTTGGTGTGCTCGATGGCGAAGGCAAAATTGCTGATGCCCCAGCGCCAGTGGCTGAAGTTGAAGTAGTATCCGCTCCAACCAAAAAGCCCCGCAGCAAAGCAGCAGCACCAGCCGTTGAAGCAGCGGCACCAGCCGTTGAAGCAGCAGCTCCTGCCGTTGAAGCAGCAGCTCCTGCCGTTGAAGCGGCGGCACCAGCCGTTGAAGCAGCGGCACCAGCCGTTGAAGCGGCGGCTCCTGCTGTTGAAGCAGCATCATTCGGCCCAGGCAGCGCTAAAGCGCTCGCTGATGGCAGCGCCCCAGAGGGCTTCACCATCAAAGGCAACGCCGACTCGATGCTTTATCACGTTGTCGGCAGCCGCTACTACGACTCGACCGTGGCCGAAGTCTGGTTTGCCACCCCCGAAGATGCCGAGCAGGTTGGCTTCCGGGCACCAGGCGCACCAAAAGCTTAAGTGAACGTGGGCACGCATCCTAATCCAAGCTTGGATTCGGGGGCGTGCCCATTTCATCCTGTATCAAGGGGGTTTTGTGGAAGATTTACTGCGTTACATTGTTGAAGGCCTGATTGAGTCAACCGACGAAATCACTATCACCCAGCGCTCAGGCCATCATAGTATCACCCTCGATCTGACCGTGCCTGCCGCTGAAGCAGGTAAAGTGATTGGTCGCAATGGGCGAGTGGTCAAATCCATTCGTGATGTGTTAGGGATTGTGGCGGCCCGCCAGAATAAACGTGTGCATCTTGAGGTTAATTCGTGAGTATTCCAGCTATCGATGATGTGTTATTGATTGGCCGGATTTCGACCCCTTTTGGCGTTCGTGGTGAACTCAAGGTGGCCTTGATTTCGACACGTCCAGACTATCTGGCTAAAGTGAAGCAGGTTTTTGCCGGGCCAGCATTGCAGCCCTACACCGTAACCCGTTTTCACGAACATAAAACCAATGTGTATATTCTACGGCTGCAAGAGGTCACCACCCGCGAGCAGGCTGAAGAGCTGCGCAGCACCGACCTCTATATTCGTGCCAAAGAAGCGGCGCCACTTGATGACGACGAGTACTTCTTACACGATCTTGTCGGGCTAAATGTGCGCACAGCCGCCGGTGAAGAGGTTGGTAAAGTCGTTGAGCTAATCGAGACTGGGGCCAATGAGGTGCTGGTCGTGCGTAAAATTGGCCAGCCGGATGTGCTGGTTCCAATGATTCGCCGGATTGTTCTCAAGATTGATGTTCCCGCTGGTATGGTTGAAGTCAGCTCGCTGGAAGATATTATTCCTCAGTAAAAGTGTCAACCTATTCCTAACTGCCTGGCCCACTGCAAAGGCATAATTCGCCGCAGATAATTGACACACTCACAGACACCATGATACGATGATCCGAATTCATTAGCCATGGAGTGAGGTGTGTATGCGGCGAGTTATCACGTTCGGAATTATTGTGCTGCTCGTTGGGCTAGCCTGGGTGCAAACGGCCACTGCCAACTCCCCCAGCGCTCCCCTCGATGACACCTATGGCTTTCTATCGTTCTGGAATACCCACAATGGTGCACGCCTGTTCGGCGAGCCAGTTACCGCCGCCTTCGAGGAAAATGGCCTGACTGTACAGTACTTTGAGCGCGCTCGCTTCGAGTATCACCCCGATAGCCCCGCACCTGTTCTGCTTGGTCTGATTGGCCGTGAACGCACGCAATGGCGTAGCTTTCCTGCCCAGCCCGCTAGCAGCGCTGCAGCCCTAACCCCGCCTGGATCCAACTACACACTCCGGGGCAGCTTCCGCACATTCTGGGAGGCCAACGGTGGCGTTGATCTATTTGGACTCCCGATTAGTGCCCCAACCTGGGAAAATCTGCCGACTGGACGTTTTCAGGTACAGTACTTTGAGCGGGCGATGTTCATCCACCATCCACTCTACGCTGGGCAGCCAGACGAGATCGAGCTTGCACCGCTGGGACGTGAGCTTGCTGCAGCCCGTGGTCTCGTCGAAGGCAGCGCGGATATGAACCCGGTCATGTTCTCATTCGATCCAGTGCCACCTGCCCCGATTGTCTCCGCACCACCGGCGCCAGCTGCGGCGCCAGTGGCGGTTGCCGCTCCAGCCAAAACAGAGGCGGCGCCAAAACCGCAGGCCCAGCCTAAGCCAACCAAACCCGCTCCAACCGCGGTGCCGGCCAAACCGCAGCCCAGCAGCAGCAAGCGGATTGAAGTCGACCTGACCCGCCAGTGGCTGTATGCCTACGAAAATGGTGAACAGGTGTTCAATGCACCCGTCGCCACTGGTAAAGACGGCTTCAATACACCGGCGGGAACCTTCAGCATCTATGCCAAAACTCCCCTTCAGACCATGCGCGGCTCGATCAATGGTGAGAGCTGGGTGGTGCCAAATGTTCCCCACGCAATGTACTATAACGGCAGTGTTGCGCTACATGGCACCTACTGGCACAACCTGTTTGGCTCTGGGGTGCGAATCAGCCATGGGTGCGTCAATCTGCCGCTTGATGCCGCTGCATGGCTGTACGGCTGGGCCAATGTTGGCACCACGGTTGAAGTGCACTATTAGGATCAGTCAAACCAACGATTAAAATGATGGTATGCTTGTGCCTCAACACATGCTGAATGCTTTTTTGTGGAGGGCGATGTGGCACAACATATTGGCATTATCGATCTTGGATCGAACACCGCGCGGATGGTTATTCTCCAGTATCAGCCCCATCATTCCTTTAAGCTCGTTGATGAAGTTAAAGAAAATGTCCGGCTTGCCCACGATGTCGGCGATGACAATGTCTTGCAGGACGCGCCGGTGCAGTGGGCAATCGAAACCCTGAAAATGTTTGCGGCCCATGGTCGAGCCATGAACGTTCCCACGATCGTGGCTGTGGCGACCAGCGCTGTCCGTGATGCGTCCAATCAGGCCGCATTTTTGGCCCAGGTTCATGCGGCAACCGGCATCGAGCTACGGGTACTATCAGGTGAAGAAGAAGCGTACTATGGATATTTGGGGGTCGTTAATAGCCTCCCTTTGCAAGATGGTTTCATCTTCGATATTGGTGGTGGCAGCGTTGAGCTGGCGTTGGTTCGTGGCCGTGGCCTGGTCAGCAGTACCTCGCTGCCTCTTGGCACCGTTCGCCTGACCGAACGCTTTATCCACAACGACCCACCAAGTAAATCCGAACTCAAGGCACTGGATAAATATCTTGATGCAGCGCTTGATCAGGTCGACTGGTTTACCGTTCAAGGAGCTATGCAGCTAGTCGGCGTCGGCGGCACAGTGCGTAATCTCGCCAAAATCGACCAGCGCCTGATGCGCTATCCGATTGATAAGTACCACGGATATCGGATTCCCCTGGAGCGGGTGGAGGATTGGGCAGTTCGTTTAAGCAAAATGAATCGCGCTGAACGCGATCGGGTCGAAGGGCTAAATAGCGATCGAGCTGATGTTATGGTCGCTGGAGTATTGCTCATTCGCAAGCTGATGCGCCGCACTGGAGCAACATCGCTCTGGATCAGTGGCCAAGGCTTACGTGATGGGCTCTTTTATGAGCACTTTCTGATCGGCTCTACGCCACCCTTGATCACCAACTTACGCTTATTTGCTACCGAAAATCTAGCCCGTCTCTATGATTATCATGTTGTTCATGCGGTCAAAGTGCGCGATCTCAGTCTATCCCTTTTTGACCAACTAAGCGGGCTGCATGGCTATGGGGCTTGGGAGCGCGATATCCTGAGTGTGGCAGCAATTCTCCACGATATTGGCGTTGCGGTAAACTACTATGATCATCACAAACATGGTCTGTATCTGATCTTGAATGCTGCCCTGAGTGGCTTTAGCCATCGTGAGATCGCCCTGATTGGTCTGTTAACCCGCCATCATCGCAAGGGAAGTATCACCGATGAAGGACTAGGCGGACTGCTAGAGCCTGGTGATCTAGAGCGGGCAGCAAAATTAAGCGCCTTATTGCGGATCGCCGAGTATCTCGAGCGCTCTAAGAGTCAGGTTATTCGAGCTGTGCGCTGTCAGATTGACAAAGATCTCGTGCGAGTGGTGGTGGATCCAATTGGCGATGCAACCGTAGAAATTTGGGATACTAACCGCCGTACCGGTCTATTCCGCAAAGCATATGGAATAGAGATTATTGTTGAGTAGTGTGAATTCCTGAGAGGTTGATTTAGAAGATTCTGAAGGCAAATTTCAATTCATGTAACTAGCTACTTGGACTATTTCCGCAGAGCTGGAGTGATTTCAATCTGATCGCCCACCTCTGTTTTTGTTGCCTGCAAAATACCGGCTGGCAGCTCGATCGTATAGCGCGCATTGCGGGCGACGGCAAACGGGCGCCACGGTTTGAATGAATGGCGGAGACCAACAATCTTATGCTGCCGATCGGCAAAGATTACATCGATTGGAAAGCGCATGAAAAACATGTGAATATTATTATTTGGATACAAAAGTAGGCCGCCACTCTCGGGAAGAGAGCGACGACCCATTAATCCTAGACCGCGACTCAGAAATGAATCGGCTAGTTCTACCTTGGTTGCAACTACAGTAGCACGAGTTTGATTATACACCGTATGGAGCATAACCTAGATTCCCCCACCTAACAAGCGCGGTAGGGCTGGACCAAGGATAACCACAAACAACGATGGAAAGATCAGAAAGACCAAGGGGAAAAGCATCTTGATCGGTGCTTTTTGCGCCTCTTCTTCAGCTCGTTGACGACGGCGCAGACGAAGCTGGTCAGCCTGGATCTTAAGCATTTTACCCATACTTACACCCAGCTGGTCAGCTTGAATAACAGCTGCCACAAATGATGTAAGATCCTCAATCCCGGTTCGCAGCGTCATAGCCCGAAATGCCTCGTGACGGGGCGTCCCAAGCCGAATATCGGACAAAGCGCGCCGGAACTCACTACAGAGTTCATTATCCCATTTTTCCGCCACGCGTTGGAGGGCAGCATCAAAACCCAAGCCTGCGGTTACGCTAATCACCAGGAGATCAAGAGCGTCTGGCAATGCCTTCAGAATCAGCTTCTGGCGTTTTTTGATCTGGCGACCCAACCAGGATACTGGCAGCAAAAAGCCTAAACCCCCAGCGATACCAGACCACTTGATTAGATCAGCAGCAGTCATGCCCGCAAGTGTGCCAATGATAAATACGATCGCGAAGAGTCCTATCATCAGGACCAGCCGCATACCCGTAAACATAGCGGCAGTAAGATTGCCAGGGTTGCCCGCCAACATCAGATTGACACGTAGTTTTTCGTTGGACTTGGCAGCATTACCGAGTTTGGCAAACACATTGTTGAGCAGCGGTGTAATAACACGCTGTCTAAATGGGAGTTGGAGCTCTAATTCCTCAAGGCTCATTGAACGTTCAGTAAACTGAGCCAGGCGATTAGAAACAGTATCAACTTGCCGCCGCTTATTGAACATCACTACACCAGTAATGCCAATCGCCACGATAAAACCAAGAACTAGAAATAGTTCTATACCCATACATACCTCCTTGCGAGGTTAGACTTCGATATTGACAATTTTCTTGATTGCCAGGAAGCCGAGAAATATCATGAAAGCGCTAGCAACAGGCATACAGCACCAGGCATCCGGCGGCATACCAAAGGTAAAAATGGGCGCCATATATTCAGGGTTGATGGCTGTAATGACTACAGCAATCGCAATTGGGAGAAATGTTACCACATACCCTGAGTAGCGGGCCTGCGAGGTCAATACCCGAATTTGGCCTTTGATACGAACTCGTTCACGGATTGTATGTCCGATAGTATCAAGGATATCAGCGAGATTACCGCCGACTTCGGACTGAATATTGATTGCCGAGACCATGAGATCAAGGTCCTCGCTAGGAACCCGTCGCAGCAAATTATTCATCGACTCTTCGAGGGATAAGCCTAATCCAACTTCCTGCACAACTCGGCGAAATTCCTGCGATACAGGTGGTGCTGCTTCGCGAGAAACCATCTCCATCGATTGCAGCAAACTATAGCCAGAGCGCAATGAGTTTGCTAAAAGACCAACAGTGTCACCAAGTTGGTTATTGAATGAGCGTAAGCGGCGCGCCTGTTTAAACTGCACAAATTTACCAGGGACAACCAAGCCAATTAAGCCGCCGACCAGGCAAGCAATGATAATAGCGTAAATATTCGCCCGGCCAAGAAAAGCACCGATAGCGGCAAACACAAGCACCGAGGCAAATTTCATCGCGATGAATTCGGTAACGGTGAGTTTCAAATCAGCTTGTGCAAGATCTCGGGCAAGATCCGAGGATTTTTTACCTTTGCCGACAACCCCTTCAAGCCGACTTGTCAGCGCACTGACACCTTTTTCGGTTGAAACTGGACCTTTACGTTCGGCAAATTGGCTAAGCCGTGCATCGACTGATGGCGGCTGCATCTTACGAATAAGGACCAGGACCGCCACAAAGACACCCACAGCCAAAACCACAGGAATAACCCACGGAGGCAGATTTTGTAGTGCTTCCATCGACCACGATCCTTTCTGCGGGCGAACCCGGAGGGGAACTAATAGAATCGTTCGGCTGCTGAACCGAATACATTTGGTGGGAGATAAATATTCATGGTTTCAAAGCGATCAACAAAACGCGGCCGTACACCAGTCGGGCGAAGTGTTCCTACTATTTTACCATGTTCATCAATTCCTGTCTGTTCAAAGACAAAAATATCCTGAAGCACCACCACGTCACCTTCCATCCCAGTTACTTCTGAGACAGCGATAACCCGGCGAGAGCCATCTTTAAGCCGCGCTTGCTGGACAATGAGCTCAATTGCCGAGGCAACTTGTTCGCGGATAGCGCGCAGGGGTAAATCCATGCCTGCCATCAAACACATTGTCTCAATTCGGGAGATCGCATCACGTGGCGTGTTGGCGTGGAGCGTTGTCATGGATCCTTCGTGACCAGTATTCATTGCCTGTAGCATAGCCAGGGTTTCACCGCCCCGACACTCACCAACAATAATTCGTTCAGGGCGCATACGCAGACAGTTAATGATGAGGTCGCTAATCGAAATTTCGCCTTTGCCCTCAACATTGGCTGGACGTGACTCGAGTGAGATAACGTGATCCTGCTGCAGCTGGAGTTCAGCAGCATTTTCCACAGTGATGAGACGTTCATCTTCGGGAATAAATGATGACAGCACATTCAGCAGAGTGGTTTTACCAGAGCCGGTACCGCCGGAAACCACCGTATTGATCCGCGCTTTGACACACGCAGAAAGAAATTCCATCATATCACGTGAGATTGCGCCAAACCGAATCAAGTCCTCAGGACCAAGGGGTTTTTTAGAAAACTTACGAATTGTAATAACCGGGCCAATCAGTGAGATTGGACGAATGACCGCATTTACGCGCGAGCCATTTGGCAGACGAGCATCCACCATTGGCGAGCTTTCATCAATACGGCGCCCAAGCGGGGCTACAATGCGATACAAAACCCGCATAGCGTGTTCATCATCTTGAAAAGTTACATCAGAAAGACTTAGTTTACCTTTACTTTCAATGTAAATCTTTTTGGGTCCATTGACCATGATTTCGGAAACTCCGTCATCGGCCAGAAGGATTTCCAAAGGGCCAAAACCGGTAATATCCGCCATCAGCGATTCGATCAATTGGTTGCGTTCATTGCGGCTCAGGATAATATGTTCACCATCCAGAATTGAGGAAAGAATTTCCTCAACCTGCTGGCGGATGCGGGTGCTATTGGTTGCATCAACATCGTGGACGATATCGGTTAAGCGTCGCTGGACACGTTGTCTCACGTCCAGCAGACGCTCCTGATTTGAAGAAGAGGTGGATCGCGGAGCAGCAGAAACGTCGGCGCGGGGTGTTCCTGCTGCTGATTTTGCTGAAGTAGCTTCTGGTGCCGCAATAGGAGTTGTGGTGCCACCAATCCGTTTTAGTAGCGACATAGCTCCTCCTTATACTAGCGTTTAGTTAGACGAGCAAATAAACCGCGTGGCTCTTCTTTTTTAGCTGGAGCATTGGGCTTTGCGGCGGCTTTTGCAGTTTGGGCAGCGGTCTTGCCGGTAAGCAGATAGGCCAGGTTGGTAATATCTGCGGAGATCTGATGACTTTGTTTCTCAATAATCAAGGGAACACCGCGATTAATGGCACTTGTCATTTCAAAGGGAGCATTACCAATTTGGGCAGCAACTTTATGTTGAATATTGGCTTCAACCTGGTCCACCCGAATATTGTAGCGCGGATCGGCCTTATTTAAGACCAGGACCAGCTTTTCCTCGCCATACTCTAGCAGTTCAGCAACTTCCAGGAATTGGCGAATATTCTTAATCGCTGAAAGCTCCATCGTCATCAAGAGGACAATTCGGCCGGCCGCATCGAGCACCGCCATCGTTTGATCCTGGAATGAGGATTGGGTATCCACCACCACATAATCAAACTCGCGCCGCAACGCCTCCAGAATCACCCGCAGATGGTCGGCGGTGACAAGCTCGCCCATTTGAGGATTGGCGGGAGCGACAAGGATTTTAATCTGCGAGGCATGGGTTACCAAGACATCATTGATCAACTCACGATCAAGATCGTTAATCCGTGAGACAAGATCATTAATGGTCTTCGGGCTATTAATGTTAAACATCACCCCAAGATCACCGAATAAGAGGCTTCCATCGACCAGACAGACTTTACGGTTGCCAGGCAGCAGCTTGAGTGCAACCGCCAAATTACAGGCGATTGCACTCTTGCCGACACCGCCCTTAGGGCTATACACCGCAATAATTTGCCCATTCGATAGATCGGCTTCATCTTGCTGAGCCGCAGCAACGACATAACGGCGCTGGCTTTGTTGAAGCCGATTGACCTCGCGAATACTGCTAGCAAGCTCATCACCACCAACTGGTTTGGTCAAAAATTGACGTGCCCCAGCCAGCATTGCGCGCCGCAGATAATCGGTCTCGCCCTGGACGCTCATCATGATAACTTGCGTGTTGGGCACCTGAGTCATAATCGCTTCTGTTGCAGCAATGCCATCCATATCGGGCATATTGATGTCCATGAGAATGACATCTGGCTGCAGACTCTTAGCCTGGGCGATCGCCTCACGTCCGGTTGCCGCTTTGCCGACAACCTGCATGTCCTTCTCGAAAAACAGTAATTTCTCGAGGTTATCACGTGTATCCGCAATATCATCAACAATGAGTACGCGGATTTTATCAGACTGTTCGGCCATAAGATGCTCCTTACTTCATACTACGGTGTGGGTGTTTCTGCTGGCACTGTAGTCGGTAGTGGAACTGGTACCCCATTCCCAAATGGAATTGGAACCGGAATAACTACAGGTGGCTGCCCTGACGGCTGTGGCGGCGGTGGAGCATCAACGAGATCAACGACCATATTCGGCTGGGCATAGACTTGATTCACCCCATACAAACGCATGAGCAGATCCATCGTGACACCAGTTGTGCTTACAATTTCCTGATCATCAGCGCGCCGAATAATCAGGCTTAGAAAGCCAGGTTTGTTCCGAGTATAGTCAATTAATTCGGCTTCCTGCTCGGTAACAGCCAGAACAACCTGCCACTGTGAGCCTTGGACAAACACTGGCTCAGCGGTTGGCTGTGGCGGTGGAACAACTCCACCATCAGCAGGAGCAACTGGTTCAACCGGAATTGGCTGGGCACCAGTCTGAGGATCGATAATGAGTGGCGGGATAACCTTCAGGATTGGAATATTCTGTCCAATCACTTTGGTCGTAATGTCAGGGTATTCACGCTTATCGTACGTGAGGACTCCTTCGCGGTCGATTGCCGCAAATTCCATATACCAGCTTGAAACATTGTAGCTGGCAATGATATCGGCCGTATTGCCATCAGCAGCAATATTGCCTAGATCGTTGATAAATACGGTCATTGCTTTGCGTGAGCTTTGTCCAGGGACTGCGGTTGGAATTAGCTCAGCGATACCAGCAGGGCGAAATGCATCTTTTTTAATCCGATCACCACCCCGAATGGAAGCCTTCGTGACCTGACCTTGAATCAGCGAGCTAAATTCATCGGCCCGAACATCGTTATCGGTAACTTCGCTTGGTCGAACGGCGGAAACCTGAAACAGAACTTCACGATCAGCACCCGTAATCAGCCGATTGGCGGGGATATCACTGGCAGCCTCAAGAATTTCAATGTCTGGTGGGGGAATATCGGTTGGCACGGAGCTAACGCCGTTTCCCCCTTCTGGAGGTGTAACGCCAGAATTGATATACAAATAGGCTGCCACACCCAAGCCTAGCGCGACGAGCAGGGCGATGATTATCCCCAACGTTGAATTTCTTTGCATACGGGCTTTTTCCTCCAAAAAAAAACAGGATTTCAGGTGAGGCAGTCGCCATTCCTGTTAGGTGGTGAGGTTCTAGGCTATTATACACTATCAAACAAGTGAAAGACACATTTTAGCCAGCTTTCGCCCATACATCAACCAAAAGTAGTCTGGAATCGATTTTCGGTGGCGGGTTAAAACCACAAGATTAACATTTACAGATAAACCATAGTTTGCCAGCGACTATCGATCTCGTCAGATCAATGCGGCAGGTGAATAATAAAGCCAAGATTCACCTGCCGCACTGCGCCGAATACTACCGCTAGTCGTATCTATTTAGCGATTTCGCGGGAGATCACCAGCCGCTGAATCTCGCTGGTGCCCTCGTAGATCTCGGTAATTTTAGCATCGCGGAAAAAGCGCTCGACCGGGTATTCCTTGGAGTAGCCATTCGAGCCATGCACCTGAATGGCTTTGGTCGCGGTCCACATGGCGGTTTCGGAGGCGAACAGCTTGGCCATTGAGGCGGCAGCAATATAGTTCTCGCCAGTATCTTTGAGCCAGCCAGCGTTGTAGGTCAACAGGCGGGCCGCTTTGATCCTGGTCGCCATATCCGCCAGAGTGAAACCGACGCCCTCGAAGTTGATAATTGCCTGGCCAAACTGTTCACGCAGCTTGGCATAGGCCAGGGCGGCCTCGTAGGCGCCCTGGGCAATCCCGAGCGCCTGAGAGGCAATCCCGATTCGCCCGCCATTGAGAATGGTCATCGCGATCTTGAAGCCATCGCCGGGCTGGCCAAGCATGCGGCTTTTGTGGACCCGGAAGTTATCGTAGGCCATCTGCGCCGACTCGGCCGAGCGAATACCCAGCTTTTCTTCGACTTTGATCACCGAGCAGCCGGGATCGTGGGTGTCGATCAAAAAGGCCGTAATGCCCTTGACACCTTTTTCGGGATGGGTCATGGTCATCAGCAAAATTGTATCGGCCCGTGAGCCGTTGGTGACCCAGTTCTTGGTGCCATTGATCAGGTAGTGGTCGCCATCGGCGACGGCCATTGTTTTCTGGGCGGCCGCATCGGAGCCAGCGCCTGGCTCGGAGAGCGAGAACGCGCCGAGCTTCGCGCCGCTGGCCAGCGGGGCCAGAATCTCCTGTTTCTGCTCTTCAGTGCCGAATTTTTCGATCCCCGCACAAACCAGCGAGTTGTTGACCGAGGCGATCACCCCGACCGAAGCATCAACCCGCGAGAGCTCTTCGATCATAATGGCGTATGAGACGTAGTCGAGGCCAGCGCCGCCATATTTTTCATCGATGGCGACCCCCATAAAACCAAGCGCGCCCATCTTTTTGACAATCTCGGCGGGCCAGATTTTGTGCTCGTCACGTTCGGCAACCGTCGGCCCACATTCTTTTTCAGCAAACTCACGCGCCGCTTTGCGCATGAACTCCTGATCTTCGCTAAGTTTGAAATCCACGTTGACTCCTTAATCCAGATGTGCGCTGCGGAATACGACAACTCAGCAAGCAACTCAGCGTCAATCCGCGCTTGTTCGTTGCGGAGCATTATACCAATCAATTCCCTGAGCCTGGAGCGCTTACTCCTGATAATGTTCGATATCGCTCCAGCGGACTAAGCTGCGGAGCGGATCCCGCCCATCGTGGTGCCAGAGTGGGCCGGGCCAGCCCTGCTGACCAACCTGGGTCAGGCGGGTGATCCCGGCGCTGGCCAGCAGGGTGGCGATTTCGCGGTAACGCTCGGGCGGGGCGGCCAGCGCGGCGCTTTGCAAAAACAGGCTGAGCGGAGCCAGCAGCAGGGGCAGATCGGCCAGGCTGGCCAGCGGGCGCACGATAATGGTGCGGGCGGCGCTGCTTGGGCCAAACTGCGCGGTCTGGTCGATCAAAATCATCCAGCGCCCATCGGGTGGGCCAAACAGTGCCGCCGGATGGCCGGCTAAAATCCGCCACTCGTACTCGTCACGGAGGCGCCGGATGGTCGTGGCGGATGCGGCGCTCACCAGGTGGGGCAGCTCGCGATCAAGGTTGGCAAAGGCCCGATCCAGCGCCTGAGCCAGGGCTAACGCATCAGCCTCGGCTGGGCTTTCGAGAAAGAGCATCTGCGGTGAGACACAGCCGCTTTGCTCAAACAGCGCCACGTCGTAGGCCAATCCGCGGGCTAGCGCGGGGAGCTGCTCGGGCGTGAGCATGCCAGCGGCGATGAGGGCGAACGAGATCCGCGAGCCGTAATCCAGCAGGCGAACGTGGCCAGGCAGACGGCGGCGGAGGTCGGCGATCGCCTGATTGCCAGCGTTGGCGATCACCGCCTCGGCCTGGGCCAGCACCGCCGCCTCGCGCTCGACATCGCCGCCAGGCCACCAGACAACCGCCAGACTCGCCGCCAGCTCGGGCAGCTCGACGATCAGCATCTGCACCCAGAGCGCCGCCCAGAGTGGCTCGCCGCTGGCGGGCTTGACCAAAGAGGGCGATTTCACCAGCAGGGCATCGATCAGGCTCTGGATGGCCACGCCGGGGACATTGCCGGCGCAGATGTGCAGGGTCAGGCGCGGCCCCCAGGCGCGGGTGAGGGTGGTCGGTGGCGACTGGTCAGCAGCGCTGTCGGCGCGGCTGGGATAGGGGCGCCAGTCATCAAGCAGCGCCGGATCGCCAAACTCGGCCTGCAGCCGCGCCCACAGCGCCTCGGCCCGCCAGTCGACGGCCATCCGCCCAAGCGTGTGCTGCAGCATCGCCGCACTGTAGCCATTGATGCCTGACAGGTGCGCCACCAGCACCTGACGCTCAGGCAGGGCGGGATCAAGCCAGCGCCGCGCGACGCGGTCAATCGCGGCCACAATGGTGGCGATTGGAATTTGCCGTAGGGCCGTGGCGGACTGGGCCAGCCGAGCCGCCAGCGCCCCCAGCTGCTCCGGGGCTGGCTGGACAGTTGGCAGGATCGCGGCGCCAAACAGGCCGGAGCCCACAGGCCAGCTCAGATCGGCAGGAACCACAAATGTCCGCAGGGCTAGCGCAGGTGGCAGTGGCTCGCTCGGCATGGATTTAGCGCCCCACAAGCGGCAGATAGGTTCGTTTGAGCTCTGCCACAATGTTAAGCTCAACCTGAATGATTTTGCTGCCAGCCGCCCCGCCGTTGAGCGTAAAGCTGCCGGTGTGGGTGCCAAGCCCAAGCCCGTTGAGGGTGGCGCTCACCGTCACCGTGGTCGGCGCCGCCGTTGCGGTGCCATTGGCCGGGTTCACCGCAAGCCAAGCGGGCGTGAGATTGGCGGCGCTCCAGCTAAATGAGTTTTCCTGGCTGCCGTTGGCCAGCGTAAAGCTGCTGGCGGTGGTTGTCTGGCCCTGCTCGGCCAGCAGATAGACCTTGTTCTGGGAAACAACCAGCGTTGGCGGGGCTTTTTGAACCACAAAAATCGGATCGTCGCTCAGCGTGAGGCTGGCCAGATTGTTCGCGATTGGCGGGGCGAACTGCTGGCCGTTGCGGGTGTAAAACAAGGCTTGCTTGCTTGGATCGAGCGGGAAACTCACCGCCTGCGAGCCGGACGGAACCCACACAACGTCGGTAATCGTGGTGTTGCGGCTGTAGCGATAGTCATAGATCCCAGCGGTGTTGGAAATCCCAAAGGCAAAGGTGTGCGAGTGCAGCGGCCCAGGGCCAGCCGGCACGCTGGAGGACAAGAGGGTGGCCAGGGTCTGGTAGGCCAGATAGGCCGGTTTCGGGCTGTACGTATTGTTGCTGAGATTATTGACCACGGCTGAGCCGCTAAATGGATGCCCGCCATCGAAGGCATCCTCAAGCTGGAGCCAGTTGGTGTGCTGGATGCCGTACTGCTGGGCGATCACCAGCGCCCGAATCAGATAGCGCGCCTGATCAAGATCGCTGACCTGTGGGCAGCCACCTGAGCCAGGCGGGGTACACCAGCCAATCTCAGTGATCCAGATTGGCGCCGTGGCCCGGCCGATATCGTTGGTCAGCCAGTTACGCGCGTTGAGCAGACGGCCCTCAAGCACAACGGTTGAATACTGCCCCGGCGCATCGGGGGCGATCGTCGGCATATAGGGGTGAATCCCAAAGACGTCAAACTTTGTTTTCGCGGCGGGAACCTGGCGCAGGGCACCATTGGTGCCGTTCAAAAAATCCAGGCCATCGCCGTGGCCGCCATCGAAAATGTAGACCCCGCCCAGGACGACCGTGGCGCTTGGATCGGCGGCTTTGATCGCGTCGTAGGCCGCCACGACCAACTGGCCATAGCGCAGCCGCCGCGCCGCCTCGCTGCCATTGATCAGCGGCCACTGATTGACATCGTTTGGCTCGTTCCAAATCTGCCAGGCGGCGACCCGTGGCGAGCCAGGCGCGTCGCTCAGGCCATCGCCATCGTAGCGCTCGGCCATCCAGCCGGCGAACTCGGCGTACTCGGCAACATTCGCGGGCGGACACCAATAGTTGCCAGTACACGAGCTGTCACGCGCCCACTGGGGCGTGGTCAGGAGCATCCCGATAATGCCAAAGCCGTTGTCGGCGGCCTGTTTGATGCTGGCATCGTATACCGAGTTGAAATTATTATTGGAAGGCTCGATCAAATCCCAGGGGAACTCTTCGAGGGTCCAGGCCACCCCGGCGTTGCGGGCAGTGGCTGCCAGCAGATCAAGGTTATCGTTGGCGCCAAGATTATCGACCCGATCGCGCTTGGTCAGGTAGACATTCATGCCCCAGTACGAGATTGCGCTCGGCTGGGCGGCGGGGGCCACCAGGGCCGACTGGGCTGGCAGCAGCGCCAATAGCGTAATTCCAAGCGCCAGCATCAGCGCAATCGGTAGAGTTTTGTGGTTCATTCAGGGTATCTTTCTAATCCAGGGATCCACGTCGCTAAGAACGTACAGTTGTTCTGGCTCGCCAGATTGCAAGATGCGCCTGGATCGTTGCGTGTTTGAGACAATCAAATCAGCGCCTTAAGTTCCTCGGCGGCCTTGCGGGTCATGCCTGGCAGCGCGGCGAGCTGCTCGACGCTGGCCTGGCGAATTCCGTCGAGCGAGCCAAAGGCCTGGAGCAGCGCTTTTTTGCGCTTCGGACCAATGCCAGGAATCTCTTCCATCACCGAGCGGGTCATGCCCTTCGAGCGCAGCTTGCGATGGTAGGTGATCGCAAAGCGATGGGCCTCCTCGTCGATCCGCTGCACCAGCTGCAGGGCCGGGGCATTGTTGGGCAGCGTCAGCGGCGTTGAGTTGCCGGGCCGCATAAAGCCATAGGGCAGGTGGCCCTTGGTAGCGCCCTTGACCAGGCCGACCACGGGAATCGCCCCAAAGCCGGCCGCCGCCAGAGTTGCGGCGGCGGCGTTGACCTGGCCGATGCCGCCATCGATCAGCACCAGGTTGGGCAGGGTCGCCCAGGTATCCTCGCCAGATGATGGTGCCGGATCGGCCGAGTCACGCTGCTCCCCATCCGAATCGGCGGCAGTGGCTTCCGCCGGAACCAGCGCCCCCGAATCATGCGTGCTGCCAGACTCCTCGGCGTCGACCCGGGCAAAGCGGCGGCGCAGCACCTCCTGCAGGCTGGCGACATCGTTGGCCCCAACGACCGTTTTGATCTTGAAGCGGCGATAGTGCTTTTTGGCCGGCTCACCGTGCTCAAACACGACCATGCTGCCGACCGAGTTGGTGCCCTGGGTGTTGGAGATATCGTAGCACTCAATTCGCAGCGGAATATCGCTCAGCTCCAGAATATCGCGCAGCTGGCTCAGCCCGGCGGTGGCACGCTGCTCGGTGTTGAGCCACTGGAGGCGCAGCTGCTCAAGGGTCTGGGCGGCATTCCGCGCCGCCAGATCGACCAGATCTTTCTTCTCGCCCCGGCGCGGCACGTGCAGGGTGACTTTGTGGCCGCCTTTTTTTCCCAGCCACTCCTCGATAATCTGCGACTCCTCGGGGTAGTCGGCCAGCAGAATATTGGGCGGAATATTGGCGGCGGTGTCGTAGAACTGGGTCAGGAACGAGCTCATCAGCTCCTCGGAGGCCTCCTCGTCGGTGCCCTGCAGCGTGAACGGCTCGGAGCCGATCAGCTTGCCGCCGCGAATGTAGAACACCTGAACCACCGCCTTGCCCTCGTCGCGGGCAAAGGCGATCACGTCCTGGTCGGTGGCGGCGGTGGAGAGCACTTTCTGGCGCTCCATCACCTTTTCGACCGCCCGAATCTGGTCGCGAATGTAGGCGGCCTGCTCGAAGCGCAGGGAATCGGCGGACTCGGCCATTTTGCGCTTCAGGTCGCGCAGAATATGCTCGGGCCTGCCGCTGAGAAACAGCCGCACCTTGTCGATGGCGCTGGCATACTCGTCGGGCGAGGTCAGCTCGGGGACACACGGGCCGAGGCAGCGCCGAATATCGTAGTACATACACGGCCGGGCCATCCGCTCGTGTTTGCGAAACATATCGTCGTTGCACAGGCGAAAGGCAAACAGCTTATTGAGCAGCTCGATTGTGGCGTAGACACTGCTGGCCCTGGCAAACGGCCCGAAATACACCCCGCCATCATCGACAACTTTGCGCACCCGAATCACTCGCGGCCACTTCTCGTTGGTGATTTTGATGTAGGGATAGGTCTTGTCGTCCTTGAGCAGCACGTTGTAGCGCGGGCGATGCTGCTTGATCAGGTTCATCTCCAGCAGCAGCGCTTCCAGCTCGGTATCGGTGGTGATGAACTCGAACTCGGCGATGTTCTGCACCAGCCGCCGGGTTTTCGCGGTCAGGCCGCGGGGCGCACCAAAGTACGAGCGCACCCGGTCGCGCAGATTCTTCGATTTGCCGACATAGATGATGGTGTTGCCCTTGTCGCGGTAGATGTAGACGCCGGGAACCTGGGGCAAGTTCTTAAGCCGCTCCTCAAAGAGCGGTTTATTATCGATATTGGTGTGGGTTAAATCAGGCATATCGTTGGGTTGGGTAAAATAATCAAGCGGCGGATGGCCGGAGGTTGAGTGCGGATCGCTCTTTTGGGCTACCAGCATTATAGCGCAGGTTTAAGCTTGAATGCGCCTAGAAAAAAGCCGATCACCATCGACAGCTTGCCGCCAGCCAGCGCAGCCATTATAGTACACCTTATGTCCACACAATCATACCATTTAAGTAAAGCAGGTTATCGATGAACTTCCCACTGCGCGTTATTCGGCTGATCGTCGCCGGGTTCATGCTGATGCTGGTGGCGCTGGGATTCAGCCACCAGCTGCCCACCCAGTCTGCCGCCGCCCAACCCCCGCTGCGCTTCGCCGTGATCGGCGACTATGGCTGGGAGGGGCAGGCCGAGGCCGATGTTGCCACGCTGGTCAAAAGCTGGGCGCCGGAATTTATCGCCACCGTCGGCGATAACAACTACGACGTTGGCGCGGCCACGACGATCGATCGCAACATTGGGCAGTACTACCACGAGTTTATCGCCCCCTACACCGGCGGCTACGGCGCTGGCGCGGATATCAACCGCTTTTTCCCAGCGCTGGGCAACCACGACTGGGCCAGCCCTGGCGCGCAGCCATATCTGGACTATTTCAGCTTGCCCAACAACGAGCGCTACTACGACGTTGTCTGGGGTCCCGTCCAGCTATTTGTGCTCGACAGCGATGTGAATGAACCTGATGGCAACACCAGCAGCTCGGTTCAGGCCCATTGGCTCCAGACCCAGCTCGCCGCCTCGACCGCGCCGTGGAAACTGGTGCTGATGCACCATGCGCCGTACTCATCGGGAGGCCATGGATCGCAGCCAGTGGCGCAGTGGCCCTACGAAACGTGGGGCGCCTCGGCAGTTCTGGCGGGCCACGATCACACCTACGAGCGGATTATGCGCAACGATGTGCCCTATTTCGTGAACGGGCTGGGCGGGCGCTCGCTGTACAATTTTGCCGTCACGCCAGTTGCTGGCAGCGTGGTCCGCTACAATGCCGACTATGGCGCGATGCGGATCGAAGCCAGCGCCAGCAGCATCACGTTTCAGTTCATCACCCGCACCGGCACAGTGATCGATACCTTTACGCTGCTTGACCCAGGGATAGTTTTTACCGCCACGCTGTACCTGCCCAGCATCCAGCGCTGAGACCCGACCCGGCAATCGCGGGATCCTTCTCAGCAGACTATCATCTCGAATTTGGGAAGGTGAACAGGCCCGTATGCTATAATAAAGCGGCCGTGAGCCTTGTCGCTCGGGTTTTTTGGCTCCGCCAGCCATCGTGAAAGACACAAAGAAGATGGGTATCATGAATTCATTGTTTGGTTCCTTCAGTCGAGATTTAGGTATGGATTTAGGCACCGCAAACACATTGGTGTATCTGCGGGGCAAAGGTATTGTTATCTCCGAGCCCTCAGTGGTTGCAATTGATAAACGCACGCGCAAAGCGCTTGAATTTGGGGCCGCCGCCAAAGCAATGGTCGGCAAAACCCCCGGCAATATCATCGCCATTCGCCCGCTCAAAGATGGCGTGATCGCCGACTTTGATGTGGTTGAAAAGATGATGGGCTACTTTTTCCGCGAGGCCCACAAGCATGCTGGCTCATCGATCAGCGGCCGCCCCCGGGTGATTGTCGGCGTGCCATCGGGCGTGACCGAGGTCGAGAAGCGGGCCGCCCGTGATGCCGCGATGAACGCTGGCGCCCGCGAGGCCTACGTCATCGAGGAGCCGATGGCGGCCGCAGTTGGCGCCGGCTTGCCGGTCACCGAGCCAACTGGCTCGATGATTGTCGATATTGGCGGCGGCACCACCGAGGTCGCCGTGATCTCGCTCGGCGGCATTGTGATCAATCACTCGCTCCGCACCGCCGGCGATGAGATTGACGAGGCCGTGATTGCGTTCGCCCGCCGCGAGTACAACCTGCTCATCGGTGAGCGCATGGCCGAGAAGGCCAAGATCGCCGCTGGCTCGGCCTATCCGCTTGAAGAAGAGATTAAAGTCATGCTGCGCGGCCGCGACCTGCTGACTGGTCTGCCCAAGGCGATTGAGATTAGCAGCGTCGAGCTGC
The DNA here is from genome assembly GCA_034437415.1 of Herpetosiphonaceae bacterium. GTDB lineage: Bacteria > Chloroflexota > Chloroflexia > Chloroflexales > Herpetosiphonaceae > JACCRK01. Next base: position 27,746 of record DAOTUS010000270.1, read on the forward strand.
GTGAAGGCATCTCCGGCCCGGTCGCCAATATTGTGGCCGAAGTCCGCGCCGCGATTGAAGAAACCCCGCCCGAGCTGATCGCCGATATTATGGAATATGGGATCACCCTGGCCGGCGGCGGATCGCTGCTCCGTGGGTTGGATCGGCGGATTGCCGCCGAGACCAAAATGCCCGTCCATATCGCCGAAGATCCACTCTCGTGTGTGGCCCGCGGCACTGGCAAAATGATCGAAGACTTCGACAAGTATCGCGAAACCATCAAGCGTTCCCAAGAAACGCGCCGCATCAGACGCGCCTGAGGCCACGACCATGTTAAATCGCACCGAACGCGGTCGAACCAGCACGCGCCGACCTCGCATCGTGCTGTGGTTGTGCTGTATAACCCTCATTTTGCTCGGGCTCGACCGCCAGGGTTTTCTCAAACCAATCACCGAGCCAGCCGCCAATCTGCTGGCTCCGGTGACCCGAACATTCACCAGTCTGCGGCTGAGCATCGGTGAAACGCTGAGCGATGTCTTTGGCGACTCGGCGGCTAGCCGTGAAACTGCCACGCTGCAAGAGCAAATCACCCAGCTTCAAAATGAAAATTTGGCGCTGCGCAGCGCCGCGGCGGAAAACACCACGCTGCGGCGAACTGCGGGCATGCGTGAGCGCTATGGCTGGCAAACCACCATCGCCAATGTCGTCGGACGCTCGCCCGATAGCGCGACCAGAATGCTGACCATCGATCGGGGCCGCGCTGACGGTCTGGCGGTGGGCATGCCGGTGATCTCGCACATTGACGGCAGCCCCGACGCCCTGATCGGCCTGATCGACACGCTGACCGACAGCACCGCCTCGGTCTTGCTGATCACCGATGCCCGCTCGGTGATCAGCGGCCAGGTGTTGCATCGCAGCGCCCAGACCGGCGAGGTCTCGCAGCCGAACGGTGAGATTCTCGGCCAGTGGCAGCTTGGCTCGCGGCTGATCATGCGCCAGATCGAACGTGATGCGCCAGTTGAGATTGGCGATGATGTGCTCACTGCGGGCATTAGCCGGGCGATTTTGTTCGATGGGCCAGCCGCCCGCATTCCCCCCGATGTGCCGATTGGCAAAGTGATTAGCAAGCGTCCGTCCGGCCACAGCCAGGAAGTGGAAGTTCAACCGTATTTCGATCCAGATCAGGTGCGAACAGTATGGATTATCGTCGGCGCAGATTAGATGAACAAATCGCCACCCAGCTTGGGCTGGCGCTGCTGGTTTTAGCCCTGGTGCTGATTCAGACCACGCTCCTCCCAACTGTTCTCAGGGCACCACTCAACCTGGTACTGATTGCGACGATCTGCTGGACAATGATCAGCGGGCCAGCCAAAGGGGCCGCGATTGGATTTTACGGCGGCCTAGTGCTCGATCTTCAAGCCCACAGCGCCCTGGGAACCCACGCGCTGGCGCTGCTGGTCGTCGCCGGGATCACGGCGGTTGTTGTCGAGCGCTTGCCGGCCGAAAACTGGCTGCTCACCCTGATTCTGGTTGGGGTTGGGACACCGCTCTATCATCTGATTGTGATTGGGCTGAGCGGCGGCGTCAGCGATTGGATTTCGTGGCTGATTGTGGTCATCCCGCCGGCCGCCGTGATCAATCTGGTTCTGGCGTTGCCGGAGTTCCTGGTGATTCGCTGGTGGTACGAGCGCCGCAATGGCCCCTGAGCAATCAGGGCAACCAACAATTCTATCCATATAACTGATTGAGGCTTGAGATGCGTGGACGAATGATAACGCTGCGAGTGATCAGCATTGTTGTGTTTATCGCACTGCTGGCTCGCCTACAACAGCTCCAGTTTGGCCAAGGGGCCGAATCATCGCGGGCGCGCATCGAACAGACCGTGATGCGCACCGACTATGTTGTGCCCCAGCGGGGTGAGATCTTCGCCAGCGATGGTAAAACCCTGCTGGCGGCCTCCGAGCCAACCTCAGTTGTCGGCATCAAGGCCGAGCTGCTGCCCAAGGGCCAGTCAAAAAGCCAGATCTACCAGCGCAATAAGGTCTTTATGTACCTTAGCTCCGTGCTGCCAATCACCGATACCTTCACTATTTCACCGACCACGGCGCTAAAGCGCAACACCGCCTTTGCCGCCAGTGTCTACGATCTCGTGACGGTTCTGCCGGCCGACACCTCGTTTGCGCCCGGCAAGGGCATCACCGTCACCGTGCCGCCAGGCCGCTCCCTGGACGCGCTTGAGCTCAGCCGGGTGTACTCCGATGTTGTCAGGCTGTATCCTGGCGTCGAGGCCAAGCTGATCGATATTGACCTGCCACCCTATCTGGTTGTGCCGATTGCCAGCGATGTCCCCCGAGAGATCGCCCTGGCCCTGCGTGAAAACAGCGCCATCTTGCCGGGGGTGCGGGTCATCGAGGGCTTTCGCCGCTCGTATCCGCTGAGCGCTGATACGCCATCGCTCTCCCATCTGCTTGGGTATACCGGACGGATCAATGAGGAGCAGATGGCGGAGCTCAACCCGGCCGACGATACTGAGGGAGCCAGAAACTACCTGCCCAACGATACGATCGGCCAGGATGGACTGGAGGCGCAGTACGAGGATGTGCTGCGCGGCGCCCTTGGCACCAACTATATCGAAGTTGATGTGTTTCAGCGGACTTTCGGCGAGCCAAGGGTTGTCCGGCCAATGCTCAACGGGAGCAACCTGATCTTAAATATCGATCTCGAGCTGCAGCGGGCCAGCGAACAGATTCTCGCCAAATGGCTGAGCGTCGCCGACGGTCGGCGCCAGCAGCTGAGCACCAAAAACACGCCGGACGGGCAGCGGATCGCCCAGTACCCGCCGATCACGAATGGCGTGATTATGGTGATGAATGTCCAGACTGGCGCCGTTCTGGCCTCGGTCAGCCTGCCGAACTATGATAACAATGTCTGGTACAACTTTACCGACGCCGACGCCGAGCGCCTGTTCAACGACCCAACCCGACCGTTGTTTCACCGGGCGATCTCCGGCGCCTATCCGCCGGGATCGACCTTCAAGCAGTTTACGGCGGCCGCCGGATTAAACTACGGCGTGATCACACCTGAGACGCGCTTTTTCGATCCAGGGTTTCTGATCGTCAAAAATGAGTATAACGAGGCTCTGTTCAACCGCTATCCTAACTCGGGCAGCGTATCGAACGGCCTGATCAATGTCTCGGATGCCTTGATGGTCTCCTCGAATGTGTTTTTCCACATTGTTGGTGGCGGCACCGATTATGTCACCAACCTGAAGCCGGGCGATCCGCAGGTGCCGAATGGGGTTGGCATCAGCAACTTTTACACGATGCTGGTTGATGAATACGGGTTCAATCAACCAACCGGGATTGATCTGCCTGGTGAAAACAAAGGCACGATCCCCAACAGCGACTGGAAGAAGAAGATTCTGAAAAAAACCTGGGGCGTTGGCGACACCTACATCGCCGCGATTGGCCAGGGCGATGTCGCGGTGACTCCGCTGCAGCTCCTCCAGGGCACGGTTGCCACCGCCAATCGCGGAACGGTGTATCAGCCCCAGGTTGTCAAAGCAATCGCCAGCCTTGATCGCACGCAGGCAATCACCATGACCCCGATCGTCAAGCATCAGATTAGCCTGGCGCCAGAGTACTGGAATGTGATTCAGGAGGGCATGCGCCGCTCGGTGCGCGATCCGAGCGCCTACAATCGGCGGGCCAACACCAACAACAAACCAGCCGGCGATCTGCTGGGCGATATCGATCGCTTCAATCTGGCGGGAAAAACCGGCACCGCCGAGTACGACGAGCGCGGCCTGCGCCGCTCGCACTCCTGGTTTGTTGGCTACGCCCCCTTCGATAACCCGGAGATCGCGGTTGTCGCCCTCCTTGAAGGCACCGGCGATCTCGGCGATGGCTCGGGCACCCTGGCCCTACCAGCGGTAGTTGATGTGATGCGGGCCTACTACAAGCAGCCGGTGCCCGATATCAATGGCGTGCCGCTGCCGCCACCGCCAGCAAGCCCCTAGCCCAGCGGGCAGCGGCCGCCGTTCGGTGCTCCCCCGCCGCTCTTAGAAAACTTACAGGCTTTCCAACGCTTCCAATACCGGATAATGTGTCGGAATTGAACGCGGTCTTGATCTTCAAACTTAGCAAAAATAGTTTCACTCAGCTTTGGAGGATTGGATACATCCCAGTAGCGATTTTCTGGGGCTGAGTAGGGTATCTTCTTCCCATATTCAGGCTGTCCACAGCAATGCCTCCTCGTTGCTTAAGGTAGCACCATGTAACTCGTCCTAATGCCAGGCCTTTAGCAGCACATTGATCGCCCCATCACCGAGGCGGCCAGCTTGAAACATTAATCGTTGGAGCTCAGCATAGTCCTCTCGCGACAGTGCTTCAGTATGTGCGGCGTTGTTCCGCAGCTTCGCTATTCTGTTTAGTGCTTGATCCAGAAATCGTGCAAATGGAATATTCTGTTCAGGTTCGTGTGGGTTGATCGCGCCGTTCCAATGTACGGCAACATAGCGCTCAATCCGCTCCCAATTCCCTTCCGAATCCAATGGATTGACCATGATGTGAGGCAACACGCCTAGCGTCTGGCTTTTGTAGCTGGCAAGCTTGCCAACGAGCGTGGGGCAGCTAAAGACTCGCCGCTTGACTTCGATCTCCATCACACTGGAAAGATGAATAGCAGGAGCTGAAAAATCGGTGGCCTTGATCGAATCAAGCTGTTCGAGCAGAAACATCGCCAGCGCCAGCGATTCACGCTCTTTTTGTCCAAGCAGGTCGAAGGTGCTGTCCATGCCCAGGTCCCGCACCCGTTGATAGTACATGTCAAGCCGTTTAAACGCGCCGGTAAATTCAGCGAACTGGCGGGTTACCATTTCAACCTGGCGGGCGATTTCACTGATACCGTCCTCATCCAGCGTGTCTCGCTGTGTGAAAATGTGTTTCAGCTCACTCAAAAGATCTTCCGGCGTCCGCAGCGGCCGAATTGGCTTGCGCTTGTTGGCCAGTCCAATAATCTGGCAGACCGCGCCATCTTCGCAGCATTGCTGGCGCCGGTTGACCAGATCGATGCGCCACGCCCCGATGTGGGGCTTGGGACAGAGGACTGCCTCATCAAGGTCAGTGGAGGCAATGCCATATGCTGCCAGCAGGGGAAGTCGGTTGGCGGCGCTTAGCGAGTCCAGGAAGATGGCGTGGCACGCGAGTTCGCGCGGCTGCGCCAGGCGGTTGTGGGCGCTTTCCAGCAGCTCTTGGAGGGTGCTGCGCACCGCCGAGGGGCCACTGGCGCTCTGCGGCTGAAGCTGGCGCAGCAGCACCGCCTGCGTGGGCATCACCGTCTGGGCAAACGGTCGATCTGGGGCAATCGTGTAAACCGGCGAGGGTGCGTCGCTCTCTACTGGTATATCCTTCAGCTCCGCATCCGGGGTCAGAAAGGCAAAGAGCAGGGTGCCGTTCTCTTCGCCAAGCAGCGCCAGATCGGCGATCATCCGCTTGATCGGGCCGGACGGAACCTTTTTGTCATCGAACGGCCGGTAGTACTTGGCATCCCAGATCACCCCTGGCTCACGCCAGAACTGCGCATTCTTATGGACGATCTCGGCCATCGGCGGGTCCAGGCGCCGCAGGTAGAAGTCCGGGCGCACACCGGGCACATGGTCGTGCGCGGAGCTGGCCGCCCAGCGCGCCACCGGGTCCGGGACCGCCTGGTCGTGGAGCAGCTCGTAGATAATCGCATTCTCTGGATGTCCCCAGCGGAAATGCAGTCGCATTCCATCGTGCTTTTTCTTTTTGTCTTTGGGCGGGTTTGGGTAGACGATCTCGATCAACCGCTGCTGCTCAATCAGCAGGTCGGCCAGCTCGTAGAAAATCCACAGCTGGTACAGGTAGTTGTCGCGGGTTGGGTGGCTGCCCAGCACATCGCTGGCTGGTTCGGTGGCGATGCGCCGTAGCAGCTGCAGGCTGTGCAGGCGATCGCGCCAGATTATTAAATCCTGATAGGCGCTGTTGCTGCCTGGGATCAGGGTGTCGCCGACCTTGGCCGCTAGGCTATCACCGTCGGGGTACTCGGGGTGCGATCCAGCAACGACCTGGGCGGCCTGGGTTCGCAGCCCGGCAAGCTGCGGGAAGGCCAGCTCGCGTTCGCAGCGCTCGACGATCTCGGTGAGCGGGTGACGCAGCGATGCAGCGCCAACCGCCAGGTTCTCATCCCACAGCAGCGCCTCAACCACCTGATGGTATTCAAGCAGCGTCACGACAGTGAGCAGGTTTTCGGGGATGGCAAAGTCGCGGCGCTGCTGACGGGTCACGAGCGTGAGCGGCGGCTCGCCGGGACGCTCATCCCAGGTCGCGGCCAGGGTGCGATCCCAGTCGATCTGTCCACGCGCTGGCGGCTCTTCCAGCACCAGCGTGCGCGGCGCGGCAAAGCTCAGGCGGCGAACAATCCGGGGCAGAATATGCTCAAACAGCTCATCGCGCAGGTGAAAGACCGTCGCCAGATTGCGATAGCGGGCGAGGGTCTGATCCTGCTCGGTGGCAAAGGTGGTGTGGGCGCCGACGAACTGGCGAAAGTTCGGCTCATCGTGGCGCAGCAGCAGCTCGATCAGCCGCGCCTGCATGCTGGCAAACGCGGCTTGTTCGGCTGGCGTGGAGATGGAAGCCATTTACAAACCTCGCTCACTGCTGAAGGCGAGCAGCCGCTGAGCGAAGAGGCTGGTGTGGTCAATCAGCAGACCGCCATCCAGATCGAAGATTCGGCAGATCTGCAGGGTTGTGAGTTCATCCACATTGGCGGTATTGATCACCGTCCCGCCCCGCTGTGGACTGGCCGCCTGGAGATGGGCCAGATGGCTGAATTGGCGTGGCAGGGGCAGATTTTTAATAATCGTTGTAACCTGCTCAGTGAACGTCACGTCATTGTGGGCGTGCTCAAGGTAGGCCAGCAGCACGCGCTGCTCATCGCGATTCAGCACCTGAAGCTGGTCGGCCAGCGTATCGGCGAGCGCGTAGTCCAGCGCATCGTGCCAGCTCAGGCCAATCGAGCGTCCGGCGAAGGTCGCCGCGTAGACGGCTTCGGCCTGGGCGGTTCCCAGCTGGCGGTAGGTGCGGATGGCGCTGAAAATGCGCCAGAAGCTATCCAGCACATCCTTAGCATCCTGATGCTCAACATCAAGGCGATAGTTGACCTGCGGGCCGTCGCCGTCGGTGTCGTCCTCGCGGTTGACATTGAGCACCCCGCGCCAGGTTGCGCGGCCGGTGTTCTCGTTGGCGGCGATGGTATCCAGCTTCTGGTCGCTCAACCGCAGCAGGGCGCGATAGACGGCGATGCCCTGCTCGTCGTCGGCATCCTCGCGGCCGGGCGGCAGCAGGTCGATAAACACAAAGCGGCGCTTCATCGCCTCGCTCATCTGGTTGAGGAAGTGGCGATCAAACGAGTTGAGCGTGCCGATGATCCGGAAGTCACGGGGCAGCGGCACCTGCGCGGCCACGCCGTCATCGGTCGGGATGCTCAGCGGGGCGTTGCGCTGGCCGCCGAGCGTGGTCAGCAGGCTGCCAAAGGCGGCATCGATATGGGCGCGGGTGAATTCGTCGATCACCAGCCAGCGGCCACGGTAACGCTGGCCCTTAACTACGACTTCGCTGCGCTGGAGCGTATCGGGGTTGGGCACATTTTCGCCGTCATAGCCGACGTAGTTGGAAAGTACGGCGTTGGTAAGGCAGCCGTGGCGCACGCCGTAGACCAGCGTTTTTGTGCCATCAGGGTTGCGTTTTAGCTGGGGCACGATGCCGCCAATCACATCGCGGGTGCTCCAGGTTTCGGTCGCGGTCTCAATCTGCACAACGTAGCCGT
>DAOTUS010000271.1:0-7915 GCA_034437415.1 Herpetosiphonaceae bacterium
CCGCCGTACCCGCCGGGCCACTTTTTGCTGAACTTGACAATCGCCAGCAAACCGACTATCTTAAGCGAACCATACGTGGCTCCGTAGCTCAGTGGATAGAGCGTTTGCCTCCGGAGCAAAAGGTCGCGCGTTCGAGTCGCGCCGGAGTCGCCACAAACAAAGCCGCCTGCTGGATTTACTCCAGCAGGCGGCTTTGTTTTAGTGATTTTAGCCCAGCTGGCTAGCCAGCGCTACTTCTCAATCCGCAGGAAATCCCAGATTGGGTTGCGCACCTTGGGCTGCTGGGGGGCCTTCGCGGTCCGCTCGGCCTTCCACACGTGGAAGATCCGCTGGATGGCGGTGATATTGGTAAAGATTGCCAGCACCCACAGCGCCACGATCAGCCAGTTGAGAATCAGCCCGATACATAAAATCGTGATCCGCTCCGGGCGGCCGAGCCAGCCGGTCTCACACTCAAAATCCAAGCCCTCGGCCCGCGCCCGCGCATAGCTCACCATCACCGAGCCGATGATCGCACCGTACACCAGGCTGATCGCGGTCAGCGTCTGGGGGCCGTCGGCGCGCTGATAGTAGATCAGCAGGCCTAAAAAGATAATCGCCTCGCTGTAGCGGTCGATAATTGAGTCGAAAAAGGCTCCGAAGCGACTGGACTGGTTGGTCGCTCGCGCCAGGGCGCCATCAAACAGGTCGAACAGGCCGGCGGCGATCAGCAGCCACCCGCCTAAGAATAAGTTGCCGGTGGCCAGCACGGCGGCAACCCCGCCGGTCAGCAGCAGGCCGACCAGGGTTACCATGTTGGGCGTAATGCCAAGCCGTCCGAGGATTGGCGCAACGAACCGCTCCATCAGCCGACGCATCGAACGTTTGAACTCTGAACTATACATAACGCCTCCTTGCACACCGGCAGCAATCAGGCTAACAACCCGTGATAATACTCTAGCACTTGTAGAGCTACGCGGTCCCAGGCATAGACCCGAGATTTGCTCCGCCCGGCTTCGGCCATCGCCATGCGGGTGGTTTCATCCTCTAGCAATTGTAAGACCGCCACGGCCAGCGCCTCGGCGCTCTGGGCGGGCACCAGCAAGCCCTGGCGGCGATGGTCGAGCACATCGCGGTAGCCAGGATTATCGGCGGCGACAATCGCCGCGCCCGCCGCCATGGCTTCGAGGAGCACAATCCCAAAGCTTTCGCCGCCAGTTGAGGGCGCGCAAAAGACCGTTGTGGTCTGATACAGCGCCGCGAGCTGCGCTTTGCTCACATAGCCAAGAAAATGCACGTTGCGAACCTGATACTGTCGCATCAGGGCGCGAAACGGGCTGGGGTCGCCGCCGCCGGCCACGATCAGGCGCGCCTCGGGACAGGCCCGCTGAACCAGCCCCATCGCCTCTAGCAGATAGCGAAAGCCTTTGCGATCCTCGTTAAAGCGCCCGACGAAGAGCACCGTTGGCCCGTGCTGGCCCGGCAGCGCAAACGGCGGCGCCGGCTGGCTGTAGGTCTCGGCATCCACGCCATTGGGAATGATCGTGTAGTCGGCGGGAAAATAGCGGTTGGCAAACTCCCGCGCCGCCGCAGAAACCGCGATCCGCCCGCTTAGCCTGGGGACGACCTTCTGGAGCCAGGCCTGCACAAACGTGTAGCCAATCGAGCGGGTGCTGGCGGCGTGAAAGGTGCCGACATTGACCGCATTCGAGCAGCTCAGGAACGTTGTCGGCAGCGTCGGCGACAGCGGCTCGTGGACGTGGGCAATGTCAAATCCCTCTCGGTCCAGAATGCGCCGAATCTGCGGCCCCAGGGTTAGCGAAAGGCTGACGCGCGCCACCGAGCCGTTGACCGCCACCGGCGTAACCCGCCCCAGGGGAATAAAGTCGGGATCGCCATTGGTGCGCTTCGACGAGGGCGCAATCACTTTGACCGTATGGCCCCACTGGCGGAAATGATGGGCCAACTGGCGAACATGTTCGGTGACCCCACCGGCGTAGACGGTATCGTAGGGCGACACCAGCGCAATCCGCAGGTGCTCAGTCGAGCTGGGTTCCAGCATATCGCCTCCTCTTCAGGCTGATTCTCCGCTCATCAGTCCCTGAATTAACTCATTGAGCTGCTCGTCGTCGTAAAAGTCAATGCGGAGATAGCCGCCAGAGCCCTGGCGACGAACTTCAACTTTTGTGCCGAACTGGCGCGTCAATGCGTCAATCGCCGCAGCATCATCAATGCTTGGTGCGGCGGGTGGTAGAGGTGGCGCGGCAATAGTGCCTCGACGAGCGGCGCGTGGCTGCGCACCGCTCTGTTGAATCGTAATTCGAGCCTGAGCCGGAGTCTGGCCATCGTGCTTGATCAGCTGGGCCATTTTTTCGGCCTCGCGAACCGACAGCCGATGTTCCAGAATCTGCTCCATGGCTAAATTCTGAGTTCGTTCGTCATCAATCGTAATTAGTTGTTTGAGATGTCCAGCGGTAAGACGATGGTCCAGCACGGCTTGTTGCAAGGCCAGCGGCATCTTGAGCAGCCGCAGAGTGTTGGAGATCGCCGGGCGACTCTTCCCTACGCGCTCGGCAATTTCCTTATGGCTCAGGTTAAACTCGTCACTCAGCAAGTGATATGCCTGCGCTTCTTCGAGCGGATTCAGGTCGGCGCGCTGAATGTTCTCGACCAGCGCCAGCTCCAGCCGCTCCTGCGGGGTGACCTCCTTGATGATAATCGGCACCTCGGTCAGCCCGGCCTCCTGGGCCGCCCGCCAGCGCCGCTCGCCGGCAATCAGCTCGTAGCCAGCGGCGGTGCGGGTCACCACCAGCGGCTGCAAAATGCCGTGGGTGCTGATCGAGGCACTCAGCTCGGCCAGCGCGTCGGGCGAAAAATGCTGGCGCGGCTGCTGCGGGTTGGGCACAATCGCCGTAATTAGGACGGTGTGCAGCGCTGGCGTCGCCGCCGAGTCCGGGCGGAGCAGGGCGCCCAGCCCCTGGCCGAGGCCACGTTTCTTCGGGTTCATGCGGCCTCCATGCGCCGTTCGATCTCGTCAACCAGCAGGCTGTAGGCCTGGGCTCCTTTGCTCTGCGGATCGTACTCGCGAATGGTCTGGCCGTAGCTCGGGGCCTCGCTGAGCCGAATCGAGCGCGGGATCAGGGTGTTGAAGATGCGCTGCGGGAAGTAGCGCCGCACTTCGCCAACCACCTGCTGGGCCAGATTCGTCCGGCCGTCGTACATCGTCATCACCACGCCAATGATGTGCAGCGAGGTGTTGAGCGAGGTCCGCACCAGATCGATCGTGTTCTTGAGCTGCGCCAGCCCCTCTAGGGCCAGATATTCGCACTGCAGCGGGATAATCACGCCCTGGGCGGCACACAGCGCGTTCAGCGTCAGCAGGCCCAGCGAGGGCGGACAGTCAATAATAATGTGGTCGTAGTTTTCGCTGATTGGCGCCAGCGCATCGCGCAGCCGCTGATCGCGCCGATTCTCATCGACCAGCTCGACCTCGGCCCCGGCCAGCTCGACGGTGGCGGGGAGCAGTGCCAGCTTGTTGCGCCCGGTGTTGACCACCACAATCTCGGTCGGCGCATTGCCAAGCAGCACATCGTAGACGGTGGCCTTGAGGGTCGATTTATCCACTCCCAGGCTGGTGGTGGCGTTGCCCTGCGGGTCCAGGTCGACCACCAGAACGTTGTGGCCCCGCGCCATCAGCTCGGCCGCAATATTTACCGTTGAGGTGGTTTTACCCACGCCGCCCTTTTGATTGGCAACTGCAATAATTCGTGATTTCATACATCTATATTTCGCTACATACTATCTGGCAAATTGTACCATAGGCGGCGTGTGCAGTCAGTGGGCCACAGGCGCGGTGGAAACCGCGCAATCCGATGTGATTTACAATGCTATGCGATGCTGCGTAGGGCTTTTCGAGTCCACATAGACGGGAGTGTTATGAATGGATTACTCTTTCTCTAAATCTCTACTTGTTATTGTGTACAAATGTGCATATAATAAAAGCAGAGTGTAATGCGCAGCAAGGATATGGTGTGATATTTTACGAATGGGATCCGGTCAAAGCAGCTAGTAATCTTGATAAACACGGCATCGATTTTGCTGATTCGACGTCTGTTCTGAAGATATACACGCGCTGACTGTTTTTCAACAACACAATGATGAAGATCGCTATGCTACTATCGGCTTGGACAGCTTTGGTCGGATTCTGGTTGTTGTCTATACGTGGCACGATGACGACACTATTAGGCTCATTTCTGCCCGACCAGCGACGCGAGCGGAATGCAAACAGTATGAGGGTGAACGCTATGAATGACGAGATTGACTTCACTGGAGGAAAACGCGGCGCGATCGATCCGCTGCCAGCCGGTAAGACCCGCATTACGATTCGGCTTGATGATGATGTGATTGAGTGGTTTCGGGAGCAGGTCCACGCCGTCGGTGGTGGAAACTATCAGACGATGATCAATAGTGTCTTACACGAGTACGTCCGCCGTCAAAACGAGCCACTTGAGGCAACCCTGCGGCGGGTGATTCGGGAAGAGCTGAAGAACGCTGTCTAAATGGGCCTTGGCGGTCGATTGGCATCCAGTTGCGTATCCTCCGCAGATAAATATAATGCTTCTGATTGGATTCTTAGCTAGGAGGCCATCAATGAGCGACGATTTCGAAGACACAACCATCTACAACGTTGTGGTCAACCACGAGGAGCAGTACTCGATCTGGCCCGCCGACCGCGAGAATGCCCTGGGCTGGAACGATGCCGGCAAGTCCGGGCTGAAACAGGAGTGCCTCGACTATATCAAAGAGGTCTGGACCGATATGCGCCCGCTGAGCCTGCGCAAACAAATGGAGGAGGATGCCCGCAACCAGAGCTAGGCCGCCGAGCCGTCGGTTGTTAAGGTGCGTGGCTGCGTGCCATTCGAGAGCGATCCACGAATTAACCCAATATTTCCCCGAACCCTAACTGCCCTGGCTGATGATCTGCGGGAGTACGCTGTCGTGGGCAGCGTACTCCCTGATCAGCGGCAGGCGCACGGTGAAGGTGCTGCCGCCGCCCTCGACACTGCTGACCTCGACCTGGCCGTTGTGCCGCGTGATCACGTCCTTCACCACGTACAGCCCGATGCCCGAGCCGGGATATCCCTGCGCGACCGCGTTGGCGACCCGGTAGAAACGCTTGAAAATATGCGGCAGCGCGTCCGCTGGAATGCCAATCCCCTGGTCGGTGATGCGCAGCGTGGCCCAGTGCTGGCTGGTGGTGATCGTCAGGGTGATTTTGCTGCCCGACGGGCTATATTTAATCGCGTTGCTGATCAGGTTGTAGATCACCTGCTCCAGCCGCACGCTATCGCCGCTGATCACGACCGGCTCGGGCACGCTCTGCACGATCATGCCATGGTTGGTCAGGGCCGGCTTGATCTCGCTCACCACCTGCTGCACCAGCGCATTCAGATCGAGGCGGGCCGGGTGGATCTCCAGCTGGTTGGTGTCGGCCACGGAGCGGTCGAGCAGATCGGTGAGCATGGCGTTGATCCGCTGCGCCTGCTGGATAATCTGGACAATATCCCGCTGATCGCGCTCGTCGAATCTGGCCTGGCTGCGGATGCGGCGCTGCAGCAGCTCGGCCCGGCCAATCAGCCCGGCCAGCGGATTGCGCAGCTCGTGCGAGGCCACCGAGAGAAACGCCTCGCGCTCCCGAATGGCCTGCTGGGCCTCCTCGTACAGCACCGCGTTGTCGATGGCGACGGCGGCCCGCCGGGCCAGCTCCTCGGCCAGCGCCAGATCGCTCTCGCCAAAGCGGCGCTCCGAGGCGCTGGTGGTGGCGAACGATAGCACCCCAAACACCCGCTCGCGGGCGATCAGCGGCACATTGATCAGCGAGCGGATCTGCAGCTGGCGCAGCGCCTGGATCTGCTGGTCGGTGTAGTCGGCGCTGGTCAGCAGCACCTCCGGCACCGCCGGCCAGAGCTCCGCCGCGCCTGTGCTCAGGACATAGCCGCAGCCAAAGGGCGCAGCGGGATTCAGCGGATAGCGGGTGTTTTCAAACCGGCTGGCGAGCGCCTGCCCGGCCGGATTGGTCGTCGTGACGGCCAGGCGCGTGACCAGATCATCGTCGCTGTTGCGCAGCTCGATGGAAAACCAGTCGGCCAGGCTGGGCACCGCAATCTCGGCAATCCGCTGGAGGGTTTCGGCGTAGTCCAGCGAGCCAGCCAGCCTGATGCTAGCGTCGGCCAGCAGCTGCAGGGCCGCCTGGGCGGTTCGTGAAGCAGTAATATCGTGCGCCAGACAGAGCACGGTCTCAACTGTGCCGTCGTGGCCATACTCCGGCACGAGCATGCTCTGATAAAACTGCTGGCCAGCTGCTCCGGGAACGACGAACTCAAACTGGCCGTTTTCGGCGCTGGCAAAGACCTGCTCAAGCTGCGCCTCCCACGCATCACAGACGGCCTTATCCATCCCAAGCTCGCGGCTGGTCTTGCCGATCATCTGCTCCGGGGCAATTCCGGTGGCCCGCTCAATCGCCGGGCTGATGTAGACATGGCGCAGCTCGCGGTCAAAGCGGGCCACCACATCGGGCAGATTTCGCAGGATTGTCTGGAGCTTGCGCTCGCTGGCTTCCTGGCGCTGCTGCTCCTGCTTGCGCCCGCTGCTGTCAACCAAATGGATTGCGAAGCCCGCTTCAACTGGATCGATGCTGACGTCAAGCCAGATCTGGCGCTCTGGATCATACTCCTCAAGCACAATCCCCGCCTGTGCGTTGAGCAGAGCCTGGCGCTGGCGATACAGGTTGGAGCTGGTTCCCTGCGGATAGCGATCCCAGATCTGACGCCCCAGATAGGCGCTGCGGCTGCCACCAAGCAGCTGCAGCGCGCCGGCATTGATCGCCTGACAGCGCCACTCGCGATCAACCAGCAGCAGCCCGGCGCCGATCGAATCCAGCATCTCGGCGAGGCTGCGCTCAGCTCGATTGGCCTGGGCTGGCGACGGAGTGAGCAAGCTGGCCTTTTCGCGGGCATTATCCAGCGCCCGCTGGAGCGCCGCTGCGGTCAAACCCTCGGACACAACATAATCGTGCGCCCCCTGGTAGGTAAGCTGCAGCGCCGCGCCCTCATTGCACTGATCGGCGACGATGATGATTGGCAGGCTGTGCTGCCCATTATTCTGCTGGAGCATGCGCATCAGTTCATAGGTTTTGCTCGCCGAGCCTTGCAGGGCCAGCAAAACATAGTCGGGCGGCTGGGTGTGCCAGAGCGCCCGGGCCTCGGCCTCGTTTGCGGCCGTCACCACGATTGGCGGCGCGGCATAGGCGGGCTGAAGATGCTGCTGCACGATCTGAGCAAGCGCGCTATCCTGGGTCACCACAAGAATTATGGATCGTTCAATCATGGCACCGTTCCTGATCTAAAAACTTGCCTCAGCCATTTTCAGAATACTGGGTTGAATTGTGTGTATGCCCACAGAAGGTGATTCGGCGCTGCGCTCGCGATACAGCCGATCGGCGCTCGCGGTACAAAACGAATCGAGGTGGTGGATCTAGATTGGGTTGGTTGCAGTAGGGAATGTGGCGTGTGGCAATTGATAGTGTGAAAATTTTTAATCTCTACACTATCAATCATAGCATACTTGCCCAGCCGGAAAGCTAGCCAACGACCAAAGACTCGCCGTGATCAGCTGGCCTAATTAGGCATTTGCCCAAAGAATTTGGAGTAGCTAGCGGCTAGCTAGTACAGCCGGGCTTCAATCAATCCAGGGTTAGACGGTGAGGACCTTGCCCTGGTACGTCCATTTGAACGCTTTCGCCCATGTCTGGTTGTAGGGGTCAATAAACGCCAGGATTTGTGCGGTCAGGTCTTCTTTCGATCCAAAGGATCCGCGCTTGAGCAGTTTCCGGGTCAGGATACTGAACCAGATTTCGATCTGGTTCATCCATGAACAG
>DAOTUS010000272.1:0-6946 GCA_034437415.1 Herpetosiphonaceae bacterium
CTGTTCATGGATGAACCAGATCGAAATCTGGTTCAGTATCCTGACCCGGAAACTGCTCAAGCGCGGATCCTTTGGATCGAAAGAAGACCTGACCGCACAAATCCTGGCGTTTATTGACCACTACAACCAGACATGGGCGAAAGCGTTCAAATGGACGTACCAGGGCAAGGTCCTCACCGTCTAACCCTGGATTGATTGAAGCCCGGCTGTACTAGCTACTAGCGGCTAGCTACCGATTCCCCAGCCAGCACGCTGCTTGGCAGGCTGATCGTAAAGGATGTTCCGTGCGGCGGCTCGCTGGCGACCTGAATCTGGCCGGCGTGGGCCTCGATGGCGAGCTTGCAGAAATGTAGGCCCAGCCCGCTGTTGCGCTGGCGGCCATTGGTCGGGCTGTTGGCGGTGGCGCTGAAGCGCTCAAACAGCTGGGCCTGCTGCTCGTGCGGAATGCCCGGGCCATTGTCGTGCACCTCGATCTGCACGCCCTGCTCGGCGTAGCTGGCCCGAATCGTGATCACGCTGGTGATCGGGGTGTGCTTGATCGCATTCGAGATCAGGTTGCCCAGCACCCGTTCCAGCAGATGCGCGTCCACGTAGATCGCCAGCGTGTGGTCGGGCATCGCAACCGTCAGCTGCTTATGCTCCTGATCCGCCCACGAGCGCAGATCGGCGGCGCTGCGCTCCAGCAGCTCGGCCAGATTCACCACCGCCAGCCGTAGCTCCAGCCGACCCTCCTGCAGCCGGGCGCTATCCAGCAGGTCGGTGACCAGGTTGATCATGGTGACCGTTGAGCGGCGGGCGCCCTGGATCAGCTCGGTGTGGTTGGGCGTCAGGGCATCGCGCTTCAGAATATCGAGGTAGTTGATGATCGCGGTCAGGGGATTCTTCAGATCGTGGACGATCATCTGGCTCATCTGCTCTTTGGTCTGCTCGCTGCGCTGGAGCTGCTCGTGCTCGTGCTGGAGGGCCTGATACAGCCGCGCATTGGTCAGCCCGGTCGCCAGATGGCCAGCCACCGACTGGAGCATGTTCTCAATCCGCGTATCCAGCTCTTCGGTCTGGCGCGGCTGGAAAAACAGCACCCCGATCAGATGGTTGTGGTGCGACAGCGGCACCAGCAGCGCCTCGCTGCCGTTGATCGCCAGCGGGGCCAGCCCATCGTCGAGGGTGACATTGTACGGGACATCGGTCGATAGGAGCCACTTCAGCGGCAGCGCGGTCGAGGGGATGCTCACCTTGGTCGCCGCCGCCTGGCCGTTGACGATCTGGTGGCTCGCCTGGATGGTCATGGTCGCGTCTTCGATCAGCCCGACCGCCGCCAGGGCGGCGTTGGTGGTCTTCGCCAGCGTCGTGACGACATTCTGAATCAGCTGGTCGGGCGAGAGATCGAGGGTGACGGTGTGGCTGATATCAACCAGCGCCTGGAGCCGCCGCCCCTGCTCCCGATCCTGGGCCACCACCGTGACGGCGTGCTGGAGGAGGTCGAGCTGGTCCTCGGCGAGGGCGAAGCGCTGGCGCAGGTCGCGGCGCAGCTCGGGGATGGCCATGCGGTCGCCGTTCTCCAGCGCCTCAAGCAGTGTGGCCATGCCATCCTGAAACGCCAGCCGCTGCCGCTCGACTGTGGAGCCGAGCAGCAGCCCCTCGATGGCGCTGGTCAGCGAGCCGGTGCGCTCAATCCCCATCACTACGCCGTAGGTCACCACCGTGGCCGCGCTCAGCAGCAGCCCGTGGTAGCTCCAGAACGAGATCTGCCAGGTCACCCCGAACTGCGCCGCCAGGGCGGTCTCGGCCAGCAGAATCGCCCCGACCGCCAGGGTTGCCAGCGGGCGGGTGGGGGTGCGCCACCAGCGCCGCCCATAGACCAGCGCGGCAAATCCGTAGAGCAGTAGATTGAGCAAGGTGATCAGGGGAAACAGGCGCGGGGCCAGGTCGAGCAGCAGGCTCTGGATGGTTGCTGGCGCGTCAGCCGCCAGGGCGGCGCCAGCGGGGAGCGCGTGGCTGGGCACATAGATCAGCATAAACAGCGTGTAGCCCAGCCAGATGCTGAATCCCAGCAGGAGCCAGGCGCGCCAGTGCTCGATGAGACGCGA
Organism: Herpetosiphonaceae bacterium; assembly: GCA_034437415.1. Lineage (GTDB taxonomy): Bacteria > Chloroflexota > Chloroflexia > Chloroflexales > Herpetosiphonaceae > JACCRK01. The sequence goes on from DAOTUS010000272.1 coordinate 2,088, forward strand.
CTGTTCGGCGACGCGGCGGCTGGTGCTGAGCGCCAGCAGGATTGCCGCAGTGAGCAGCGCCAGCGGTGTTGACCACTGGGTGGCGTGGCGGGTGTTGGTAAAAACAACCCCCGGCGTCGAGACCGCATGGACAAAAAAGATCGATGCGAGCGCCACAAAGGCCATCCCAATCAGCAGCGCCCGCCCGTCGCGGCGCACCACCGCGGCCCGCAGCACCAGCCCGGCCATCAGGATTGCGATCACGCTTGAGACGGTGACTATCCAGAAATGGCTCAGCGGCGACTGAAACCGCAGATCAAGCGCCGGGGCCAGCCGCAGGAGCAGCAGGAGCAGCGGGCCGACCAGCAGCGCGGCGCCAATCATCCACCAGCGCCCGTGGCGGGCAGGCGGATCGGCAGTGGGAATATGGGCGGGTGTTGCAGCTGAATCCATCAAATTGTCCTGCTGTTAGCTGAATCAAGCGCTGGCGCGGGGATACCGTGATCATTATAAACTACATTTAGGGCTAAATCTGCTTGCAATTTGATGACAATCTGCTTTTTAAGGCCAGATACGGGGCTGGATAAAACGCTTGGCTCGGCCCGCTCTGGTGCCAATCGCCCCGTCGGCGGCGGCTAGATTTTTCGATTATGAGAGGATATTAATCATCGCTCGCTGGTCAATGCTTAACATGTGGAAAACTCTTTTTTGGCGCATTATTATCGCCCAGATTGTGACGATGGCGGATCGTAGCTGGCGGTGTCACTTTCCATAAAAACACTACATCTAGTGTTGACAGGACACGCGACCTACTATATATTGTGTCGACTACGAAAAAACCTCGACGTTATACAAAAAACCCGAGTACCAAATATGACATATTTTCTCCTTGTGAAAAGCTTTTTTTCACGGGTTTTGTTTGCTGTTTTTACTATTTGGAGACCGAAAGGACCACCCTATGACAGAACAGGCAGTGCTGCCCCGCAACGGCGATACGCCCCACGACGATCTGGCGATTGTCCCGCCAACAACCATCACCAAGCGCGATGGCCGCGAGGTTGAGTTTGAGGTTGGCCGGATTGAAAATGCGCTGACCCGCTGCTTCGCCAGCTTTGGTCGCCGCCCGCACACCCACGTGGCCGAGCTGGCCCAGCGGGTGGTGAACATTATTGCGGCGAAACATACCGGCCGGCCCAGCGTGGAGGAGGTCCAGGATACCGTCGAGATGGTGCTCCAGGCCGCCGGCGAGTTCGAGGCCGCCAAACGCTATATTCTGTATCGCGCCGAGCACGCCAAGGAGCGCGAGCATCGCCCGGTCCCCGATGCCGTGCGCCAGGCCTTCGCCCAGAGCGAAAAGTATTTCCCGACCCCGCTGCAGAAGTTTCAGTTTTTTGATAAGTACTCGCGCTTCGACTATGACCTGGGCCGCCGCGAGACCTGGATCGAGACGGTCGATCGCTCGGTGAGCTTTCTGCGCGAGCTGTCCGAGAATAAGCTCGATACCCCAACCTACGAGCGCATCCGCAGCGCGATCCTGGAGATGCGCTCGATGCCGTCGATGCGCCTGCTGGCGATGGCCGGCCCGGCCGCCCGCCGCACCAATGTGGCGATCTATAACTGCTCGTACATGCCGGTCGATAGCATCGATTCGTTTGTCGAGGCGCTGATTATTTCGATGAGCGGCTGTGGCGTGGGCTTTTCGGTCGAGAGCAACTATGTCGAGCAGTTCCCGCGGATCAAGCGCCAGTCCGGCGCCGCGCCAATCAGCTATGTCGTCGAGGACTCGGCCGAGGGCTGGGCCGAGGCGCTGCGCTTTGGCCTGCAGACCTGGTTCGACGGCGGCGATGTCCACTTCGATCTGTCCCAGCTGCGCCCCGCCGGTGCGCCCCTGCGGATCAAGGGCGGCCGCGCCTCGGGCCCCGAGCCGTTCCGCCAGATGTTGGATTTCTGCCGCTCCCGCGTGCTGTCGCGCCAGGGCTCGTTCCTGCGCTCCCTCGATGCCCACGATATGATGTGCTCGGTCGGCAACGCTGCAGTCTCGGGTGGGGTCCGTCGCACCGCACTTATTAGTTTGTTCGACTACGATGACACCGAGATGCGCCAGGCCAAAGATGGCGACTTCGACCGCGACAACAGCCAGCGCTGGAACGCCAACAATTCGGCGGTCTGGCCGGCCCGCGGCCTGACCCAGCTGGAGATTGTCCAGCAGGTGCTGGATATGGTCTCGTCGGGTCGTGGCGAGCCAGGTATCTTCAATCGCCAGAGCGCAATCGATATGCGCCCGGAGCGCCGTAAGCCGGCCGAGTTTGGCACCAATCCTTGTGTTACAGGCGATACGTGGATTGCCGTTGCCGATGGTCGCGGCCGGGTTCAGATCCGCGATCTCGTCGAGCAAGATCGTGACATTGATGTTTACACGGTCAAAGATGGCGAACTTGTTGTCCGCGCAATGCGTAATCCGCGCAAGACTGGCACGAATGTGCCGATTTATCGCGTCACGTTTGCTGATGGATCGCATATCCGCGTGACGCCGAATCATAAGTTTCATCTGACGAATGGAACATTTGTTGAAGCAGTTAATCTGAAGCCGAATGACGCGCTCACATCCATGACAGCGATTTCGTTGGGCTATAACAAAGAGAACAAGCGCAATATCGCCGACTACGATCATCCCAAAACCTATCGGATGCTCCAATTTGGCTCTATGCAGCGATCCGAGCATCGGTTTCTTTATAAGCACTATGCTGGAGTGGATGTAACTGGTTCCGATGTGCATCTCCATCATAAGGACTTCAACTCGCTCAATAACAGCATGGATAACTTGCAGCTTGTCACTGCCGAAGAGCACGCAGAGCTGCACGATGTCTCCGGCATGCGCAATCCTCGCGCCATCGCGATCAGCAATGAAGAGCTAGAGCAGCGGATTAAATCGTATATTCAGCAACTTGGTTATCGTCCATCAGTTGCTGATTATATTGTTTATGCTAAAGCTAATGGCTTGCCCCAATCCTTCCAGGCTTATCGCCAAGATTATTTTGGTGGTGCTGTTCAGGAAGCATTAAATCGCTTGGCGCTGGAATTAGGCATCGAACAACCAAAGTATGCTAAAAAGCAATTAAGGACAACTGAACTACCAATTCACTACAAAGATAATGTAGCGTATGTTACTAAAGTATGTGAATATTGTAGTAATAGTTTTGAAGTACCGTTTAAACAACGTGAAGCTGCAACATGCAGCTATAGTTGTGTGAATAGACTTTACTTTCAAAAAAATGGAACTGAAGTACGACGATTACAGATGCTTGCTGGTCACAGCAAACGAAAATCTCTCCGTCGCGATCAGCAGATTTCACTCTACAATGATCTTGTGGTTGCACTTAATCGTCATCCAATGAAAGATGAATGGGTCGATGCGTGTAAACAATCCGGCATTTCACCTGAAATAAGCCGTGTAAGCAGCCCGTTTCGTTACTGGTCACAGCTACAAGAAGCTGCTGCCATAGCGAACCACCGCGTTGTATCGGTTGCGCCAGATGGCTATGAAGATGTGTACAACGGTACAGTTGATGACACACATACATATTTTTCGATTGGATGCGAACGAAATCGCAATAATCGCACAGAAATGTCGTATGTGTTATCAAAAAACTGCGGAGAAATTTTGCTCAGATCCATGGAATTCTGCAACCTAACCGCCGCCGTGGCGCGGGCCGACGACACCTACGAGACGCTGCGCGAGAAGGTGGAGGTCGCGACGATTATCGGCACCATCCAGTCGATGGGCACCCACTTCCCCGGCCTGCGCCCGGAGTGGAAGGAGAACTGCGAAGAGGAGCGCCTGCTCGGCGTGGATATCACCGGGCAGATGGATAGCCTGGTCGCGCAGGACCCCGAGGTGCAGCGGCGCCTCAAGCAGGTCGCGATCGACGTGAACAAAGAGTACGCAGCCAAGCTGGGCATCAACCAGTCGGTCTCGATCACCTGCGTCAAGCCGAGCGGCAACTCTAGCCAGCTGCTGAACTGCGCCTCGGGGCTGCACTCGCGCTGGGCGCCCTACTACGTGCGCAACGTGCGGGTCAGCACCCACTCGCCGATCTACAAGGTGCTGCGCGACGCCGGGGTGCCGATGGATCCCGAGAACGGCCAGACCCGCGCGGACGCGACGACCTGGGTGGTGCACTTCCCGGTCAAGTCGCCCGATGGCGCGATCACCCGCAACAGCCGGAGCGCGGTCGAGCAATGCAACTACTGGCTGCAGAACAAGCTCAACTGGACAGAGCACAACCCCAGCTGCACAATTACGTACAAGCCCGACGAGGTGCTGGACCTGATGAAGTGGATCTGGGAGAACCGCGAGGTGATCGGCGGGATGGCGTTCCTGCCCTCGTTCGACGCCAACTATGCCCAGCTGCCCTACGCCGAGATCTCGCAGGAGGAGTTCGAGAAGCTGGCCGCCGAGTTCCCGCCAATCGACTTCTCGAAGGTCTATCGGTACGAGGAGGAGGATCTGACGAATGCGGCAAGTGAACTCGCATGTAGCTCGGGCGCATGCGAAGTAGATTTTATGTAAAGTTGATATAAAAAGCCCCGCGTTGATGAAGAGTCAGCGCGGGGCTTTTAGTTTAACGAGAATTAGTTTTAACGAAGGGCCGATTTTGTCTCCAAGTCGGCCCTCGCTTTGCCTTTGATTATTCTGACAATCAGATCTACTAACTACGAAAGATGTTTATGAGGTCAATAATCAACCTAGCCAAATTGTATGGCTCTTTGGGATTTGCCGTGGGAAACATCCGTTCGTAAGGCTCATTTTAGCGCAGTACAAAGCCATGGACGAAAGTGCGTGGATACGAAATTGGCGTCAACCACGCGGAGGACTCTTT
>DAOTUS010000273.1:0-2623 GCA_034437415.1 Herpetosiphonaceae bacterium
GCGTTCCTCGGCCGTCAAGGGACGTAATGTATATTTTTGCTGGGCAGACATGGGCATAATCCTCCACCACCAAGTCTAGCACACACCGATCTAAAATCCTAATTTAATTATGGAATGACACACTAGCAGCTAGTGAGGCTTCCAGGAGTAGCGCACACACAAGCGCCGAATGTGGCTTGACCGTGTGCTTGGGACAGCCTCTAGGCAGCCGTTCAACCAACGCCTGGCGGCCAGCTGCCAGCTGCTAGCGACGCGAAGTAGTCGGTCAATTGCACAATTGCAGGCTCGTAAAACTAGATTAAGTAGTAGCCGCCTGCCAGATGCCTGCTTACGCCCCAATCAGAGCCGCGATCTGGGCGCTGGTGGGCAGGGCGGGAATGGCCCCGCGCACGGTTGTCGCCAGCGCCCCGGCCGCGTTGGCCCGGCGCAGGGCGACCTCCAGGGCCACAGAGTCGCGCCAGAGCGCCGGGGTTTGGACCAGGCTGGCCAGCAGCGCGGCGGTAAAGCTATCCCCAGCGCCGGTCGTGTCCAGCGTCGGCACCGCAAACCCTGGCACCCGCCCCTGCCCGGCCGCCGTGACATACGTGCAGCCGGCGCCGCCCTCGGTGATGGCCAGCAGCTTGAGGTTGGGGTGCCACAGCTGCCGGGCGGCTTGGATCAGGTCGCGCTCGCCAGTTAGGAACTCGGCCTCATCTTCGCTAACCTTGATCACATCGGCGTGCGGCAGCAGCTCGCGAATGGCGCTGCGGGCGGCCTCGGCGGAGGGCCACAGCGGCAGGCGCAGATTGGGATCGATCGAGATCAGCCGCCCGTGCCGGCGCGCCAACGCCAGCGCGTGGTAGGTGGCGGCGCGGTTTGGCTCAGTGATGACGCTGATCGAGCCACAGTGGAAGATGCTGCCCGCAGCGATCAGCGCCTCGTCGAGGTCGGCGGGGCCAAGCAGCATGTCGGCGCTCGGGTGGCGGTAGAAGACGAAATCCCGCCCGCCGTCGGGCTGGAGCGCCACGAAGGCCAGGGCCGTGCGCGCCTGGCTGGAAAAGCGCAGCCCGCCCACATCGACCGCGTTCTCACGCAGCACCTCGGCCAGATAGTGGCCAAACGGGTCGTCGCCGACCATGCCGATAAAGGCCGCCGCCAGCCCCAGCCGGGCCAGCCCAACCGCAACATTGGCCGGCGCACCGCCAGGCGCCCGCTCCCACAGCGGCGTGCCGCCCACGCCAAGCCCGGCCTCGGTTGGGACAAAATCGATCAGCAGCTCGCCTAGGGCAACGACATCTGGCATGGCTATTCTCCAGTGGCTAGCGCAGAACTCAGGAAAAGCTGGGCTACGCCTGCAGCCCAGCCTGCTTCCGTTGGCTGAGCCTGTCGAAGCCAGACAGATAGGCTTTGACAGGCTCAGCCAGCGGATCTACCCTTGCGACCCGACCAGCCAGACGCTTTGGTAGGGCTGGAGGACCAGGCGGTCGTGGGCCAGGGTGATGGCGCACTCGGCCGGGGTCAGCAGGTCGCGGATCTGGCCGCGTAGCCCGGCGCGCCACAGCGTTTCGGCGCCGATGGACTGGGCCGACTCGGCCAGATTGCCCAGCACCACCACCCGCCCGGTCGGGTGGCTGCGCACAAACCCCAGGATATGGAGATTATCGGTGCCGATCGGGGTGGTGCTGCCAGCGCTGTGCAGCGCCGCCGTGTGTTTGCGGGCCTCGATCAGGTGGCGCATTCCCGCCCAGATCCGCCCGGCCAGGGTGCGCTGGTCGTGGCGCTGCGCGGCCAGATCCCAGTCCATCGCCGGCCGGTGGAGCCAGCGGTTATCCGCCGCCCGGCTGGGGTCGGCCAGATACGACTGGTCGTTGAGCAGGCCCAGCTCATCGCCCATGTAGATCAGTGGAATCCCGCCATAGGCAAAAATAAGGCTGTAGAGCAACAAAATCCGCCGGATGGCCAGATCGATCAGGCCGCTGCTCTGCTGTTCCAGAGCGATCTCCAGCCCGGCCAGCGAGGCGGTCATGCCGCTGATCCGGCGATCGTTGGTCAGCGGATTGAACTGGAACACCTCGCCACGGGCGAACGAGGTGGGGAACGCGCCGCTGTACCAGGCGCTGAGGAACTGGCGATGCCGATAGCCGCTCTCCCCGATCGCCTCGGCGTTCTCATCGCTGATCGCCCAGCCGATATCGTCGTGGCAGCGGACGTAGGTGATCCAGGCGCTGGTGGCCGGGTGCGGCGGCATTGTGCGCAGGGAGTGGGTGAACAGATCGGCCTTTTTGGTGGCCAGGGCGCTCCACAGCAGCACCATCAGCGAGTTGTGGTAGGCGATCTCGCACAGCTTGCCGCTGCGCTCGCCAACCCCGAGGTACTGCACCAGCTCGTCGGGGGCCACAATCGCCTCGGCCTTGCAGATGGTGGCCGGGCAGACGATGCGCATGGCCGCCCGAAAGGCCTGCATAATCTCCAGCACCTCGGGCTGATTCTGGCTGTTGGTGCCCAGCCGCTTCCACATAAACGGCACCGCGTCCAGCCGCAGCACATCGACCCCGAGGTTGGCCAGATACAGCAGCACATCGAGCATCTCGCCCCAGACCGCCGGGTTGGCGTAGTTCAAATCCCACTGATACTCGTTGAAGGT
>DAOTUS010000274.1:0-7934 GCA_034437415.1 Herpetosiphonaceae bacterium
GCGCTACGCCGGGCCGGACTCGCCGCTCAATCGGGCGGTTGGCCTGGGGTTTGGCGGCGCGGTTGGGCTGGGGGAGCTGGCGGCGGTCGAGGAGTTCTATCGCCAGCGGCAGCGCCAGCACCAGAATGTTGAAGAAGCGCTCCAGCCGATAGCCGCGCTCCCGCAGCACTGCCACGAGCGACTCGTCGGCCAGCGGACAGACATCAATTCGCGGCACAGCGCTGCGCTGGCGATAGAACTCCTCGACCGCCGCCAGCTCCCCCAGCCCAACCGCGCCGCCAAACCCCAGGCCAACCGCCCGATTGAGCGGCGAGTCCGGCCCGGCGTAGCGCGCCTGCCCGCTGCCAATCGCCAGGGTTGTGATCCCCGAGTCCGGCAGTAGGAGCGCCTGGGCCGCGGTGTAGTACACACCGCGCCAGGCCTGCGCGTTCTCCAGACGATACGCCAGCGAGTGATCGATCCAGCTCATTGTTTGCCCCTTATCTAGCGTCTGATCACACTCGTTCTGATCCCCAGCCGCTCGCCGCAATTGCCATTGCACATCAATGCCAAACTGGCGCAGCAGACGGGGCAGAAAATCATCAGGGTTAAGGATGCGGCGCCTGCGTTTACCGTCCGCGTCCCAATCCCCGTCGTGCTACTCGACCACCACATTGACCCGGTGCCAGGCGTTGCTCATATAGCCCTTGAAGTTCCAGACCAGCCGGGCGTCGGCGGGCTGGGTGTTGGCGGCCGAGTCGATCATGCGCACCACCAGCTGATAGGCGCCGGCTGGCAGATCGACGCTCAGGCTCCAGAAGCGCCAGGCCCAGGTGGCTTGGTCAGGGTCGAGCGTGGCCTGCTGCCAGGTCGCCCCGCCATCGGTCGAGACATCGACCCGCGAGACCACCCGCCCGCCGCCGACCGTCGCGTAGCCCTGCACACACAGCGGCCCGGCCGGAAGCTGGGCGCCCGCGGCGGGGGTGCAGATCACGGCGTTGAGCGACAGCTCGCCCAGCATCATCCCGCTGTCCCAGTCGACCGTCTCCTTGCGCACGCTGGAGGGAAACAGGCGATAGGCCACCGCCTGAAAGTAGTTGTCCGACGGCTCGCGCTGCAGCGTGATCCCGTCCAGCCACTTGACGCTGCGGGCGCCGATGTAGCCGGGGACAATCACCCGCAGCGGTGCGCCGTGGACCGGCGGCAGCGGCGCCCCGTTCATCGTGTCGGCCAGCAGCGTGTCCGGGTGCAGGGCTTTATCCAGGCCAATCGAGGCGCCAAAGTTGAAGCGCTGGCCGTGGCGCTCGGTCGCATCCAGGCCGCTAAACGCCACGTGGGCCGCCTCCGGGCCAACCCCGGCGGCCTGCAGAATGTCGCGCAGGCGCACGCCGCCCCAGCTGGCCGTGCTAATCGCCTCGGCGCCCCAGGCCAGCTCGCCTGGAATTGGCTCCACCTCGATCAGGTCCTGGCGGCGGTTGCCGGCGCACTGCAGGGTTGCCAGAACCGTGTGGCGGGGGAAATCCGCCTGGATCGCGGCCAGGCTCAGGCTGAGCGGCCGCTCGACCAGCCCGGCGACCGTCAGGCGATAGCTGGCCAAGTCGACCGCCGGGACATCGCCGTGGGAGCGCACAAAAAAGCGCTCGGTCGGGGTGACAAACGCCTCGCGCAGCAGCGGCAGGGGCGGCCCGGCGTTGAACGGCGTCTCCTGGCGGACGAGAATCGCCGGATCTTTATCAAACGGCGGGGCTGGAGTGGGCTCGGGCATCGGTGCGTCTCCTTGAGCAGAAAAACTGGCGCTATCTTAACACACGATCCCTACCATCTGACAGCGTGGCTCGCGCCGATCGGCCAGCGGTGATGCAAGCGGCGCTGGCTTTTAAGCTGCGTTTAATCAGAATTTGCGGGTATAATTTACCGCTATGAATACATTTAAATTTACCCTTGAAGATAGCGATGGCGGCGCCCGCGCTGGCCGTCTCAGCACACCGCACGGCGAGATCCAGACGCCCGTGTTTATGCCCGTCGGCACCCAGGCCACCGTCAAAACCCTCGACCCGACCGAGGTTGAGGCGATTGGCGCCGAGATTATCCTCTCGAACACCTATCATCTCTACCTGCGGCCCGGCGCCGATCTGGTCGCCGAGCTGGGCGGGCTGCACCGCTTTATGCAGTGGTCGCGGCCAATCCTGACCGACTCCGGCGGCTTTCAGGTCTTCAGCCTGGGGCCAAACAGCAAAATCGATGAAGATGGCGTGACGTTTAAGTCGCACATCGACGGCTCGACCCACCGCTTCACCCCCGAGAGCGCGATTGCGGTGCAGGAAAAGCTGGGCGCCGATATCATTATGGCCTTCGATGAGTGTGCCCCGCAGCCCTCGCCGCCGGAGTACACCCGCGCCGCGATGGAGCGCACCCACCGCTGGCTGGTGCGCTGTATTGCCGCCAAAACCCGTGACGATCAGGCGCTGTTTGGGATTGTCCAGGGCGGTGTCGAGGCTGCGCTACGCCGCGAGAGCGCCCGCTTCGTGGCCGAGCAGCCGGTGCCGGGGATTGGCATCGGCGGACTGAGCGTCGGCGAGCCGAAAGATCAGATGTACGGCATGCTGGAGGAGACCACGCCGCTGCTGCCGACCGACCGCCCGCGCTACCTGATGGGCGTTGGCTCGCCCGAGGATCTGCTCGAGGGCGTGGCGCGGGGCGTGGATATGTTCGACTGTGTGCTGCCAACCAGGCTGGGCCGCAACGGCTCGCTGTTTGTGCCAACCGGGCGATTAAACATCACCAATGCCAAATATGCCCGTGAAGATGCCCCGATCGACCCCGACTGCGACTGCTCGACCTGTGCGCGCTTCAGCCGGGCCTACCTGCGCCATCTGTTCCACACCGGCGAGGTGCTGGCGCTGCGCCTGGCGACGCTGCACAATCTGCGCTTCCTGATTCGGCTGATGGAGCAGGCCCGCGGGGCGATTCAGGCGGGCCGCTACCAGAGCTTCATGCAGGACGTGCTCAGTCAGTTCCAGACGATCCCGCACGATGTGCGCGAGGCCAGCCGGGCCGCCCGCACCAACTCGCTGCGCAATCAAAAGGCCAACCCATGAGTAATTCGGCGGCCCACCCAGCCCGCAACTATGCGCGGCTGGCTTGGTGGATCATCATCGGCGGGTTTTTGGCCTTCTGCGTGCTGATGATCGTGCTCTGCTACGGGATCTGGCGGGTCAAGGCGTTTGCTCAGAGCCAGCCCGCCCAGCCGGCCACGCTGCAAAATGTGGTCAGCGGCGTTGAGATCTTGCGCAAGGGGCTGGTTCAGTACGAGCTGCCCGCGCCGCCGGAGACGATCCTATTTGAGGGCGATAGCGTGCGGGTGACCGCGAGCGCCCCGCCAGGCAAAGCCGCCACCATCACCCTGTTCGACGGCAGCCAGATCGATCTGTGGGCCGGCACCACGCTTACGCTGGATAAAGTTCAGACCACCCGCTTCAGCACCCGCAACCAGCAGGTCGCCATCCGGCTGCAGCAGGGCCTGATCCGGCTCCAGCTGGCGCCGCGGGCCACCCAGCAGTATCAGGATGTGGAGTATAACGTGCTGGTGGAGCGGGCCGGGCAGCCACTGGAGCAGGCCAACCTTGATCTGGGTGGCATCTACCGGGTGCGCATTCTGGACGCCCGCCAGCCAACCACCACCGCCAGCGAGCGGGCCAGCCTGGGCAACCAGATCGAGAGCGAGTATGTGGCCGAGACCGGCGGGCTGACCCTGGGGATCGCCCGGCAAAATACGCGCATCAACGCCGGCTATCGGACGCGCATCAGCCAGGGCCAGATCTCCGCGCCCGTGGCGGCCGAGTGGCAGTTTATCCGCGATGGTAACTTTCGCCAGTTCAGCGAGCGCGAGTACAACAACAACACCCTGCCCTACACGATCACCGATGTCGTGCGCGCCGACACCTGGCGGGTCTATGGCGACCCGTCGCCGGGCGCCACCAACGACGGCTTTTTCTATGTGGTGGGCGGGTGTTTTCGCCGCAACAGCACCGATGCGAATATCTGTCTCCGCCCGCTGATCAATGTGGCCCAGTTCAGCCGCGACAAAAACGCCACCATCGAGGACCACCCAACCAGCTTCAAGACCGCCATCACCCAGACGGTTGATCTGGATATTACACCCTATAGTTCGCTGGAGATCAACTTTGATGGCCGAATTTATGCCCAGTCAATCAACAAGGCCGGGTTTATTGGCGAGGAGTGTGCGCTGGGGATCGAGCTCCACTTCACCACGCCCAGCAATATTCCAGGGCTGCACACCTACTGTTTTTATGCCCGCAATGAGCCAAGCGAGACTGGCACCGAGTCAAACAAGGAGTATATTACCTCGCAGTTCGTGCCGCTGCGCCAGTGGCAAACCTTGACCCTTGATCTGAATGCCATCCGCGGCAAAATTCGCCGCATCGATTATGTCACGTTCTACGGCAACGGCCACGACTACATTTCGGAGATCGCCAACGTTCAGCTGATCGCCAGATAGGCGCAGCGGCCAAGCGGCTGGCAGTCGGGCGCCCAAGTGAAGTTAAGAGGATGAGCAGACAACGACGTTTTCTCGTGTTAGGTTTTTTATGCTAATCACAGGTGTTGATCTTGTTGAAACCAGCCGCATCGCGCGGGCCGTGACCCGCTGGGGGCCGAGCTTTGAGTATCGGGTCTGGACCACGGCGGAGCGCATGCACTGTCGGGGGCGAATCGAGTCGCTGGCGGTGCGCTGGGCGGCCAAAGAGGCCGTCGCCAAAGCGCTGGGGGTTGGGCTGCGCGGTCTGGGCAAGCCCTCGGAGGGCGTGGCCTGGACCGACATCGAGGTTGGCCGCGATCAGAACGGGCGGCCCCTGGTGGTGCTGTATGGCGAGGCGCAAAGACGGGCCGCTGTACTTGGCATACGCGAGTGGTCGCTCAGTATGTCGCACAGCGGCGGAATGGCGATCGCCTTCGTGGCGGCGCTCGGAACCTAGAAACGATGAATGGTGGCGTGGTAGTGATCGTGGGCATGGCTGTCACGGCGGCGTTTGGCTTTGATGAAAAAGCCAATCACCAGCAGCACGGCCAGCAGCTTGAAGATCTGGCCGCCAATCCACGCCCCGCCGTGATCGTAGCCGCCGAACTCGCCGCGCTCAAATCGGCTGAACTCTTGGTCAATGTCCGGCATTGCGGGCATGGCGGGCATCTCCGGCATCTCCGGCATGGCGGGCATCTCAGGGAACGCCCGGCGCTCGGAATGCTCCCAGCGGCTGTGGCCCAGCTGGCCGAACAGGGTTATCACTCCGATGACGATCATGGCTATCCCAAGCACTCGTGTTCGATTCCACATTGTCGTGTCTCCTGTTTGGTGAATGGGTCATTGCTGCGGATACGACGCTGCGATTCAGCCGCAAGTTGTAGCGTCTGATGAAAACCGGATGAGAGCGTATAGCAAAAGACCTGCCCGACATTCAAATGTCGGACAGGTCTTTTGGATTCAGATTGTAGCGCAGTGGAATGGGCTAATCCCGAACCACTACTCCCTAGCGCAGGCCCCAGTTGCCACCGAGGTCCAGATCAGCATCGGTTTCAGCGGCGAAGGGCACCGCGCGGACCACAATCCGCTGATCGAAGGCGTTGGGGCCGGTCGCCGGCCAGCAGGTGATCAGAGTCACAACTTCTTCATCGGCTGGATCCATATAGCTGGCATTGGCCAGCCGCTGCTCATCGGAGACGCCAACCTCCTGCAGCCGCTGGGTATCGCGAACCACGTACAAGTACTGCTGCCCGGCGCTGTAGACCACAATCTGGTCGCCGGGGATCAGCTCGATCAGGCGCTGAAACACTGGCGCCGAGCCGCCAACATGGCCGGCCATCACGATATTGCCGCCCTCACCGGGGTTGGCGCTGCCCTTATGCTGGCCGACGGCGTATTTGGCCACCTGCCAGACCGCAACCTCGTTCTCAATCGTCCAGCCAACCTCGATGACTTTATTGTCGACGGCGATTTTGGGAATCACTAGGCGGCTGACGCTCGACTGGTGGGGCAGCGCGGCGACCGCGCCGAGGGTGTTCGCGGCCGGATCGGCGTTCAGGTTGGGGGCAATAAATGCCTGGGGTGCCCCGGCGGCAACGTTCTCGACAACGGGCACGGGCATGGACAGATTGTTGTCGCCCCGAGCGGCGGCCCGGTTGTAGGCATCGTCAGCGTACACACCCCCGACATACAGCAGCAAGTACAGCCCGGCATACATCAGGATGTTGCCAAGTGTCCAGGTTATTCGCTGCGGCTGACGCATTGTGCTTTGCATAGGCTCCTCATTAACCGAAATTCACTTAATTGTACCTACGGCTGCTGAGGGCGCAACGGATGGCTTAAAGCACCACCCCGTGCTCGGCCAGCCGCGGTGTGACCAGATCGGTGGTGTTGCTGGCCGCCAGCCGTTCGCGCAGGTAGTCCAGATCAAGGGGCTGGCGCTTGATAATGCCCTGAGCATCAGGGATATCAAACTTCTTCACATCCTCACCCCGATTCAGAAGCAATTTGTACACCAGCACATCTTCGGGCGCGAGGATGAGGATTTTGGCCCCCAGCAGCGGTTTGCGCTGGAGCCGGCCAACCATCGCCTCATCGAGGGTAAATGGATAGACCACGCCGTTCTGACGCACAGTCAGATCATCATACAGAATGATTCCGCGCCACAAAATGCGCCCGCCGTCGAACTGCACGGCCTTCTGGCCTTTTTGGAGCAGCGTTGAGACATGATTCAACATGCCTGGCTGGACCACGATATCAATGTCTTTGATGGGGCGGCGATTCCCGTACAGGTGCGCGGCGGCACCGCCATACACGCCCCATTTGAGATCAGCAGCATCGAGAATTTTTTGCACAACGGCAAGATTACCAGCGATCAGTGACATAGTCGTGTGTCCTTACTGCGTTATTTGACGCGATCTGAAATGTTGACTAGGTGTTGTTCACGCCACTGCTGACGCTGCAAGACCATATCGTAAAACTGTGCCCAGATGGTGTGGCGGCCCTGTTTGATAAATGGCTCGATCCGCATACGGGTGGTCTGATCCAAGGCATTCAGCAAGCGCGAACCGCCATCACGCCAATGCTGCCCAGCCTGCTGAAACCCTAGCCGATAGTAACACCGAACGGCGCGCTCGTTGACGGCCGCCACATCTAGCACCATTTTCTCGAAGTGCATGGTTGAGAAATAGGTTTCCAAAAAGGTCTGCAGCGCCTCGGTGCCATAGCGCTGGCTGACGAACGGCGAGCCAATCGTGATCCCCAGGCGTGACGAGTCTGCCACCGAGTCGATATTGCGCAACGTTATCCTCCCGATCAGTGGCCCAGTGTGAAGCTGAACCGCATACGTGCGGCGGATATCGTGCATCCATTCCCGTTCTCCAACCACCACCCGATCCGGTAGATTCCAGATCGCGCTGAGCGGATCCGTAAAGGGCGGCCAGCGATCCATCGTGTGGTAATCTTGGCGCTGCCAGCGACGAATAAACAGTCGTTCGCTGGAGGCCACCAGGTCATCACGTGCCATACCGTTCTCTTGACCTAAAGTACACAGATCTCATTATAGCATGAGGCTGCTTATGAAATACCTGACTATGTTCCTGTTCTGTGGCCTCCTTGTGGCGTGTAGTATCGACGCTCAGCCTGCGCCAACAAGCCTGGCCCTGCCGCCGCCGACCCAGCCAGCGCCACCATTGAGCACGCCTTCGCCAGCAGATCGCCCGACGGTTCAGGGGAGCCCAACGCTCGCTCCGCCCTCGCCAACTCCTGTGCCAGCGTCAACTCCCGTGCCGCCCCGGCTGCTGGCCGATGCCGACCCCCAGATTCAGCGCCTGGGGTTTGGCCCGGCGGCGCGCAGCCAGCAGTGGCTGGTCACGCGCAATCTCAGCGCGACATTCTCGCTCCTCGGCCTGCGCGGCCA
>DAOTUS010000275.1:0-8251 GCA_034437415.1 Herpetosiphonaceae bacterium
ACCCAGGGCATCGCCGACGACCCGCGCCAGGGGGTGATTGTCGACTATCGCCCGGAGATCTGCGCCACCCGCCGCGAGTTCTGGGCGATCCAGGATTTAACCGGCGGCCCCGAGCGCGGGATGGGCATTATCGACCCACGGGAGATTGTTCAGGCCGAGGGCGGGTTCCACTATCGCCGCAATGGGGCGCTGATCCCAATTCGGCGGGTCTACTCGCGGATGGTCTACTCGGATCTTGTGCAGCTTGAGCAGGAGACCGGCGCCGCCGAGATTGCCACCATCCGGCGCTTCTTCCAGACCGCCGACCAGCACAGCTGGATCAGCCACATCCTGCACTTTTTCTATGGCTCCAAGGCCGATCTGCCGGATTTCTGGGCCCAGGGTCTGTCGCCGCGGGTCCCCGAGACCGTCGTGGTCACCCCAGCGCTGATCGCCGAGTACCGCGAGCACTTTGGCCAGCGCCCGATCACGGGCTTTGTGCAAAAGCCGCTCAACGCCCAGAGCGGCCGCGACGTGCTGCTCAGCCCCACGCCGGATCAGCTGGTGCCCGAGGCGATTTTGCAGCGCGAGATCGTGCCCGCCGCCTGCCACCGCACCCTGTTCGGCCCGCGCACGCCCGAGATTCGCGTGATGGCGCTCCCCGACGCCAGCGGCCAGCTGATCTGCGGCCTAATCTACAACCGGGTCAAAAGCCCCGAGGTGTTCCTCTCCAACGCCGGCGCGCTGGCCCGCAGCGCCATCCCCGGCACCGGCGAGGGCTATGGGATCGTGGTGTATTAGGTGCGGTTTTAGGTGACGATCGGGTGTCTCCGCTGGCTGAGCTTGTCGAAGCCCAGCATGTGGCTTCGACAGGCTCAGCCAACGATCAGCAACGCACAGCTGACGAACGACTAGCCACCAGCTACCAGCTACCAGCTACCAGCTACCAGCTACTAAGCCTGATTGCTCAGCTCGATCAGCCGCTCCAGGCGCTCGGCGGCGCGGCCGCTGGCCAGGGCCTCGCGGGCCTGGTCGAGGCCATCGCGCAGGTCGGCGGCGCGCTCGGCGGCCACCAGGGCGGCGGCCGCATTCAGCAGCACAATCTCGCGGCGCGGGCCGTGGTCCTGGTTCTGCAAAATTGCCTGGATGATCGCCACATTTTCGACCACCGTGCCGCCGCCAATCGTCTCGCGCCCGGCCAGGGTCAGGCCAAGCAGCTCGGGCTCGACCACAATCCGCCTGGGCTTCTCGCCGCCGCGCACATCGAACATCAGGCTGGGGGCGCTGATCGAGAGCTCGTCGAGGCCGTCGGTGCCGTGGACGACCAGGGCGCGGCGGGTGTTCATATTGCTCAGGGCGTTGGCCAGCTTCTCGGCCAGCGGGGCGCTCGCCACCCCAATCACCTGATACTCAGCGCGGGCCGGGTTGGTCAGCGGCCCAAGCAGATTAAACACCGTGCGAATGCCGATCTCGCGCCGCACCGGGCCGGCGTAGCGCATGGCCGGGTGGAACTTAGGCGCGAACATAAAGCCGATCCCGGCCTGGCTGAGACAGCGGGCCACCCCATCGGCGTCCAGCTCAATCTTCACCCCCAGACCCTCCAGCACATCGGCCGAGCCACACTTCGATGACATGGCCCGGTTGCCGTGCTTGGCCACGGTTGCGCCCGCGCCCGCCGCCACAAAAGCGGCGGCGGTCGAGATATTGAAGGTGTTCGAGTGGTCGCCGCCAGTGCCACAGGTGTCGACGACCGGGCCTTCGTGGGGCACCGCCACCGATTTCGCCCGCATCACCGCCGCCATCCCGGCGATCTCGCGGTCGGTCTCGCCCTTCAGATACAGCCCGGTGAGCAGCGCCGCAATCTGCGCTGGCGACGCCTCGCCGTTCATCATCTGCTCCATCACGGCGGCGGCATCGTCCTGGCTCAAGTCGGTGCGGTTGACCACCGCAATAATCGCGTCACGAATGTGCATCGGAGGTACTCCTGTGCAAAAAAAGGCCGGATTTTAGCAACTGCGGGGAATTATACCGTGTTGTGGCTGAATCAGGGAGTTAAAAAAATACAGCGAGAGCAATCTGCTCTCGCTGTACATTGGTCGGGGTGATAGGATTCGAACCTACGACCTCAGCGTCCCAAACGCCGCGCGCTACCAGTCTGCGCCACACCCCGCTATTCGTGAATAGGTTCCACACAGGTTTTTAGGGTCTGTGATATTCATAACGTAAGGCGTAGTATAGCGGAAAACCGACCGACTGTCAAAAATAGCCACCGCTCCCTCAAACCCGGCCCGGCCTACTGCTGGCGGTCAATAAACCACTGCAGCGCCAGCACATAGCCGCGCCAGCCGAGGCCGGCAATCTGCCCGGTGGCGATTGGGGCGACCACCGAGGTGTGCCGAAACGCCTCGCGGGCGTAGACGTTGGAGATGTGGACCTCGATGATCGGCACGTCCATCCCCGCCAGAGCGTCGCGCAGGCTCAGGCCGTAGTGGGTCAGCGCGCCGGGATTGATGATGATCCCAGAGATCGCGCCCCAGTGCGCCTGGAGCGTATCCACCAGCCCGCCCTCGTGGTTGGACTGCCCGCAGGTCAGGGTGATCCCGGCCGCGGTCGCCTGGTCCTCCAGGGCGGCGTTGATCTCGGCGAGGGTGGTGGCGCCGTAGATGGCTGGCTCGCGGCGGCCAAGCATGTTCAGGTTCGGCCCATGAAGCAGTAACAGATGCATTGCACTTGTATGGATCAGGGGGCTTGGGGTGGAACTCCAAGCCCCCTGACCGCATCCCCCTAGAAGTAACGGCTCAGGTTCTCGAAAATTTTGTTGATATCGTCGGTGCCACCCTCAACCAGCTGGGTGCGCGAAAAATCGGCGATGCGCTGCAAAGGTTCTTTTTCAGCATCGGCCCCGTAGGCGATCGGGAAGATCTGGATGCTCGACTCGCCAAAGCCGTCCTCCATCTGATCTATGGTCATCAGGCTCGACGTGTCGGCGCCATCGCTCAGCAGCACAATCGCGTTGATGCGGTCGGGCTGATTGAGCTTATCCAGCTCCTGGCGGGCCAGATCGACCGCATCGTACAGCGAGGTGTTGCCGTTGGGGATCAGCCCCTGCACCTGGAGCTGCAGGTTGCTCATGTTCTCGGTGCGGGTGGCCAGCGGCACCAGCACCGTTGGCACGTTCGAAAAGCCAATCAGGCCGACGTTATCCTGGATCGGCAGGCGGCTGAGGAAGAAATCCACCCCGGCCTTGGCCTGATCCATTTTCTCGCCGCGCATGGACCCCGAGCTATCCACCACGACCATAATGTTGGCCGGCTTGCGGTTTTTGGCCCAGGCATCTTTGGCGGCCACAATCACCTCGGCGGGCGGCGTGGCCAGCGACTGGCGCGGCTGGCGAGGATCGACGCCAAACTGCATCGTCAGCGGCTCGGCCAGGGCCACATTGACGTTGGCCGGGCGAAAGCCGTAGCTCATCGCCAGCTTCTGGCTCTCTTCGGTCAGCAGGAAGTCGTAGAGCTTGGCGGCGGCGGCTTTCTCGTCGGCGGTGGTGTCGCTCATCACAATAAACGGGTCATCGTGGGTGAACGTGCCTTCGGCGGGATAGATCGCCACCAGCGGCGTGGTCGGGCCTTTCTTGTTGAAATCAATCAGGGTGATCTCTTCCATTGGAAAGGCCGAGATATAGGTCATGCCGTATTTTTCCATGTTTTCGCTGAACACCAGGGTGTTGTAGCCGTAGTGCTTGATGCCCTGGGCCAGATCGCGCAGGTACTGCTGGCTGGTCTCGGACTGGACATCGGCGACGGTCAGGTCGCTGGTCTTGCCGGTGGCGGCGTACAGCTCGGCCAGCACCGTCGACAGCGCAGTGGTGCTGATCTCAGGGTCGGTGTGGCCCCACGAGAACTGGCCCCACTCGGGGTGACCGTACTTGCCCCAGCCCTCGGGGTCGTTGATCAGCTCCAGCAGGTCGCTCCAGCCGATATCTTTGTCGGGCCAGCCCAGCGCCTCGGCCATCGGCTTCCACATCGAGATCACCACCGGGGTCAGCACGAGCGGCTGCGGGTTCGGCTCGGCGATGTTGGGGTTGTTGGTTTCCAGCTTGAGCACCTCCAGCCAGGTCGAGGCCGATGGGCTCCAGATGGTGGTTTTCAGCGCGCCGTTGCGAATCTGGGTGCGGGCCGCGCCGGAGGAGACGTTCGAGCCCTGGACCACAATCGTTTTGCCGTTGATCTCGATCCGCTGGCTGTTAAAAACTTCAAAGCGCTCGGTGAGCCAGTCCTCTTTTTCGGGGCTGTAGGCCAGGGTAATCAGTAGCTCGTCGCTGGAGACCGGCCGGGTGGTTGATGAGCCTGAGCCGCCGCCGCCGCCGCTATTCTCGCCACAGGCGGCCAGCCCAACAATCAGCAGTATCAGCATGATCGATAGACGTTTAAACATCCATACGCTCCTTCCAGGCCAGCGGCCCAGCAAATACACGGTGTAGAATTCGGTACGTTGCCTGATCGAATGGGTTACAGGCGCCCACCCAAGGCATAGGCGATGCCGCTCTGCAAGGTGCTACGGGTGGTAATGGCATTGAGATCGACCCCAAGCCCGACCAGAGTTTGGGCCACATCAGGGCGAATCCCGGTCAGCACCAGCTCGGCGCCCAGTAATTGTACCCCTTGTGCGGCCTTGATGATACCGTGGGCCACATGCGTATCGACAACCGGAACCCCGGTCACATCGACGATCGCAATCCGCGCCCGCTGGGTCTCGATGCCGTGGAACAGCGTGGCCTGGAGCTGGCTGACCCGCTCGCTATCCATCGCCCCGATCAGCGGCATCACCATCACGGCGCTGGTGATTGGAATCAGCGGCATCGACAGCTCGGCCAGCACCATCGCCTGGGCCCGAATCATCTCATCCTGCAGCCGATTGCGCTCGGCCTCGGCCTGCTTGCGCACGGTGATATCGCGCACAAACGCAATCCAGACCGGGTGATCCGCCTGGCTCTGGGCCTGGCCAATCGCCACCTCGGCGATAAACGCCGTGCCATCGTGGCGGTGTCCAGGCATCTCGCGAATGCTGGCGACCGTCTGCAGCGCGCCCAGGTTGTTGCCGAGCAACGTCGTAATCGGCTGGCCCACCAGATCGGGGGAGCCAAAGACCCGCTCGGCCGCCGGGTTGAGCGAATCGATCACGCCGCGCCGATCGAAGGTCAGGATGGCGTGGGTGGCATGCTCAACAATCGCCTGGCGCTGGGCGCTCGACTCAACCAGCGCGGCGGCGATCGCGTTGAACGAGCTGGCCACGCTGCCAAGCTCATCGCGGGTGGCCAGCTTAACCTGCTGGGAAAAGTCGCCGCTGATCATGCTGGCGGTGGCCTGCCGAAAGGCGCCAACTGTGCCCATCGTGCCAAGATAAAAGCCCACCAGCAGATAGACCGTGACCAGCACCGCCAGCCCGGACAGGGCCAGCACGATCAACCGTTGTCGTGAAGCTGCCCGAATCCGCGCCAGCAGCAGCCGATCCAGCTCGCCAATACTCTGATCCCACAGCGCAAAGCTGGCGGTGAGGGATGCCTCGACCTGGCCGCGCAAATCCGCCGGGGACAGCTGCACCTGCGCGGGCTGGATTATCCCGCTATCGAGGCTGGCCAGCAGCGTGGTGACGGCCGCCGTAAAGTCCTGGGTTGGCCGGGAGAGCGCTGGGCGCAGCGTCTCGGTGGGATCTTCGTTGAACGCAATTTTCAGGTCGTGATCGAGGCTGGCGCTATTGGCCTGGACCAGGCCATACAGCACCGTCAGGCGATTGCGCTCACCCTCCAGCAGCGCCCGGCGGGCCGCGATCGGCCCGGCCACCCCGGCAGTCTGGGCCAGCAGATCCAGGCTTTCGGGCAGATCCAGCAGCACCGTATCCATCAGATAGTAGGTGTCGAGGCTGGGGTCGAGAATGAGGTTGGACTGATCGCCGACTCGGTTCATCAGGTCGCGAATTGTGGTGATAAAGCGCCCGTGGGCGGCACTGTTGTCCGCCACCGAGCGGAGCAGGAGCTGCGCGTCCAGCCGATTCCACTGATTCAGCAGGGTTTCGTATTGAACCGAGGTGCCCAGCCTTGGGCCGAGCCGAGCCTCAACCGCGCTCAGGGCGGCGAGATCGGCTTTAAGCTGCTCGTGCTGGGCCAGCACCTGTGGCTCAAGCGTGGTCTCACCGCTGAAATAGCGCTCGGCCAGCAGCTGCTCTTCAATCGTATGCGCCAGCAGCGTGCGCAGCGGCCGCAGGTAGGCGGTGCCATCAAGCTCTTTACGGGCAAACGCCATATCAGTATTGAGCAGGCTAATCAATATTGTCAGGCCAACTGCAAGCGGGAGCAGAAACAGCAGGCTGATCAGCAAAAACTTTTGCGGATAGGTCAGTCGATTCATCAATCCAGTGGCTGGCCTGAAAATATGGTGCATTGCACAATGTCCTTGTGTTGTATTCAGGCGCTATCATAGCATATTCTCTTCAGCGTGGCGGGTAAAACACCCTATAATAGAGACATGAAACTAGCCCACTGGATCCCCCATCGACGGGCGTTGCCGCTGGTAGTACGCCTGGCGCTCACCTCACTGCTCGTCACCGCGATCTCGATGGCCCTGCTCGCCAGCGGCCTGCTGGTCGGCGTGCGCTCGTACGAGGCCGATCGGCGCACCACCGAGCTGGAGAACCAGGCCGATTTTTACGCCACGCTGGCCAACGAGCTGGTCGCCGCCACCGGCAACCTGCAGGCGATCACGCCGGTCCTGATCACGCGCTCGGTCGGCTCCGGCGGCGTGGCGGTGCGGGTCTTTGGCACCGCCGGGCAAATTTTTGGCGCCAGCGGATCGGCGCCGCCGTTTCCTAGCCGGGCGGCGGCCACCCTGCTCACCTCCAGCGTGCCCCGCGTGCTGCTCTCCGAGGATCAGGCCCGGCGCTATCGGGCGCGTCAGGTGGTTTGGGACGGCCGCGTGGTTGGCGTGGTCGAGGTCTCGCACAGCCTGGCGGAGGAGCAGCGGCTGTCCGTTGTGCTCCAGCGGGTCGTCGGCCAGTTCACCCTGATCGCGCTCGGGGCCGGGGTGGTCGGGGCGGTGTTTGTGGCCCGCTGGCTGGCGCGGATTATCCGCCGCCTGCGCACGATGGCCGAGCGGGTCGCGGCCGGCGATCTCACCGAGCGGGCGGCGGTGCGCGGCCCCGATGAGATCGTGCAGCTGACCAGCGCGCTGAACAAGATGGCCGACCAGCTGGCCGAGCGGCTGGCCCGGATCGAGGCCCAGGCGGCGGCCCAGCGCCGCTTCTACCGCGATATCTCCCACGAGCTGCGCACCCCGCTGATGGCGCTCGGCGGCTATCTGGAAAATGTCGAGGACGCGCCGGTCGGCCCCGAGCAGACCAGAGCGCTGGCCGCAATGCAGGGCGAGATCGCCCGGCTGGCCCGGCTGGCCGATGAGCTGCTGCGCAACGACTCGGCGCCCACGCTGGAGCTTGGGCCAGCCCAGGCGGTCGACCTGGCCGAGCTGATCGGCGAGATCAGCGCCAATCTGGCCGGACGTGCCCAGCGCGGCGGGGTGGCGCTGCACACCGCGCTGACCCCGCCGCTGATCGTCAGCGGCGACCGCGATCGGCTCAAGCAGGCGCTGCTCAATCTGCTCGATAACGCGCTGCGGGCCACGCCGCCCGGCGGCCGAATTGCCGTCACCGCCCGGCCCGCCGAGCGCGGCGTGGTGATCGATGTGGTCGACAGCGGACCGGGCATCCCGCCCGATCTGCGCGAGGCCGTCTGGGAGCGCGGCATCCGCGGTGCCGACGGTGGCTCGGGGCTGGGCCTGGCGATTGTGCGCACAATTGTCGAGGCCCACGGCGGCAGCGCCATCCTGCTGCCCGCCGCCGCGGGGGCGCACTTTCAGCTGACGGTGCCGGGGGAGTAGTGGCTGGTGGCTGGTAGCTAGCAGCTCGTGGGTTTTAGAGCTTTCCAATCATTTTTTCTGGCAGAAAAGACAGGGCGGGCATCATGCTGATGCTCGCCCCGGTGTGGTTGACGCCACCTTGCAGGTGCGTTAGCGCGGTGATGTGATGCGCCCGCCTACGGCGCGGTGGCCCAGCTTACCGCCGCATCAAACAGCGTCCAGGCATTCGATGTGGCGGTGGCGCTATCCACCCAGAACAGGCCAACCCGCCGCGCATTGACCGTCAAGCCGCCGACCAGCGCGGCGTTCTTGTCGTAGGCGAAGTAGACCTTCTTGCTGTTGCTGGTGCCTTGCGGGGCCAGGCTGAT
>DAOTUS010000276.1:0-9329 GCA_034437415.1 Herpetosiphonaceae bacterium
ATCCTGGCTCCACAGCATTGATTTAGCCGGCATCTAAACGATCAATCAGCAGAATAATATTGCGGCCAGCACGGGCGTTAATCTCCGCATTGATGGCGGTGGCTTCGATGCGACCGGCCAGTATATCAATCCAGTGGCCCAGGTTGTCAGCGGCAAGGCCGATTTTGGGATCGCCGGGGCCGATGTTATTCTGCGCGCTCGGGCCGAAGGCATGCCGATTGTGGCGATTGCGGCCGTGTACCAGCGCAGCCCGGTGGCCCTGATCTCGCTCAAATCCGCCAATATTCAGCGGCCCCAGGACCTGGCTGGCAAGCGGATTGGGATTGCCCCGCCCGGCACGACGGTGTACGTCAGCTATCAGGCGCTGCTGAAGTCGGAAAATATTGATGCCACCGGGATTACCGAGGTTTCGGTGCTGCCCGAAAATGCGGTGCAGGATTTGTTCGACAATAAGATCGATGCGCTCCACTCGTTTATCACCCACGAGGCCACCCAGGCCCGCGCCCAGCGCGACGATATCAATGTCATGCTGTTGAGCGACTACGGCATTGATATCTACAGCAACGTGGTCTTCACCACCGAGAAGATGATTGCGGAAAAGCCCGCAGTCGTTGAGACGTTTGTCAGGGCCTTGTCGCAGGGCCTGCAGTGGAGCATTGACCATCCGCAGGATGCCGCCAAGCAGGTGGTGGCCGACTATGGCGCCACAATGCCGCCCCAGCTCCAGGCGCTCCAGGAGGCCGGAATGCTGGCCTCGGTGCCGCTGATCAAGCCGGCCGGCAGCCAGACCGCGATGATGACCGAAGCGGTTTGGGCCAGCACCCAGCAAAATCTGCTCGACCAGCAGCTCCTGAGCGCCCCAGGTGATGTTACGCAGGCGTATAATTTGAGCTTCGTGAATCGCGTCTACGGTAAGTAGCCCAATGCCTGATACAATGGGTGCCATGAGCGAACAGATAACGATCAATCCGCAGACGACCATCCCCCGGCGCCATCGGATTCGCTGGCGCCTGATCGGCCTTTTGATTGGGGTGGCGATTATTCCGCTTCTGGTGAGCCAGCCCCTGGCCTTGATTATGTTTGGCCGCCAGTCCGAGCGCCAGACGATCAATCAGCTTGATTCGGTCGTGCAGCTGAAACAGTCGCAGATCGAGCGCTGGCTCAACGATAATCTGACCGCCTTGCAGGTGCTGGCCATCGAGCCGTTGAACGCCGAGCTTCTGGCGGTGCTGGCCAACCCCGAGCAGGCCGCCCCGCCGCTGAACCAGACGCTGCAGGCGATTGTGGCGGCCCAGGCCAGCAGCGCCGCCTCCAACCTGCACTACAAACAGATCTTCTTCTACAGCCTGGATGGCCGCATTCTGGCCTCGTCGGATGCCATCCAGATCGGCAAAACGGTGCGCTCACAGCCCTACTTTACGCAAAGTGTGCGCACGCCACATATTCAGCCACCATACTATGCGGTGGGCACAAGCGATCTGGTTGTCGTGGTGTCGTATCCCCTGCGTGACCCCACTGGCGGGATTCTGGGGGTGGTGGCGGGCGAGCTGGACCTGGCGGTCCTCGCTGACATTATGCTGGAGCGGAGCGGCCTCGGCGAGAGCGGCGAGACCTATCTGGTCAGTCTGGAGAGCAACTATCTGCTCACGCCCAGTCGCTTTCCCGGCAATGTGATGCAGCAAAGCTATCACAGCCAGGGCATCGATCGGGCGCTGTCCGGGCAAAACGGCTCGGCAATCTACGCCGACTATCGCTCGCCGCCCCAGGATGTGATTGGGGTGTATCGCTGGGTGCCCCAGCTTCAGGCCGGGCTGCTGGCTGAGATGAACGTTGACGAGGCCTTTGCTGGCCCACGCCAGGTGATCACGCTCAGCCTGGCGATTACGGCGATCACGCTGGTTGTGGCCGCGCTGGTCGGGCTCTACCAGGCCACCAAGATCGCCGGGCCGATCTCGGCGCTGACGGCGGGCGCCCGCCGCATCGCCGGCGGCGACCACTCCGAGCCGGTCAATGTGCAGGGCCGCGACGAGATCAGCCTGCTGGCCCAATCGTTCAATACCATGAGCCAGGAGATCCGTCAGACCCAGGCCGGCCTGGAGCTGCGCGTCTCCGAGCGCACCGCCGAGCTGGAGCATACGCTGCAGGAGCGCAGCCAGCTGCTGACCAACCTGCAGGATTCGGCGCAGGCTCGCGAGCAGCTCGAAACGATTATTCGCGGCCTTTCGATTCCAGTCGTGCCGGTGCTGGAGGGGATTCTGATTATGCCGCTGATCGGCGAGCTCGATCAGCACCGCGCTGCCGCGATGACCAGCGCAATCCTGGCGGCGATCGATAGCCATCGGGCGCGGGTGGTGATTATGGATATCACTGGCGTGCCGGTCATTGATACCCAGATCGCCCAGGCCCTGATTCAGACAACCCAGGCGATTAAGCTCCTCGGCGCCCAGAGCATCCTGGTCGGGATTCGCCCGGAGATCGCCGAAACAATTGTGAGCCTGGGCCTGCACCTCAAGGAGCTGGAGATTTGCGCCGATCTGCAAAGCGGGGTGCGCCAGGCGATGCGGATGAATGGATCGCACTCGCGCAGTAGTATCAACTAATTGACCTAAAATCCACACTCTGTTGATCGCGACAGAACGTCCCCAGCGCTTGATCGGCGCTGGGGACGTTGGGCTTAAGCCGCCTGGCTACGCACGGAATCCCCGCCCGCCACGTTGACGCGCACGCCCGTTTCGCCGACAATGACGTCGGCAACGCCGACCACACCGGCTGGCAACCCACAATCTCGGCTGGATCTCCCATTGCTGTTTCGCTAGCGAGAGGCCCGATGTTCGATCTTGCGCCCCACAACCCCTATAGCCTGCCGCTGCGCTGGCCCTGCGTGGCCCGCGCCGGGCTGCGTGGCGCCGGGATCGAGCGGCTGGCCGCCACCGACGGCGTCGGCGCGATTGTCAGCGACGTGCTCTGGCCGACCGCCCAGCCCGCCGCCAGGTGGCACGAAACCCCGGCGGGCGTGCTCTGGCCCGCTGGCGGACGCAGCCTCAGCCAGGCCCGCCGCGATCTGGCCCGCTGGGCCGCGCTCAAGCGGCCGGTGATTGTGGCGATCCACGCCGAGTCGGGCCAGCAGATTCGTGAGCTGCTGGCCGAGCTTGATCCCGAGTCCCACCAGGCGCTGCTGCTCGATCTGACGCTGGTTGGCGCAGCCAGCGCCGCCGAGGAGCTGGTGGCCGCCGCCCGCCGCGACTGGCGCAAACCGCTGCTGGCCGAGATCGCCCTGGATGGGCCGCCGCTCCCAGCGCTGATCGCGGCCCTGAGCGGGGTTGATGCCCTGGTGCTTGGGCGCGGCAGCCGCGCGGTGGCGGGGCCAACCCTGGCCGAGGGCCGGATTGTTGGCCCGGCGGCCCACCCGCTGCTGCTGGCGGGTGCCCGCACGCTCGGCGGCCTGACCGATAAACCGCTGCTCGCCAGCGCCGCAACCAGCGCCGAGGCCCAGGCCATGCGCACCGCTGGCGCCGCCGCCGTGCTGCTCGATGTCGGCCTGTGGCACAACCCCGAGCTCGCCGCCCAGATCGCCCACCAGATCGGCTAGGGCTGCCCCGTTGGCTGAGCCTGTCGAAGCCCAGGGTTTGGCTTCGACAGGCTCAGCCAACGATCAGCAATCCACGCCTGACGGACCACGAGGGCTGCCGGCATTTTGTCCTCACAGCTTAAATCCACGGGTTTTATTGCGCCCGGCCCGCTTCGCCTGATATAGGGCGTGGTCGGTCTGCTGAATCAGCGTCTCAAGCGGATCGGGATCCGCCAGATCAATCTGGGCGACCCCCAGGCTCACGGTGACTGTGATCGGCGTGTGGTGGGCGAACACGGTGTGCTGGGCGATGCGAGTTCGCAGGCGCTCGGCGATAATCAGCGCCCCGGCCAGATCGGTCTCGGGCAAAATCAGGGCAAACTCCTCGCCGCCGTAGCGGCCAACGATATCAGCCTGGCGAATTGTCTCCAGGATGAGTGCGGCCACCGCGCACAGAACCTGATCGCCAATCCCATGGCCGTGGCGATCGTTGACATCCTTAAAGTGGTCCACATCGAGCAAAATCGCCGCCAGGGGCCGCTGATAGCGCTGGGCCTGCACATATTCGCGCTGCGCCAGCCCAAAAAAATGCCGTCGATTGTACAGCCCGGTCAGCGAGTCGGTGGTTGCCAGCCGCTCCAGCTCGGCCTGGGCGCGGGTGCGCTCCTGGATCTCCAGCTCCAGCGTGGCGCTGCGCAGCTGATACATCTCGGCCTCTTTACGGGCCTGCTTCAGCTGATGCACCACCTGCAGCACCTTCAGGCGCTGGTCGGATTTCTCGTTAAACACTTGCTCTTTCAAGGTCTGATACTGCTTGTAGTGCTGCAGCGCCGCCGCATACTGCTCGGCATCCTCGTACAGCTCCGCCAGCAGCAGATGGCATTCAAACAGCTGCTTCTGCGAGGTGGTCAGGGTCAGCGCCTGGAGCAGCTGGGCGATTGCGCTGGCGGGATCGCCGTGCAGCCGCAGCAGTTCGCTGCTTTTGATCAGCGCACAGACCAGCTCGACATTCGAGTGAATGGCGGTGGCGACCTGCGCGGCGCGGGCAAAATAGTCCTGCGCCTGGGCATAGTCGCCGATCTGCTGGTAGACCATCCCCAGGCAGTTGAGCACCTCAGCCTCGCCCTGCTGCCAGCCGATCGTTTGAAAGAGCTGCAGGCTCTCCTTACCATACTCAATCGCGCTGGCCGGCTGAGCGGTCTGGGCCGCGCACCAGCAGAAATTATCCAGCAGGGTGGCCTGGAGCCGCTGGAGCGCGGTGGTGGTCGGAAACTCGCCCAGCAGCTTCAGACCTTGTTCGAGGTAGCTTGCGGCCTGGGCCGGATTATCGATCTCGCGGTACAGATAGCCAATGTTGTTGCATAGCAGGACTTTAATCCAGTGGTCCTGATTGCGCTCGACCAGCTGCCAGGCCTGCATGTAGTGGCGCAGCGCCTCGTCGAACTGCTCCAGCAGCACCAGCGTAATCCCCAGCACATTGTGAATGGCGCTGATCGTGGCGCCGTGTTCGAGAAATTGGTCCGCCGCATCGACGTAGCGGGCCACGCTCGGCGGCGGGTCAACGCAGCCCTGGGCCGCGGCCTGCTCGGCGTAGGCCAGGGCGCGATAGAAGCAGATTAGGGCCTGCTCGTAGTCGGACTGCAGCGAATAGAGTTTGCCCCGCCAGTAGAAACAGTCGGCGAGACCTTGATAGTTCGGCGCGGCGAAATCGGCGCTCTGGGCCAGCTGTTCGACCTCCCGATTGATCGCCCAGGCGCGCTCCAGGTCGCTGTGGCGCAGATTGGCGGCCAGGGCGTTGAGCAGTTCAATCCGCTGGCCTGGATCGGTAGATTGGGCCAACTGGGTTTCAAGGGTCTGGTTGAGGGTGTCGCTCGACATTGTTACTGGCTTCCTGCTAGACCTATCCGCGCCAGGCGGTGGGCAGTAGTCGCTCTCTCCTCGCCTGCTCTAAGGCCGATATACTGTATCATCACTCTTCCCACCCGAACAGAACCATTGATCCTATCTCGGCTCTGATGACCGTTCCTCACCCCAAGATTGGGCCGCCTCAGGTCTCGTCACGCGGGATTTTGGGGGTTCAGCCCGCTAAAAACTGATTTCTCCGTGTTTACTGAGAATCATTCTAAGTGTGGGACTTAAGTTACAGAAACATGGCCTGATGCTTGCTACAATCACGACGTAATGTTGCCTAGGAGGATCGGATCAATGACGTATGTAATTGCGGAACCATGTATTGGGACGAAAGATGCGGCGTGTGTAGCGGTTTGTCCAGTTGACTGCATCTACGAGGGCGAAGATCAGTACTACATCAATCCTGATGAGTGTATTGACTGTGGCGCCTGTGAGCCAGAGTGCCCGGTCAGCGCAATCTTCTCGGGCGACTCAGTTCCTGAGCAGTGGGTGATGTTCACCGCCAAGAACGAAGCATTCTTCGTCGGCTAAACCTGTGCAAATCCACATTCAAACGTCAGAGGCCAGCTTGGCTTCTGGCGTTTGATTTTTGGGTTGGGATATTGAGCTGCTATGTATCCAGTTGTCTGTTTTGATGTTGGCTTTACCCTGATCGATGAGCGCACCAATGCGCACGACCTGATCACCAGCGTGCTGGCCGAGCTGGGCCATGCGGTCGATCCGGCGGCGCTCCACGCGGCCCAGCGCCGCACTGGAAACTGGTATCACCACCGCTACCACACCCTGGAGAACGGCGACTGGAGCTCCGACGCGACTATTCGGCGCCTGTGGCTGGATTTCTACGAGCATCTGTTTAGCAGCCTCGATCCG
Organism: Herpetosiphonaceae bacterium; assembly: GCA_034437415.1. Classification (GTDB taxonomy): domain Bacteria; phylum Chloroflexota; class Chloroflexia; order Chloroflexales; family Herpetosiphonaceae; genus JACCRK01. The sequence continues at coordinate 6,350 of DAOTUS010000276.1, forward strand.
ACGCTGGACCATCTGACGCTCGCCAACACCCTGATCGCCCACTACGAAACGCCCGGCAACTGGCAGCCCTTCCCCGATGTCGAGCCAACCTTGATGGGCCTGCACGAGCGCGGGGTGAAAATTGGCGTGATCTCGGACTGGTCCAGTGCGCTGCGACCAATTCTGCACGCCACCGGCCTCAGTCGCTGGATTGATTTTGTGGTTGGCTCGGCCGACTCTGGCTTCGCCAAGCCGCTGAGCGATCTCTATCGCCTCGGGGTTGATCGGGCTGGCGTTCCCGCCGAGCAGATTATTCATATTGGCGACAGCTACTTCGCCGATGTGCTGGGCGCTCGCGCCGTGGGCATGCAGGCCGCCCTGATCGACCGGGCCGGGCGGGCGCCGCGCACCGACTGCCGGGTGCTGCGCGACCTGCGCGAAATTCTGGCCGACTTGCCCGCCTAAACACCTCGCCGAGGACTCGGCGAGGCGTTTACTGGCTCTCTACGGCACGTTCCCAATCATGTGGCCGACCGACCAGCCAACGCTACATGATGCCCCCGATGACGCGACTGACCGGATAGGTAAACAGTACGCCGGTGTTGGGCGCGGTGAGCGGGCCGGTGATCTGTTGGGTGACCGCGATAATCTGATCAACCAGGCTGGAATCCATCACGCTGAGCAGGGTGAAGTGATGCAGCGCGTCGCGCTCCAGCAGCTCGCTGAGCGAGGGAAACAGCGGCGTATCATCGCGATACAGGGCGTTGCCGATCCGACCCAGCCCGGTCGAGCGCAGCACCGTCACGCCGCGCACCCCGATTTGGTCCCAGGCCCGCAGCACCTCATTGAGCAGATCCACATCGTTGAGGATTAAAACAACGGCTTCCATCTGGCCTCCTCTATACACATATAGGCACAACCGTAGTCGATTCGGCTAAACGCCACCGCCGGCTTCCTGCGGGGCGGCTTCTAGCGTTGGCGGACTTTTTGCGCGGCTGAAGGCCCAGCGCAGCAGCAGCGGCGTCGCAATCGTGGTGACCAGCACCATCAGCACGGTGACGGCAAAAATATCCTCACTGATAATCGCCTCGCGAATCCCAACCGTGGCCACAATCAGGCCAACCTCGCCCCGCGAGATCATCCCAAGGCCGACCTGGGTCGACTCGGAGCGTGACATTCCGCCAAGCAGCGCGCCCAGGCCACAGCCGATCAGCTTGGTGGCAATCGCCACCAGACACAGCACGCCCGCGAAGGCCACCAGCGAGCTGGGCAGGCTGAAGATATTGGCGTGCAGGCCGATGCTGGCAAAGAAGATCGGCACAAAAAAGGCGTAGGTCATCGTCTGCATGCCATCTTCAATTCGATTGTGGTAGGGCGTGCGGCCAAGGAAAATGCCAATCAGAAACGCCCCGGTGATGCTGGCAACGCCGCCGAGGGTCTCGGCGCTCCAGGCCGCCAGCAGCACCAGCACAACCGCCATGCTCATCAGCGGCTGGCTGATTGGCAGCTTGGCGACCCGGCGGGTGATCCACGGCAGCACGCGCAGCCCCAGTGCCGTCATCACCACAAAGTATAGCAGCATGACCCCGATGATCAGCCCGACCGTGGCGAGGCCGCCGCCAGCGCTGGCCGTGAGCGCCACAAACGCCGACAGAATCACAATCACCAGAATATCATCGACGATCGCCGCGCCGAGCAAGGTCAGGCCGACCCGCGAGCGCAGCTTGCCCAGCTCCAGCAGCGTCTGGGCCGAGATCGACACGCTGGTGGCGGTGAGCAGGATGCCGATAAACAGGCTTTTTTCCCAGCTGTAGCCGTTGGGCCAGAACCAGGCCAGCGCAAAGCCGCCCAGCAGCGGCACAACCACCCCCAAAATCCCCACCGAGGTCGAGACCTTGCCCGCCGCCAGCAGATCGGGCAGCTTGACCTCCAGGCCGGCCACAAACATCAGGAGAATCACGCCAAGCTCGGCGATCTCAAACACGGTGGCCTGGAGCACCGGGCTGGTAAAAAACGGCAGATGCAGGAAATCTAGCAGGCTCGGCCCCAGCACAATCCCCACCATCAGCTCGCCCAGCACGGCTGGCTGCTTGAGCTTCATCGAGAGCAGGCCGCCGATTTTGGCGGCGGCGATCAGCACCGCCAGCGCGAGCACCAGCTGCATGAACGGCGACATCCCAGCGCCCGTCGCTGCGGCTGGCGGCAGGGCTGTGGCGGTCTGGCCTATGGTCGAAAGCGCCATCAGATCCTCCTTTCTGTCAGGATACGGGTTTCCCTGAGCAAAACTAAACTAAAAAAGCCGCATCACTGCGACTGTCTCCACCAAACATCCTCTTTGAGCCGAGGACAGGCCATATGTACTTGGGTGGCTGACTGTACTATACCCACAAAAAAAGTATTGGTCAAGATTTTAGCTGCCCTGTGATATTATACGCGAAGGATTAAGTGCATAGATTTTGAGGTTTTTATGAGCGACTCACCACCGTCGCCCCCGGATTTGCCCACCGAATCACCCCCGGAGGCTGGCCCGCCGGCCTTCGATAAACAGGCGGCGCGGCTGCGCTACCGCAAGCTGATGCGCAGCACGCCAATGCGCCTGATGTACGCCATCACGGTGCTAGTGATTCTGACCACCTGGGGCCTGGGGATTGCCGCCGCCTACGCCCCGGATATCAAAAAGCTGGCCGGGCACGATCTCGCGGTCCCGGTCGCGGCCTGCAAGGATTGCCACAACAATGCGCTGACCCAGGCGCCAAAATTCAACCACAGCTACGCCCCAAGCTGCGGCTTTTGCCACCGCCAGGAGTTGCCCCCGAACCTGCCAGCGCCAGGAAGAGCGCGCTAATGCTGTACTCCGACACGATTGTGGCCCTGGCGACCCCGCCGGGGATTGGCGGGGAGGGGATTGTGCGTGTTAGCGGCCCGCTGGCCGAGGCGATTGCGCTGGCCCTGTTTCGCCCGGCCCGTGCTGGCGCGTGGCGGCCCTACCACATGCGCTACG
>DAOTUS010000277.1:0-12161 GCA_034437415.1 Herpetosiphonaceae bacterium
GCACGTATTCGCGGGAGGGACGCCATATATGGCGTCCCTCCCCCAATCGTTATCCACCAAGCGTCCATCTTCATCCAAAATCCTGCGCCTTTGCCGTGTAATCTAACATTGTCAAACTAATCCCATAATGTTATTCGTGAACCCTCCATTGGGGATGAAGCAGGAAGTTCTACCTATTTTGGAATGCGCGAACCCCGATCCCTGATCCCCGATCCCCGATCCCTAAACTTTTTCCGCCAGCTCGCTCCAGCGATCGTAAAAATCACCGAGCTGAACCTCCACGGTAGCGTACTCGGTGCCAAGCTCGCCAACGCGCTGGCTTTGCTGCTGGTTGGCCGCCTGCAGAATCTCGGCATCGAGCGCCGCCTTACGGGCCTCAAGCTGCGCGATCTGGCGCTCCAGGGTCTGAAGCTGTTTGCGCTCGCCGCTGGCCTGGGGCTGGCTCGGCTTGTTCGATTTAGCCAGGCGTTCAGCGTCGCGGCGCGCGTTCAGCGCCAGCTCCTCGGCGGCCCGGCGCTCGGCCTCGCGCTGGTTGGAGAGGGCGGTGTAGTTGCCGGGGAAGCGCCGCACACCGTTCCCCTCCAGCATCCAGATGGTGTCGGCGACCGCATCAATAAAGTAGCGGTCGTGCGAGACAAACAGAATCGTGCCGTTGAACTCGTTCAGCACCGTCTCCAGGGCCTCGCGGGCCTGAATATCAAGATGGTTGGTTGGCTCGTCGAGGATCAGGAAATTACCACTGCCCAGCATCAGCTGCGCCAGGGCCACCCGCGAGCGCTCGCCGCCCGACAGATCGCCGACCTGTTTGTGGACATCGTCGTTGGAGAAGAGAAAGCGGCCCAGCAGGGTCCGCGCTCTGGTCTCGCCCATCGCCGGGTTGAGGCTTAGCACCGCCTCCAGCACCGTATGCTCGAAGTGCAGTCCCTCGTGGCCCTGGGCATAGTAGCCGGGCTGAACGTTGGCCCCAAGCTGCCACTCGCCGCCCAGCGGCTTGAGCTGATTGACCAGGGTGCGCAGCAGGGTCGATTTGCCGCCGCCGTTGGGGCCGAGGAAGGCCACGCGCTCGCCGCGCATAATGTGCAGCTCCTCGAATTTAATCAGCGGCGCAGTATAGCCGACCTCAAGCTGATCCAGCGCCAGCACAATCTCGCCGGAGCGCAGGTTGGTCTCAAGGGCGAACTTCAGCTCCTTGCGGCGCTGCGGCCCATCCAGAGCTTTGGTAAAGCCGTTCACGCCCTCCCAGCCATTTTTCAGCCGGTTGAGCCGTTTTTCGCGCCCTTTGGCCTGTTTGGAGAGCTGACCAGCCTTAAAGCGGCGAATAAACTCCTCGGTTTTCGCGATATATTTCTGCTGGGCGGCATACTCCTTCATATAGCGCTCCAGCCGCTCGGCCTTCATCGCCTGATATTTGGAGTAGGGCGCCGCATAGTCCTGGAGCTGGCCAAAGTCCATCTCCCAGGTGCGCTTGGTGACGCGGTCGAGAAAATAGCGGTCGTGGGAGATCACAATCAGCGTGCCTTCCCAGTCCCTGAGAAAGCCCTCAAGCCACTCGAGGGCATCCATATCCAGATGGTTGGTCGGCTCATCCAGCAGCAGCACATCGGGGTCGCCGAGGAGCGCCACCGCCAGGGCCGCGCGGGTGCGCTGGCCGCCGCTGAACTGGGCCAGCGGCTGATCCCACTGGGCCGCCACAAAGCCGAGGCCGTGCAGGGTGCGCTCAATCCGATACTCTTTTTCATAGCCGCCGGCGTGCTCGTAGCGATGCTGAAGCTCGCCATAGCGCTCCATATTGCGCTCCCAGTCGGGCGCATCGGTATCGGCGATATGGGACTCCAGGGCTTTGAGCTCGCTCTCGATGACGCTGATCGCGGCAAAGGCGGCGTGCGCCTCGATGCTCAGCGTGCTGGTCGGCGAAAACTGGGCCTCCTGGGCCTGATAGGTCACCCGCAAGCCCCGCGCCCGACTTACGCCGCCCTCGCTGGCATCGTCCAGGCCGCCGATAATCTTCATCAGCGTGGATTTACCAGCGCCATTTGGGCCAACCAGGGCAATTTTATCGCCGTGGGCGACCTGAAAAGCCACCCCATCAAAAATATGTTCGGCCCCGTACCATTTTCCCAGGGCGTTAGCGATCAAGACAGACATTGTGCATAGCTCCTACGTTTTTTCGAATCATACCATTTATTCGCCATAGCGTGAATCAGTCTCGTGAACGAGCGGCGGGCGGGCTGATGTCGCAACAAAAAGCCGCAAACGCGCTGGCGCTCACGGCTTTCTAGTGGAATATTCGCAAGATGCTACCCTTATTCAGCCAGACGGTAGCCAATTCCCCACTCGGTCAGCAGCAGCTTGGGCTGGCGAGGATTCTCTTCCAGCTTCCGGCGCAAGTGCCAGATATACACCTTCAGCGAGTCGTGGTCCGACTCTTTGCCGCTGCCCCAGATGGTGCTGAGGAGCTTTTCGTGCGGCACGACCTGGCCAACGTTCTCGGCCAGCAGCATCAGCAGCTGATACTCGGTTGGGGTCAGATCGATGACCTTATCATTGACTTTCAGCTCGCGGCGCTGCCGATCCAGCTGCAGGGTTCCATCGCCAGCGTTGATAATCGCCCGCACCGGCGGCACCCGGCGAAGCAGCGCCCGGACCCGCGCCAGCAGCTGAACCGCGCTGTAGGGCTTGGTCACATAATCATCGGCCCCGCTATCCAGACCAGAAGCGACCTGCTGATCCTGAATATTGGCCGTCAGCATCAAAATAGGTGTGCTGCTAAACTCGCGAATCCGCCGACAAACCTCGTAGCCATCCATCACCGGCATCATAATATCCAGAATAATCAGATCCGGGGAGACTGTACGGGCCAGCTCGATGGCGGTCGGGCCATCGTTCGCTGATTGCACCCGATAGCCCTCCACAGTCAGCTGCAAGGTGAGGATGTGTGCAACATCAGGTTCATCATCAACGACGATAATGAGCGGTTGTTCCATAGACGGTTATCTCCCAAACATGTACCCAACGCAGTCTAGACTCGCTAGGGTGTTAATTCTTGTAATACGTGCTCAATATCTGTGCGGGTCACAACAGTAGTGCGAGTATAACGGATCCGACCGCTAGAATCAATAAAATAACTCACGGGAATTGCAAACATTGCAAAAGCCCGTTGTGCTTCCTGATCGCGATCAAGCGCAATCGGGTAGGTAATTTGGTAGCGCTGCACAAATTTCCGAATTTCGTCCATACTTTTATCCTGATCGGTAAGATTGATCCCCACAATCACCAGGCCGCGATCGCGGAACTCGTCACTGGCGGCAACCAGATCGGGGGTTTCGACTTTGCATGGCTCACACCAGGTCGCCCAAAAGTTAACCAGTACTATCTTGCCACGTAGATCGGCCAGCCGAATGGTGCCGCCATCGAGGGTCTCCAGCGTCAGGTCCGGGGCGGGCCGATCGATCGCCACCAGGCCGGTCTGCGGGGTGGCGTCGCGGGTAAACACCGCGATCAGCGCAATCACCAGCACGGCAATCGCCACGCCAGCGCCCATCCACAGCCACTCCCGCCGCGAAAGCCCGCTGGCGGGGGCCGAATTTTGCCGACTCAGCAGGCTGTCACGGGCGGCGCCGAGGGCGGCCAGGCGCTCGGCGGCCAGCGCCCGCACATCGTCAGGCGCCGTCGGATCGACCTGGTACTCGCGCACTTTGCGCTCGTAGGCCGCCGTAATATCGTCACTGGTTGCGTCAGCCGCAAGTCCAAGAATATGCTCAGGTGTCATCAGGGTTTTCCTCCATCAAGCAGGCTCTGGGCCTGGGTGGCCTGTGGGCTGGTTGGCGCAAGCTCGATCACTCGCTGCCACAGATTGCGGGCCTCGGCGATGCGTGGCGGGGCGGCCAGGGCATAGGCTCGCCCAACATTTAGGAGCACCTGTAGGGTTTGATCATCGTCCGCCAGCGCCCGATCAGCCTCCGCCAGCCCTTCGGCGATGTAGCCAGGGTTGTCAAAGCCGCGGCCATAGAGAATCAGGGCCAGCGCCCGGTCCGAGCGCACAATCGGCTGCAGTGGATCGAGCGTCAGCGACTGTGAGTAGGCCTCGCTCGCCTCCAGCCAGCGGCTGAGGTTCTGGGCATACGCTTCGCCGTCAGGCGCAACCTCGTAGATTGTCTGGATAAAATCGAAGTGTGCGTTGCCTAAAAATGTCCAGACATTCGGATCGTTGGGCGTCTGCTGCACGAGCGTGCGGCCCTGCGCGGCGGCGGCGTCCAGGCTCAAGATCTGGTCGCGGGTGGCCGGGTCGGCGATCTCGCCAATAATTGCGGCGGCAAACAGCGGCATTTCGGCGGGGCTGGCGGCCGGGGCGGGCCGCGTGCCAGACCAGACCAGCGCCGCAGTTCCGGCCAGCGTCAGCAGCAACGTGGTCGCCAGCACGACCCAGCCATTCAGCCAGCGTGAGGGTCGTGCGGCACTCGGGGTAATCGGCTTTACCGCCGCAGCGTTCGAGCGGCGCGGCGGCAGCGGGCGATAGTCGATCTCGGCGGTCTCGGCGGTCTCCAGCGCCTCGGCTGCCAGCTGCGCATCGTAGGCGGCGCGGGCGGCAGGATCGTGCAGCGTGGCGTGGGCGGCGGTGATCGCCGCATAGCGCACGGCGGCCAGATCGCGCAGATCCGGCGCGACATCACGGAATTTTGCGGAGTCGTACTGGCTGCTGAGACGGGCATAGGCCGCCTCAATCGTCGCCAGGTCGGCGTCGACGGGAACCTGCAATGTTGTATAGAATGTTTCGTTGATAGTCATCATTTAATCTTCAAAAACCTCGTTAGCCCAGGGTCTAAAGCAGCAGCGACGCCGAAAAACACCAGAAGTTTTTTCGGCGTCGGCACAGAACCGCAGGTTTGGGTCAGGACGCCCCGGCTTCGCTGGTGATCCCACCAGCGGCGCGGACCGCAGCAGTTTTGCGCTTGGTCGCATGTTCAATAAAGCGGCGGGTTGCCGCCAGCGAGCCGCCCAGCGTCATCACCACTGTGCCCAGCCAGACCATCGCCACGGCGGGCTTGGTACTGACAAAAATATCCGCCCGCGCTGGCTGAATCGGCAGATCGAGCCCCTGGACCGCCAGCTGAATCTGGCGCGCCTCCAGGCCGACGGCGCCTAGCAAGACCTGGTTGCCATCGGGCAGGACAAACGGCACCGCCTCGTTCCCGACATTGGCCACCGCCCGCAGCTCTGGCTCAATCGTGATCGGCGCTGCGCCATCCTGGTACATCGTCAGGCGGGCCTTGATCGTAATTTCAGCGGGGCTGGCAGCGTCTGCGCTCCCGTGATCGGCCGGAGTGGCGTAGTCAAACTGCTGGAAGGTAAAGGTGTACGGCCCGATTTTGCCTTTCTGGCCCTGCGCCAGAGTCAGCTGATTGGGGTCGACCTCGCTGAGATACTCGCCGGGAGAGATATACACATCGCCCCACCACTCGCGAATAATCGCCGGGTTGCGAATCCACTGGCCATCGCGCGGATTGAGGTAGAGCTGTGGCGCCGCATCGTGGACCGCGCCGCGATCGCCCCGCTGAACCGCCAGATCGATCACACCTTTGGCCGAACCCTGGTTGTTGACGCGGGTGGCATAGCCCTCGAACGTGATCGCGTGGTTGAAAATCGTCTGGGTCTCGCCAACCTTAATCGTCAGGCGCTCCTCGGAGGAGCTGTAGGCCGACGAACCGACGAACCCGATCACCAGCAGAGCCGCGCCGATGTGGGCGATATAGCCGCCCAGGTGCATCCAGCCGCTACGCAGGGTGCGCACAATCATCAGTAGATTTGTCCCGAGAGCAAAGGCGCCAAGCGTAACATACGCCACCGAGATTGGCTCGCGCACGCCCAGCCATAGCGCAACTGCCGTCGCCACCACCGCGCCGAGCGCCGGCAGACGTAGCGCCAGCAGCAGCTTGCGCAGGTTGCCGCCGCGCCAGCCGAGCAGCGGCGCGATCGTGGTCAGGGTCATCACGACCAGACCGAACGGCGGCGTCACCTTGCGAAAAAAGGCTGGCTGGAGGCTGAAGCGGCCATCCTGGCTGGCATCGATCGCAAAGGCGCTGGCAAACGTTTCGCGCAGGCCATCGCGTAGACCGGGAACCCGCGAGAGCAGCGGCATTGAGGTGCCAATTCCCACGATCACCGCCACGATAATAAAGGTCAGCATGCCCAGGACAAACAGGCTATCGCGCGAGAGCAGTCGCTCGGAAAGCTGGTTGACCGGAATATCGCGCCAGCGCTGCACCAGCAGATACAGCGACACTCCCAGACCAGCGATCAACACCGCCGCCATCACCGTGCCCAGGCCATCCTCGGTGAACGAGTGGACCGAAAAATCGCCCAGCACCCCTGAGCGGGTCAGGAACGAGGCGTACATCACCAGCCCATACGTAACAATCGCCAGCGTGAAGTTGGCGCGGCGCAGACCGCCGTGGGCGCGCTGCACCAGCATACCGTGAATCAGCGCCGAGGCGGTCAGCCAGGGCAGGAGCGACGAGTTTTCGACCGGGTCCCAGGCCCAGTAGCCGCCCCATCCCAGGGTCTCGTAGGCCCAGTAGCCGCCCAGGATCAGCGCAGTCGAAAGCACCACCCAGGCCGCAATCGTCCAGGGCAGCGCGGCGCGCGCCCAGCCGTCGTAGTCGCGGCGCCACAGGCCGGCCACGGCAAACGCAAACGGGATAGCCAGCAGGCCGTAGCCGATAAACAAAATCGGCGGGTGGCTCACCATCCAGGGGTTGTGCAGCAGCTCGTTGAGGCCGCGCCCGTCGGCGGCCTGAATGACCTTGCCGGCCACATCAAGCCGCAGCTTAAACGGGTTCTGCATGAGCATAAACGTGATGATAAAGGTCTGAATCGTCATCAGCGGCATCAGCACGTAGGGCTCGAAGGCGCGCGAGCGCCGGATCAGCAGCGGCGCCGCCAGCAGCCCGACCAGCGCCCAGATCATAAACGAGCCCTGCTGGCCAGCCCAGAGCGCCGAGAGCTTATAGCGCATCTCGAGATCGAGCGAGGAGTAGTTGTAGACATAGCTAAACTCGTAGCGGCCGAAGCGAAACAGCCCCAGCAGCAAAAGCGCCGCCGCGCTGATCGCCAGCACTGCCACCCGCACGCCCCAGCGCCCCCAGCTTAGGGCGCGGCGCTGGCCAGCGATCAGCAGCACATACGACACTGTTGCGGTCAGCGCCGCGATCAGGGCGGTCACGATCAGGAATGTGCCAAGCATAAATAGAACCATAGGAACCTCTAGCAACGATTTAACAGCGTAACAGGAGGCCGGATCACGCGGGTCCACACGATCCGGCCTTGCGCATTTAGCGGGTGGCTTCTTCCTGATATTTCGATGGGCACTTAACCAGCAGGTCGTCGGCAACAAACACGTTCCTGCTAGGATCAAAGGCGCCGATTGCCACCACGCTGATGGCCTGCTCGAAATTGCCTGGCTTGGGCTGGCTGGAGATCACCTCGATCGGCTGGCCCAGCTCGTCTTTCATCGTGAAGCGGAAGACACCTTCAGCGTAAGAGCTGCCGCCCTGGGGATAGCCCATCACCTGGACGGCGCGTCCGGCGGCCTTGGCCTCGGCAACATTGACGTAGGGCGTGAGCGATGTGCCCAGCGCACCGATCCCCAGCCAGATCGCCAGGCCAATCAGGCCCAGGCCAATCCAGTGAAGCGGTTTAAGGCCCAGAAAAGGGCGGCGTGGCGGCATTTCTAAATCAGACATTGCGGGTCTCCTTACGCTCAGGCTGTATTCGTTCAGGGCGCTGTGGCGTTGGGGGCGCCTGGGGCGCGGCCTGCTCGCGCTGTTCGTCGAGCATTCGGCGCAACATTTTGGCCTGCGCATCGATCCGCCAGAGGTAGACGAAAATACCCAGCCAGACCACCACCGCAACGGCTGCGGCCACATAGAGCGCCAATCCTGGATCGATTAATCCATCCATACTAAATATCCCTTATGTAAATCATTCTCTATTGTAACAAAGTTTTCCGGTCTCAATTCAACGCCTGGAGCTCGGCGTGCATGCTCAGCAGGCTGGCCCGCAAGCTCCACAGCCAGACAAACAGCGCGGTGAAGCCAATCAGCGAGGCAAAAAACGTGATCAGGGTGCGGCTTTCGGTGAGCAGGCCAACATTACCGACGTTGGCCAGGGCCAGCTCGATGGTCTGGCTGCCGGGCGTCCCGCTGAGCTTTTTGATCTGCAGCTCGCGCAGGGTGTCGGGCACGCGCTCAATCGCCAGCGGACGGCCGGTCGCACGGTCAAATGACGGGCGCAAGGTCGTGAGGGTGCCATCGGGGTTGCGCACCTCGACCGTGGTAACGGTGGTTGTGCCAACCTGCTCAACCGCCTTCAGCTCCAGCCGAAAATCGCTGACCTGACCAAGCACTCGGCCGCCCTCGGCGAACGTCAGCCCCTCGCAGTTGGGCGTGTTGAGAATCGCGCAGTTCGGGTGCAGCGTGCTGTCGGTGATGCGCGGAATGACAAAAATCAGAAACGGCACCGTAACAAAGGCCAGCAGCGCATAGATCGCCCCAAGCCGCCGCTGGCGAGTCAGATCTTCAATCGAAGAGCGGAGGGCAAAGTAGGCCGCGTAGATCAACATCAACACGGCAATCGCTGTCTCGCGGGGATCCCAGTTCCAGAACGTGCCCCAGACCACCCGAGCGAAGATCGCGCCTGTCACGGTCGCAAGCACACTGAAGATCAAGCCAAGCTCCGCTGCCGCCAGCGCCCGAGCATCATCGCTGGCCCGGCCACGCCGCAGATACAGCGCGCTGTAGATCGCCGAGACCAGAAAGGCCACCGAGGTCAGCCAGCCGGTTGGCACATGGACGATCACAATCCGGCCAACGTTCCCCAGCCCCTCGTGGGCCGGCACCCACAGAAACATCGCCGCCGCAACCACGGCCAGCCACAGCCCAGTGAGCAATTTAAGTGCAGAAGTCATAGTCACGTATCTCAGGATGCGCCGGGAAAGCCTTCAAGCGCCCGCCCATCCAGATCCTTTCATCTAGTTTGCGGTCTGACAGCAGCTGGTTTGGGATGTTCAAGCAAAAAGAGCGTTGCGCCAGCAAACGGCACAGCCAGAATAATTAACAGCCACAGCAGATAGAGCTTAAGTGGCTTTTGCACCTTTACCAAGCGGCGGAGCGCCATCATAGCCAGCGTCACATAGGCCAGCAGGATCAGCAGATTGAGCACCTGGAACAACAGCAAGGTCCAGTCAACACCAACGTTATCCATCGTTCCCTCCATCACTCGCAGATCAACGTTACTTTTAGCTCTCCCAAGTCAGCTCAAAGAGCAGCAGCGAGGCGACCGTCTGCGCCAGCGCGTAGGCCGCGAGAACCCGCAGCCCGCCGAGCGCATTGCTCCAGCTGCTCCCCGCCAGCGCCACCTCGGTCACCTCAACCGCAATGATCAGCAGCGGCAGCAGCAGCGGGAAGGCCAGAATGGTAAACAGCGCATTGCGGCCATCGGCCTTGGCGACCAGGGCCGCGATGATTGTTGTGGCCCCAGCCAGCCCAAAGCCGCCTAAGCCTAAGATCAGGGCGAACAGACCGGGCTGGGCAATCCGCACATTCATCAAGACCACAAACAGCAGCGTCACCAGCGTCTCCAGCAGCGCCAGCAGGCCAAGGTTGACCAGCAGCTTGCCGAGATAGACCGCCAGCGGCGGCGTCGAAAGCCGGAGCAGCGCCACGGTGCGGGTCTCTTCCTCGCGGACAAATGTCCGTGAGAGCCCATTCATCGCGGCGAAAAAAATCGCTACCCACAGCAGCACCGCCAGGGTTGATACTGCCCGCGAGTCCCGGCTGACCCCGAGTGGACCCAGCCGAAAGCTGACCATCACCGCCGTGGTTACGGCAAAGAGCAGCATTGAATTGAGCGCATAGCGGGTGCGCAGCTCGATCCGCACATCTTTCCTGGCCACGGCCCAGGCGGCGGACCAGAGCGCCCGCGAAGGCTGGGAAGCCGGTCGATCATTACTCATTGCAGGGCACTTCCGACCTTCAAGACAAAGTCGCCCCAGGCCAGCTCGCGCTGATCGTTGGTGGCCAGAATGGTCAGGCCGCGCTGCCGTTGCGCTGTGATGATCGTATCCACCAGCGCCCGCCCAGCCTCGTCGAACATCGCCGTTGGCTCATCGAGCAGCAGCACCGTCGGCTGATGTACCAGCGCCAGCGCATACTTAAGCCGCAGCAGCATGCCCGATGAGTAGCTAGAAACCGGCTCGCTTGTCCGCCCGGCCAACCCAACCGCCGCAAGCTGCTCCAGCAGCGCCGCAGTCGAACACCCCAGCCCGCGCGCCGCCGCGACAAACTGCAGATTCTCCAGCGCCGTCAGCTCGCGGTACATCATCATCTCAGGGGCGACCAGGCCAATCTGCGGGCGCATTGCTCTGGGCGTCAGCGGCTGCGCGCCCCGAATATACTCAATCGTGCCGACGGTTGGCTGCTCAAGGCCACCGAACAGCCGCAGCAGGGTGGATTTCCCAGACCCGTTCGGCCCACTAATAACCAGCACCTCGCCGGACTGGATTTCGCCAGCCAGATGCTGCCAGACCGGCCGCGAGCCGTAGGTTTTTGCCACGTTATGCCACACCAGACGGAGCGGCGCTGCACCTGTTACATTCATCACAGACGGTATTGTATCATAGTAAGGAGGGCCGAATGAGGGGTTGCTGGCTCCAGGCTAGCGGCCTGCTTAGGGCCTGAAGCCTGGAGCATTTAGCCAGGGGCGGCGACTAAGCGCGGGTGGCCGCGAAGATTTCGAGGATTTCGGCGATGGCGTTATCGCGGGCGCTGTGGTCGGCGGAGCGCAGCGCATCGGTGACACAGGTATTCAGGTGCCGCTCCAGAATCAGCGTGTCCACTTTCTCCAGCGCCCGCCGAATCGCCAGGGTCTGGCGCAGCACATCGATGCAGTAGGCATCTTCTTCGAGCATGCGCTGGACCCCACGAACGTGGCCCTCGACACTTTTTAACCGATTGATCAGAGGCTGTTTATCGTCAGACATGAAACACCACAGAAATTAGGCAGCGGTATCGGCGAGCTTTTCAGTAATCGGGCGCTTGAGAAATGTTTGTAGCACCTTATTGAACTGAGCCGGCTCATCAAGAAAGGGGAAATGCCGACTTTCCGACATCACAAACACCTGCGTGTTGGGCAAATCGCGCTGCAGGAAGATATCGGCCTGGTTCGGGTTGACGATATCATCGCGGGCGCCGTGAATAATCAAGGTCGGAATATTGAGCTGATCCAGCTCGGGGCGCAGATCAGTGCGCATCATCGAGCCAACGGCGCGGCGCAAGCTCTCCTCGGTTGGCTTCACGCTATCGTCGAGGATCTCGCCATACGAGGTGTCGTTGATATTGCCTAGAAACCAGCGGAACAGAAACTTCGTCACCACCGGAACCCGCGCCATCGCCCGCGACACATACTGATTGTCGGTGAGCTTGAGCAGGCCAGAGAGCGAGGTGCCAACAATTGGTGCGCCAACCGCCGCCACCCGGCTGATCCGGTTGGGATAGCGAATCGCGGTTTTGAGCGCCACCATACCACCCATAGAGTGGCCAACCAGCGGCACCTTTTCAATTCCCATGGCATCGAGAAAACGAATCACCTGATCGGAGAAGTTGGAGATACTGACAGCGTTCATCCCGCCAGTCTTATCGGAGTCGCCAAAGCCCCAGAAATCGAAGGAGTACGTGCGGAAATCTTTGGCAACAATTTCCATCGTGGGCATCCAATAGCGCCACGAGCCCAGCCAGCCGTGCAGAAATAACACCGGGCGCCCGCGCCCAAATGTCTCGTAGTGGACGACTTGATCATCAACAACAATAACGCTCATGGTGGGGTACTCTCTGCGACATTGATGCAAACACCACTATACCACACGCCTGATAAGGCGGCAATTAGACATGAATCTATCACCAGGGCAATCGCATCTAAATCCCAAGAACCTGCGCCAGGTAGTCTTCACTCAGGGCGCAGCGAAAGCGTTTGGTCTTGAGACTGCCGCGTCTCGGCTCCTGGCGCAGCAGATTGAGCGTGATATGGCGCAACACGGCCATATTCTGCGGTGCGTGGTCCGTCCGAATCCGGCTCGCATCTTCATTAAATACCACATCCAAGACCCAATG
>DAOTUS010000278.1:0-8672 GCA_034437415.1 Herpetosiphonaceae bacterium
CCACCGAGACCTTCCCCGCCGTCCTGCCGCTGGCCTGGGAGCGGGTGCAGACCCTGCGCTACGGCGAGAATCCGCATCAGCCGGCGGCGTTCTACCGGGCGGCCAGCGCGGCCCCCAACACGCTGGCCCAGGCGACCCAGCTGCAGGGCAAAGAGCTGTCGTACAACAATCTATTGGATGCCGATGCCGCCCTGCAGATCGTCCAGAACTTTGCCGAGCCAACCGTCACAATCCTCAAGCACTCCAACCCCTGCGGCCTGGCCTCGCACGCCAAGCTGGTGACGGCCCACGAGCAGGCCCGCGCCGGCGATCCGGTCTCGGCCTTTGGCGGCATCGTCGGGGTCAACCGGCCGGTCGACGGCGCGCTGGCCGAGGTGCTGAAGAAATATTTCTACGAGGTGATCATCGCGCCGGAATTCAGCGAGACCGCCCTGCAGATCCTGGCCGAGAAATCCAACCTGCGCCTGCTCAAAGTCCCGACCGAGCCAGCGATCCGCCCAGGCTGGGACTACCGCTCGGTCAGCGGCGGCCTGCTGGTCCAGCAGACCGATCTGGTCGCCCACGATGACACCGCCTGGCGCGTGGTGACCAAGGTCGAGCCGACCGAGCCGCAGATGGCGGCGCTGCGCTGGGCCTGGCGGGCCTGCGCGTTCGTCAAGTCCAACGCGATTGTGCTGGCGCAGGGCCACCAGCTGGTTGGCATGGGCGCCGGGCAGCCCTCACGAGTTGACTCGGTCCAGATCGCCGCGCGCAAAGCTGGCGACCGCGCCCAGGGCAGCGTGCTGGCCTCGGATGCATTTTTCCCCAAAGCCGACGGCGTCCAGGCCGCGATTGACGCTGGCGCGGTGGCAATTGTGCAGCCCGGCGGCTCCCAGGGCGACGCCGAGGTGATCGCCGCCGCCGACGCCGCCGGAATCGCGATGGTCTTTACCGGCAACCGCCACTTTCGGCACTAGCGGGTTACCGCTGGCTGCGCCGGTCGAAGCCTGGTGTTTTGGCTTCGACCGGCTCAGCCTTCTTCCTTTTGTAACAGGATCTTTATGCTTTCACTAAAATTCGACTCAGCTGGGCTGATCCCGGCGATCGTGCAGCATGCGCGGACCGGCGAGGTGCTGATGCTTGGCTACATGAACGCCGAGTCGCTCCAACTAACCCAGACCACCGGCCAGGTGACCTTCTGGAGCCGCTCGCGGCAGGAGCTGTGGGCCAAGGGCGCGACCAGCGGCAATCTGCTGCAGTTCGTCAGCGCCCGCGCCGACTGCGACCGCGACGCCCTGCTGATTCTGGCCGAGCCGGCCGGGCCAACCTGCCACACCGGCGACCGCAGCTGTTTTGCCACCAGCCTGGACGGCCAGCCCAGCGCCGCTGCGCCAGTGCCAGCCGCCTTCAGCGCCCAGCTGCACGATCTGCTGATCGAGCGCAGCCGCACCCGCCCAGCCGGCTCGTACACCACCTATCTGCTGGAAAAGGGCGTGGATAAAATTGGCAAGAAGATCGGCGAGGAGGCCGCCGAGGTGATCATCGCCGCGAAAAATGCCGACCCCGTCGAGCTGCGCAACGAGGCCAGCGACCTGATCTACCATCTGTATGTGCTGCTGGTCAACCAGGGCGTCTCGCCGGATGCGATCTGGCAGACCCTGGCCGAGCGCCACAGCAGCAAAAACGCCGACGAGGCCAACCCAACATGAGCAGGCTGATCGTGCGGCCAGACACAATCCAGTCGCGGCGGATTCTGGGGGTGCGGGTCGATGATGTGACGCTCGACGAGACCATCGCGCTGATCGCCGAGATGATTGCGGCCGGCGGCCCGCACCAGATCGCCACGGTCAACCCGGAGTTTGTGATGGCGGCCCAGCATAATCTGGCCTTTCACGCCACGCTCGAAGCCACCACGCTGGCCGTCCCCGATGGCACCGGGCTGCTGTACGCGGCGCGCTGGCAGGGTCGGGCGCTGCGCCAGAAAGTGACCGGCATCGACCTGACCGAGCGGCTGGCGGCCGAGAGCGCCCAGCGCGGCTGGCGCCTGTTTCTGCTTGGGGCCGCGCCTGGGGTGGCCGAAAAGGCCGCCGCCGCCCTCAGCGAGCGCTTTCCCGGCGTGGTGATCGCCGGAACCTGGGCGGGATCGCCCAGCCCCGCCGACCAGCCCGCCATCGCCGAGCAGATTCGCGCCGCCCGCCCGGACATCGTCCTGGTGGCCTACGGTGCGCCCGCCCAGGACCTGTGGATTCGGCGCTACGGGGCCAGGCTGCGAATTCCGCTCGGGATTGGCGTCGGCGGCACCTTCGACGATCTGGCCGGGATTCGCCCGCGGGCGCCCCGCAGCATTCGGCGTTTGGGGTTAGAATGGTCATATCGACTGATTCGCCACCCGCGCCGCTGGCGCCGAATTATGACGGCGGTGCCAGTGTTTGGCTGGGCAGCCTGGCGGGAATCACGCAAGCACAAGGATGAGCGGTGAGCGTGCGCCGATGGACACTGCGTTCATTGGGGCAGTTTTACTGTTGATAGAGTTATTATGCAAACAATTATTGGTGAAGAAGACGAGCTAAAGTGCACCTACCACCCACAGAAAGCCACGAGCCTGCGCTGCTCAAAATGTCTTGACCCGATCTGCCTGGCCTGCTCCATCCGCACGCCGATCGGGCTGCGCTGCCCGCAATGTACCGGGGCCGCACGGGGCCGCGACGGCACCTATTTCGTCCCGGCGCTGCTCTCGCAGGTCAGCCGCCAGCAGTATCTCAAGGCCTTGGGCGTCGCCGCCGCGATCGGGCTGCTCAGCGGGGTGGCCTGGGGCCAGTTGCGGTTTGCCGGCGATTTCGGCGACTGGAGCTTCTGGTTCGCGCTGCTGATCGGCCTGCTGGCCGGCGAGGGCGTGGCGCGGGCCGCCAACGAGCGCCGCAGCCCACAGCTGCAGATCGCCGCCGCTGGCGCGGTGCTGGTCGCCGCCCTGGTCGGGCTGGCCTGGGGTATTCTGGTCAAAGAGGGGATGAGCCTCAGCGATCTCAGCACCTATCTCGGCGAGCCATTTATTCGCGAGTACTTTGGCCTGACGGTGCCAAACGCCCTGTTTACAATCTTCGGAATGTTTCTGGCGGCACAGCGGCTGAAGCTGTAGGCGCCGGGGATCGGGCATCAGGGGTCGGGGATCGGTGTGCACTCAACCAATCCCTGACCGCCAGTCTAATAGTAGGTTGGGGCTAGGCAACGAGCTGAAGGGACTGGAATACCCGCTCCCCGGCCCCCGATCCCCGATCCCTCACATCCACAGGAGCCACAATGCAACTCACCCTGATTCTGCTGCCCGAACGCTACGCGGTGTGTCGCCTCGCGCCGGACGCGGCCATACCAGCCTGGGCCTTGAGCGGGCCATTCTGCTCGATCACCCGAACGGCTGATGAGCTTTCGGTGGTGTGTCTGGATGCTGTAGTGCCGCCGGAGGCGCAGTGCGAGCGCGGCTGGCGGGCGATTAAATTCAGCGGGCCGTTTGACTTTGCCCTGGTTGGAATCCTGGTCGCGGTTGCCGAGCCGCTGGCCGCCGCCGGCATCAGCATTTTCGCCATCTCGACCTACGACACCGACTATATTCTTATCCGCGAAGCGCAATATGATGCCGCAATCGCGGTCCTCAAGGTGCAACAGCATCACCTGATCGCGGCATAGATCAACTATAATCATTGAATACCGCGTGTTCAAACCTCACAATTAGGAAAACGCTGATGAGCGAACTACCCACCGCTGAACTTGCCCACCGACTAACGCTGGCCCAGACCGAGCTCGATGTGATCGCTGAGTACGGTCGGGCCATCCACAATCCCCGTGACCTGCTGGTGCTGTATCGCAGCTTATATCGCAACGTGAAGCAGATTATGCCAGTTGATGCATTTTTTGTAGCATTAATTATCCCAGGCCAGTCGCTACTGCAAACCCAACTCCTGATTGATGAGGATGTGGAGTACCCACCGGCACCGCCCTGGACCTACGCTGCTGATCGCCCGACTGGCTGGGTGATCCATCACGGCACCCCCCTACGCTTTGATCGACTGAATGAGGAAGCCCCGCTGCGCTTTCCCTCGCACACAGTTTCGGTCAGCACCTTTGGCGATAACGAAAAACGTTCACAGGGTTGGATGACGGTGCCGATGCTGATCGATCAGGCGGTCAAGGGAGTGATCAATGTCCAGAGCTATCAGGCGGCGGTCTACGGGCCGCACGAGGAGCGC
This sequence comes from Herpetosiphonaceae bacterium, assembly GCA_034437415.1. Taxonomy (GTDB): domain Bacteria; phylum Chloroflexota; class Chloroflexia; order Chloroflexales; family Herpetosiphonaceae; genus JACCRK01. Next base: position 4,221 of record DAOTUS010000278.1, read on the forward strand.
CTGCTGCTGACGCTGGCCGGCATGACCGCCATCGCTGTGAGCCAGGCCGACCTGATTACGCAGCTTGAGGCCACCCGCTCGGCCCTCAGCGCGCCGCTCATCCCAGTCAACGATCATCTGCTGATTTTGCCCCTGCTCGGCCAGCTCGACCTCGAGCGGGTGCAGATCGCCCAGGAAACGCTGCTGCACACTATCCAGCACACCCGCGTCAAGCAGGTTCTGCTCGATCTGACCGCCGTGAGCGTGGTCGAGCCAGCGGCGCTCGCGGCCCTGCTGCGAATGATTCAGGCGGTTGGGTTGCTGGGCGCCCGCTGCGCGCTCAGCGGCGTGCAGGCCGACCTCAGCCGCCAGATCACGGCGCTGGGGATGGATCTGGGCCGCTTTGCGGTGGTGCGCAATGTCCAACAGGGCGTGCTGGAATTTGGGCTGCGCTCGGGCGCGAAAGGGCAGGCACCGCGATGAGCGATCTCACCATCAACGCGCAGAAAACCCAGCTGGCCAATCTCGAAGCCGCCCTGGATGCGGTCCACGCCGTCGCCCGAGCGGTGCTGGTGCCGCGCGATCTGCCGGTGCTGTATCGCACGATCTATCAGGTGCTGGCCACGGTCATCCCCTACGACGCTGGCTACATCGAGATCTATGAAGCCGCCAAGGACACGATGCAGATGGTGTTTTCGATTGATGAGGGCAGCGAGGTGTTTTCCACCGAGAAGTGGGACTATCACAGCTCGCCGCTGATCAGCTGGATTGTGGCGGAGCGCCAGTCGTTGCTGTTTGGTGATTTACACGCCGACATGCGCGTCCGTTTTCCCAGTGCGAAATCACGTCCGTTCGGCAATGCGGAAAAGCGCTCGCGGGCCTGGCTCAGTGTGCCGCTGCTGCTTGGCGAGCGCCTGGTGGGGATTTTCAACATCCAAAGCTATCAGGAGGGGATCTACGGGCCATTCGAGCAGTCCCTGCTGGAGGCGCTGGCCAACCCAATCGCCGTGGCGCTGGAGAATGCGCGGCTGCTCAGCGAGCTGGAGCATGCGGTCAGCGGCCTGAAAATCCCGCTCATCCCCCTGACCGACAACATTCTGATTGTGCCACTGGTCGGCGTCCTCGATCAGCTGCGCTGGGAGCGCCTGACCGAGAGCGTGCTGGAGACCATCACGGTGCAGGGCTGTGAGGAGGTGCTGCTGGACGGCAGCGGGATTGTGTCGTTCGATATCTACACCGTCCAGGCGCTCACAACCCTGATTCAGGCGATCGAACTGATCGGTGCCCACAGCATGCTGATCGGGCTGCGGCCAAGCCTGATCGAGGGCGTGGTCAAGGCCGGGATTCACCTGAGCACCATCCGCACAGCCCGCGATCTGGCCGGGGCGCTGGCCACCATGCGGATGTAGAACCACGCCGCTGGCTGAGCCTGTCGAAGCCCAGGGTTTTGGCTTCGACAGGCTCAACCAGCGATCATCAATCTACGGCTGATAGACCACTAGCTACTAGCTACCAGTTGCTAGCTACCAGTTGCTAGCGACCAGCTACCAACTCCGGCCCAGCGATCCCCAGCACATAGCGGTCGGTGTGCAGATACTGCCGCGCGGCCGCCCGAATATCCTCCAGCGTGACCGCCCCGATGATGGCGGGGTAGCGCTGAATGTAGTCCAGCCCCAGCTTGTAGCGCTCGATCCCCAGGAGCATGCTGGCGATGCCGCTGTTGGCCTCCAGGCTAATCGCCAGGCTTCCGGTCAGATACGCCACCGCGTCCGAGCGCTCCTCCTCGGTGATCCCCGACTCCAGCAGCAGCTCGATCTCCTCGTGGATGCCGCCCAGCGCTTTGTCGATGCTGGCCGGGTTGACGCCCGCCGAGATAAACCACGGCCCGGCGCCCAGCTCGGCGTCGAGGCGGCTGGTGGCGTAGTAGGCCAGGCCCTGCTTGTCGCGCACATTCTCGCCCAGCCGCCCCATCAGGCCCAGCTGCCCAAGCACCAGATTGCCCAGCATCGCGGCGTAGTAGTTCGGGTCGGTGCGGGCCACCCCAGGCACCGCCCAGACGATATCGGACTGGGTCTTGCCGGCAATCACCACCTCGCGGCGCTGGGCGCTGGCGGGCGGCTGGACGGCTGGAATATGCTGCGATGGCGCCTCGCCAGCGCCCGCCCAGTCGCCAAACCAGCGCTCGATCTCCGCCAGGGCCGCCGCTGGGTCGATATCGCCAACCACGGCGATGGTGGTGCTGGCCGGGTGATAGCGGCTGGCAAATCCCGCCAGATCGGCGCGGGTGATGCCGGGCACCGTGGCCAGCGAGCCGCTCGGCTGGCGGCTGTAGGGGTGTTCGGGCGGATACAGCATCTCGCGGACGCTGCGGGCGGCCATCGAGCGCGTATCCTGCTCCTGCTGCTTCAGCCCGGTCAGAAACTGGGTGCGCAGCCGCTCGATCTCCTGCTCGGGGAAGGTTGGGCGCCGCAGCATATCGGCCAGAATCTCCAGCACCAGCCCCAGGTCTTCGCTCAGCGTCTTGGCCCCAAACGAGGTCGTGTGGCGACCGGCGCTGGCGCTGACGCTGCAGCCGCGCTCCTCGGTGGTGTCGGTGATCGCATGGAAGCTGCGGTTGGCCGTGCCGCGCACCAGCGCGGCCGCCGTAAACACCGCTAGGCCGCCCTTCTCGGCCGCCTCGTGCATCTGGCCCAGCCCGATCTCGCCCTGCACGCTGACCGTCGGGCTGCTGGGGTTGCGCTGCAGCAGCACAGTGATGCCGTTGGGCAGCGCAAGGCGCTGGGGCGCGCTGTCAGCGGACGCGGCCGGCTGGTTGTAAAACCAGAGCTTTTTGGCGCGATGCAGCTCGGGCGAGAAGGCCGCAATCTGGGTCGCCGGCCCTGCGCTGCCGCCGCCCTGGGCGGTCGGGATAAAGTGGCCGACCGTGCGCTTGGTCGCGGCCAGATAGTGCTGGGCCACCCGCTGCACATCGGCGGCGCTGACGGCGGTGATATCGTCAAGCAGCGTGTCAATCCGCCGATGGCTGTCGAGGGTCTCCCACATGCCCAGCAGCATCGCCTGGTTGGTGATCCGCTCGGTGGTGTAGACGATCTGCGCCCGCATCTGGCGCTGGATCTTGGCCAGCTCGGCGGCGCTGACGGCGGTGTTCTGGAGCTTCTCAACCTCGGTGTAAAGCGCCTGCTCGACCTCGGCGGGCGTGCGGTCGGGGCGGACGGTGGCGCTCAGCTCGAACAGAAACGGGTCGATCGTGGCCATAAACGATGAGCTGGCGTTGGCGGCCAGCTCGCCCTCGACCAGCGAGCGGTACAGGCGGGCCGAGCGGTTGGTCTGGGCGCCGCCGCCGAACAGCGAGGGCGACTTCGCGCCCGACATCACCGCGTCCAGCACGGTCAGGGCGGCCCAGTCCTTCGAGCGGGCGTCGGGGGCGTGGTAGGCGACCTGCACCACCGCCGCCGCGCCTGGGCGCGAGACCACGACCCGGCGCTCGCCCTGCTGCTCCGGCTCCTCGCCGCGCACCTCGGGCAGCGGCGGGCCGGCCGGGATGGGGCCGTACAGCTCGTGGACGCGCTCGATCACCTGCTGGGTGTTGAAGGCGCCGACCAGCACCAGCACGGCGTTGTTGGGCGCATAGTAGGTCTTGTAGTGGGTGTACAGATCCTCGCGGGTCATCGCCCGCAGATCGCTTTTCCAGCCGATCACGCCGTTGCGGTAGGGGTGAACCTTGAACGCCGTCGAGCGTAGCTCCTCATCCAGCCAGAATGTCGGGCTGTTTTCGTTGCCCTCGCGCTCGGAGATAATCACGGTGCGCTCGGAGGCAACCTCGGCGGGATCGAACATCGAGTTGACCATGCGGTCGGCCTCGATCGCCATGCCGAGATCGAGCCGATCGGCCGGCAGGGTCTCGTAGTAGGCGGTGTAGTCGATCCAGGTGAAGCCGTTGAATGTGCCGCCGTTGCGGGCGATCGTGGCGTCGAAGGCGCCTTTGGGCATGGTCGGGGTGCCCTTGAAGAGCATATGCTCGCACCAGTGGGAGATCCCCGAGATGCCGACGCGCTCGTTGCGCCCGCCGACCTTGTACCAGATCCAGCAGGTGGCGATTGGGGCGGTGTGGACCTCGCGGGTCAGGACGGTGAGGCCGTTGGGCAGGTGGTGGATATCAGTCGAGAGAGGCATTGGGACTCCTTCACAGCAGACAACTGGTTAATTATAGCCCGAATTGGCTCTAAAGTGCGGTGGATCGTGGTTGGGGAAGCGTAGCGATTGTTGAGGCGCGCCGGCGTCAGGGGAATGCGCTGGTCGGCAGATGCGGGCCAGCAGCATAAAACGCCATTCGACGTATAATAGAGGTGCATTTCCAGGGATTCAGGCCAGTTGGCATTCACTGCCCCTTTGCAATGAGACGGGGTGCTGGCACGGGTGAACCCACCCAGAGCAGTCGGATTTCGGCGACGCGATCGTCACGACGGTGAGCGT
>DAOTUS010000279.1:0-7210 GCA_034437415.1 Herpetosiphonaceae bacterium
CGGGGTGAACAGCAGATTCCACCGTTGGCGGATGTGATTGCCGAACGGGCAGCCGACCTCAACCTCGGTGCCTCCTGGGCCGCACCGTAACCGCTACCCTGGTTTATTGAGCAGATACGCCAGGGGGGCTGTGTCATAATCGACCAGAATTATATAAGGAGTCGCTCGAATCACCACCTGATGCAGCACGAGGCCGAGCATCGCAGCCAGATCGACGCGCTGCGGGTCGCCGCCGAGCGCGATCAGGCCCAGGCATAACCAGAAGACACAAAAAGCGGGCCGACAGTTGTACTGTCGGCCCGCTTTCTGTGTGGCTATTGCTGCCACCGCTTAAACTTTATGATCCACTCAATTCCTCCTACGGAAACTGGTTGAACAAGTCGATCGCCGGCCAGTTGCTGCCTTTGGCTTTGGCAAGTTTTTCGATATCGCCAGCAATTGTGTTGCTGGGCAGATACCAGTAGGGATCGTAGGCGCTATCCTGGTTCAGCAGCACGACTATATTTACATTGTTGGACAGATGCTTGATGCTGGCAGAGGTGCCCCACAGCAGCCCTCCGTGGCCGGTGTCGCCGGTCTCGGTCCACTCGCGCTCGGTAGCTTTGGCGGCTATAGCCACGCCGACCAGCAGCTTCTCGGCCGCCCAGAACGAGCCACCGCTCACTTTGCCAAGCGTGAGCGTTCCCATGCCGGTTGACGGATTGATGCTGACGGATTTGATCTGGGCGCTAGCCTTGCTCAGCTGGCCGACGATCACCGCGTTTGGTGCCAGCAGGGCGGTTCCATTGGAAAACCGGAGCGTGTTAGTGACATCGTTGATGATCCAGCCCAGGCCATAGGTGGCCTCGCCGTTGAGGGTCAGCTTTTTGATCGAGGTGGCCGCGCCGGGGCTGGCCGTGGTGTAGGCCAGCACATAGAACTTCGGCCGGGGATCGATCGTGCTGATCACGCTGGCCTCCCAGTCGGCCGGCGGAGTGAAGGTGGCGGCTCCGCTTTGGCTGAGGTTCAGCGTGCCATCGTTGTCAGGGGTTAAGAAGCCATAGCCGCCGCTCTTTTTCAGATAGATCAGCTTGACTGCGTAGCCCTGGCCGGGAGTGGTGAACGTGAAATCCAGCTTGGAAAACTTGGTCAGGCCCTGGCCAATGTACATAATATCGCCAAGCGAGTCGATCCCGGTGAAGCTGTCACTGTCCGTCCGGGCGTTGAGGGTGTAGTCCTTATAGGTCTTGGTGGTGTTGTCGTAGACCGCGACCCGCTGGCCGCGATTCTCCGGCCTCGACCACATGGTGTTGCGGCTGGCGGCCGAGATCAGGGTGTTCTGCTCTAGGCCGACCATCACGCGGGCCAGATCGACGCCGGTGGAGACCCACCCGCCGTGGGCGGCCATCGGGTCGATGTTGTGCCCGCCGCCGTAGGAGACGTGGGCGATATTGGCGTGGCTTGGATTACACACGTCCCGATCGGCGGGCTGTCCGGCGCCAAACCCAAGCACCGAGGAGCTCATCATGTTGTCAGGTCGGTAGTAGGTAACCTCGCCGGGCAGCTGGGTGAAGTTGCTGCCAAGCTGGGTTTTGTTCGCGCCAACCGGTGCAAACACATTGTTATCCATATATGTGGCGTAGGGCTGGCCGCCGACATGCTCGACAATCCGACCGAGCAGGGCGTAGCCAAAGTTGGAGTAGGCCGAGGTCTCGCCCGGCTCATGCTCAATCGGCAGCGTGCGGGTATAGTCGAGAATGCTGGTGAAGGTCGTTGGCAGGGTCTTGGGATTTTGCGCACTACAGACGTTCCAGTCGTTGAGCATTGGGTCGGCTGCCAGATCGCGATCCCAGCCGCCGGTGTGGTTCAGCAGATGACGCACGGTGACCTTTTTGATGTCGTCATCAGCCCAGGCATTGCTCTGCAGAATGGCATCAAAGCCAGGAATATCCTTGATCTTCGAGTCCAGGTTGAGGCTGCCGGCCTGAACCAGCTTCATTACCGCGATGGCGGTCAGCGGCTTGGAGACCGAGGCCAGCCGGAAGCCGGCATCGGGGGCGACGCTGGGCACGGTTGTCGGGGTCCAGCTGTAGCCGCGGGCCAGCACCAGCTTGCCATTCACCGCCAGCGCCAGCGTGCCATTGGGGACATTGCTGCGCTGCATATAGGTTTTCATGGCCTGATCAAACTCGCTCAATGGATCTACGCCAGCTGGAATGCCCGTGACGCGCCAGACCCGGTCGACCGGCCCGGCCTTCCAGACCGAGTTGTAGCGGCGGGCGCTGCTGGCGCCATACTCGTCAACGCTGGTTGGCCAGTAGTAGTCGGGCGAGATATTGTTGCGATCAAGCTCAACCCACTTCTGCAGGCCAGCGTTGTACTGCAGGGTCAGCCGATACTGGTAGTTGTTCAAGCCAAAGCTCTGGCCGACCGCGCCGGGCTTCCAGGCGCGCAGCCTGAGGTTGCCAGCGGCCCGCTCGACCATCGTGATGGCATTGCCAGGCTCGGGCTGGAGCACCAGAATGGTGCCATTGCTCACCGGCAGCTGCGAGGTGATTCGGTTCAGCTCGACCGGGGTGCCGTTGGTGTTGCGCACACTGACCCGACCGATTCTGAAGGCGCCCCCAATATCGGTCGCGGCGAGCGTGATCGTGTTGGCGGCCACCGTCTTGATGCTGCTGACCTTGCGCTGGGCGCTGGCCTTGATCTGATATTTGGTCGAGGTCTGGTCGCGGAAGCCCTCCCAGCGATCGGCCGGGCACAAGCCGCCCTTGACCCAGACCGCCGCGTAGCGGGTGCCGTCCAGCGTCGTATAGCCGCTTAGATGGGTCATGTGGTAGCCGTCGTTGACCATTTTTCGGGCCAGCCCTTTGGCCCCGATATCCTCAGTGGTCAGATTGATCCGCAGCGTGCCAGTCAGGGTGTCCTTAACCCAGGCCCCGGAGAATGCCGGGCTGTTGTTGCTGGCGCTGCCCAGGCCCGAGACCCATAGAGGACGGTAGCCCAGCGCGGCCTTCTCGTCGATCTGCTGCTGCATTGATGCCTCGCCAAGGCCATGTGAGCCGAGGGTCAGGGTGGCGTTCTTGACCCAGATAGCGACGTAGCGCGGGCTGGCGGTGGTGCCGTACATATCAACCACAGTCAGCATATAGCCGGCCGCTTTGTAGTCGGTGTATTTTTGCTGGTACTCCGCGCCATCCATATTGTGGCGCAGGATCCAGTTCTTGCCATACTGGCCATCCTTGATCCAGATGGTGGCAAAGCGGGCATCGCTGCCGGAGCCGTTGGCGCTGACAGCGATCGGGCGGTAGTTGGCGGCATCCCACTTGGTGGCGTCGGCCTGGTAGGCGGCCTCGGTCATGGCGTGGCGCGAAACCCACGGGTAGACCATCGCACAGCTCTGCTGCGTGATAGCGGCCCTGGCGGCGGGCGGCGGTGGCCCCATGATGGCAGCGCTGGCCGGGGTGCTGCTGACAACGCTGGGCAGGAACACTTCAAAGTAGCCAACCGGGCTGGTGTCGCCGATCTCTGGCTCGAGCAGCAGCGAGTCGGTGGCTGGCTCGGTGACGGCTATCTCATTCTCAAGCATCGGGGTGGTCTCAGGTGTCTCAGCGGCTGGCTCCTCGACGGCGGGAGTTGGGTAGTCCTCGGGATCGAGCGGTGGCTCGGTGGTGCAGTTGACGATGCTTTCGACCTGGGCGGCCACTGGCGTGATGCCGCCCAGGGTGCCGCTCGCCAGGTTGGTGATCATCTGGCCGTCGCTGACCGCGCTGCCAAGGGTCACCGTGAAGCTGGCTGTTGGCGGCAGCGGCGGCGGCTGGGCCGGGTCAACCGAGGGTGTCCAGGTCAGGGTGTTGTTGACAGAGCTGAAGCTGAGATCGCTCGAGCCGTCTGTGCCAGCAAACGTCGTGTTGGCCGGCATTACGTCCGTGATGGTGGCCTGATAGGCCGGAACCGCCGCCGAGGACGTATCAAACAGGCCAATGGTGTAGACGATACTGTCGCCTGGGCAGAGGGTTTCCCCATAGGTGGCGGTCAGGACCAGAAAGCCGCTGGGCGCCTCGTTAACCTGCGCCATAGTATTGAACGGCATGGCTACGAGCATGCTGAAGATCAGCACGATGCTCCAGATCTTATACATGCGAATCGATCGGCCGGGCTGCTTATTGGTTTGCGACATAGCTGCTCCTTCGTTTAATCGGGGGTATATACATCATAATGAAACGAATCGATAGCGCTTAGTCTACTCGGTGGGCGTTCCGAATGTGTGAACTGAACGTGAATTCCTTGTCCGCCGTTCAGCCAGCTATCTGGCGCTGCCTGCGGCGTGCACCCAATGGGCGCTCAGGGCTGCCCCGATCCGGCGTCGGCCCAGGCGCGAGGCAATATGCTATAATTGCCTGCGGAACCTCGGTCAATGACGACTACCTCTTAAATCGAAGTCAGAAATCACTACTCACCCGGCAGAAGCAGGTTAATTCAACAGGATGATTCTGCTGCACGATGATGGTTGATGGATAGCGTGACATTTCTGGCTTTTAATTACACACTTCTACTTTTTACAAGGAGCCTTGATGGAAAACCAAGACCTGCTTGCCGATTATCGCATGATGGTGCTGATTCGGTCGTTCGAAGAACACTGTCAGCAGCAGTACACGCGAGCACGCATCGGTGGCTTTCTCCACCTCTACGTCGGTCAGGAAGCGGTCGCTGTTGGCGCAATTGGTGCCCTGAAGCCACAGGATCACGTCGTGACGCACTACCGCGATCACGGGCATGCGCTGGCGCGTGGACTTGAGCCCAAGCCGTTGATGGCCGAGCTGTTTGGCAAATCCACCGGCGTCAACAAGGGCAAGGGCGGCTCGATGCACTTTGCCGACAAAACCAAAAATTTCTGGGGCGGCTATGCGATTGTTGGCGCCCACCTGCTGCTGGCGATGGGCATCGCCTACTCGATTCAGTACAAGCGCGAAGTCCTGGGCCAGGACGACGATGGCGTGGTGATGTGTTTCTTCGGCGATGGCGCCACCAACGGCGGCGAGTTCTACGAGGCGGTCAGTATCGCCGCCCTGTACAAGCTGCCGATCGTCTTCGTCTGTGAGAACAACGAGTTCGCCATGGGTACGCCGATCAACGTGCATACCGCGGTGACCGAGATCCACAAGAAAGCCGCGCCATTTATGCCCGGCGAGCGGATCAACGGCAATGATGTGGTTGAGATGCGCGAGAAGGCGCTGGCGGCGGTCGAGCATGCCCGCTCCGGCCAGGGGCCCTACTTCCTGGAGGCGATGACCTACCGTCTGCGCGGCCACTCGGCCGCCGACCCCCAGATGTACCGCACCCGCGATGATATTGCCGCCCGCCGCTCCGGCGACCCGGTCGCCGTCCTGCGCCAGCTGCTGGTCGACCAGGGTGTGCTCGATGCGAAAAAAGCCAAGAAAATCGAGAACGAGATCGAAAAAGAGATGGATGCCGTCGTGCAGTTTGCCGAGGAAAGTCCCGCCCCAGAGCTGAGCGAAGCCTGGACGGATATCTATTCGCAGCCCGTCTAAGCCAACAACTGAACTGCAAAAAGCCGAATTGTCGATCAGTTCATTGTACTTTTTGCTGCCTTTCTAAGGAGTTATGAATGCCCGTAATCACGTTTATGGAGGCGCTCCGGCAGGCATTGCGCGATGCAATGCACGCTGATGAGCGTGTGTTTATTATTGGCGAAGACGTGGTCCATTACGATAGCGCCTATGGGGTTACCAAGGGGTTTCTCAAAGAGTTTGGCGATAAACGCATCCGCGATATGCCGATTGCTGAGGCTGGCTACGCTGGTCTGGGCATCGGCGCGGCCATGAACGGCCTGCGCCCGGTGGTCGAGATGATGACCACCAACTTTGCTATTCTTGCCCTCGATATGATTGTCAATCACGCCGCCAAGCTGCACTATATGTTCGGCGGCCAGTTTACCTGCCCAATCGTGTTTCGGCTGCCCAACGGCTGGGGCCAGCTCAGCGCCACCCACTCGCAGGCGTTCGACAGCTACTACGCCTACATGCCCGGCCTCAAGGTCGTCGCCCCCGGCACGCCCTACGATGCCAAAGGCCTGATGAAGGCCGCCATCGACGATCCCGATCCGGTGATTTTCCTGGAGCACACCGGGATCTACAGCATCAAGGGCGAGGTGCCCGAGGAAAGCTACACTGTGCCGATCGGCAAGTCCAATCTGCTCCGCGACGGCAAGGATATTACCCTCGTCACCTACGGGCGGATGACCCCGGTGTGCCAGCAGGTCGCCGAGATGCTGGCCGAGCAGGGCATCGACGCCGCCATTGTCGATCTGCGCACCTTGCGTCCGCTGGATATGGAGCCGGTGCTGGAGAGCTTCAAGCGCACCAACCGCGCCGTGATCGTGTCCGAAGAGTGGACCTCGGTCGGCGTGAACTCCGAGATCGCCGCCCGGATGTACACCGAGGGCTTTGACTATCTCGATGCGCCAATCTGGCGGGTCGGCTTTGATGAAGTCCCGATGCCCTACGCGAAAAACCTTGAGGCCGCAGTTATTCCCAATCCCGACACGATTATTGCGGCGGTCAAGAATGTGCTAGCTGGTAAAACGCAGAAAATTCGCCAACAGTAAGGTGAGGGCCATCCCGTCCACCGAATCATCCGCTTGCTGATTCGGTGGACGCCTGGCTTTTCCGTAGGAGGTTTGATGGCAAAAGAAGTTACCATGCCCAAGATGGGCTATGACATGACCGAGGGCACCCTGGCGAAATGGCTCAAGCAGCCCGGCGAGGAGATCTCCCGCGGCGAGCCAATCGCCGAGATCGAAACCGACAAGGTGACGATTGAGGTCGAGGCCTTCGATAGCGGCACGCTGAAAGAGCATCTGGTTGCCGAGGGCGATGTGGTGCCCGTTGGCGCCGCGATCGCGCTGATCGATGATGGCTCCGATGATGACGATGAGGCCAGCGAGGCTACGCCTGCCGAGCCAGCGCCCGACCACGATGAGACGCCAACTGGCGAGGGCGGCGAGTCAGCGCCCGACGCTCCGGCCCCGCAGCAAACCCCGGACTCGATCTCGCCACCCCAGGCGACTGGCGCGACGGTAACGCCAGCGGCGACCAGCAACGGCGGCCGAATTCTAGCCACCCCGGCGGCGCGCAGCGTGGCCAAGGATCGCGGCGTCGATCTGGCGGGCCTGCAGGGCAGCGGCCCCGGCGGGCGGATTGTCCGCGCC
>DAOTUS010000280.1:0-5885 GCA_034437415.1 Herpetosiphonaceae bacterium
CATCTCGGGAAAGCGCACCCCGAGCAGCGCGGGCACCTCGTAGGCGCCGAAGATAAACGCAAACACCAGCAGCGATCCGGCCAGCAGCGCCGGGGCAACCAGCGGCAGCGTGACGTAGCGAATCCGTTGCCAGCGGCTGGCGCCCAGATTTTCGGCGACCAGAGCGTACTCGGCGGGCTGGGTCCGCACCACCGACAGCAGCATCAGCAGCAAAAACGGCGTCTCCTTGCCGATGTAGGCCAGAATAATCCCCAGGCCAAAGCGGTCGCGCACCAGCACCGGGAACTCAGCCGGGCCAGCGATCAGCCCGGCGGCAGCGGCGATACGGGCCAAAAAGCCGCTCTGGGCCAGCAGCAGGCTCAGGCCAATCGCCCAGACGAGATGGGGAAATGCCAGATTGAGGTTGAGCAGCGTGGTCGTGCGGGCCTGCGGGCGCCGCCGCTCGCCCAGCCCGGCCACAACCAGCAGCGCCAGCAGCGCCGAGATCAGCGTCGCGGCGCCGCTCACCCAGAGCGAAAACACCAGCGCCCGCCAGAACGCCGGCGCGTAGTTCGGGCCGGCCAGCACATTGCGGTAGGCGTCCAGCGAGATCTCGCGCTGGCCCAGGAAGGGCAGCCAGCCCAGGCTCTGGCCGACGCCGTACACCACGCTGGACCCGAACAGCAGGGCAATCAGGCCCAGGGCCGGGGCCAGCGCGAGCCAGGTTGTGGCACGGCGAAACAGAGGCATTTAGCGATCGCAATCTCTAAACAACGCCGCTTTGCGATCCACAGATCGCAGCGGAGGAACAACCAGCCGCCTAATTCTGCAGGACATTCTTCTCCCAGCCCTGCTCGATCAGGCTCTGGTACTCGGCGGCGATGTCGCTGCGCAGGGCGGCGGCCAGCTCGCTGGCGGGGGTGGCGGCCTCGCCAAGCTTGGTGGCGGCCTCGGCGAGCGTGCTGGCGGCGGCCGGATCGCTAACGTTGCTCACGTCGATGCCGTAGCCCAGGCCAAAGCCATTCTCGGGAAGAATCTGGGCGGCCTGGAGCGCGGGGTCGAGGAGCAGGTTGGCCAGCACCAGAGCGGCGGCTTTGTTGGGCGCGTTTTTCGGAATCGTCACATAGTTAAAGTCGCCGATCATGTTGTCGCTGAACACGAAGGCCCGCGCGGTTGGCGGCACCAGGCCCTCGGCGATCAGCGGGCCGGCGCCAGCGATCGCCTGGGTGATCGAGAAATCGACCTCGCGGTTGGCGAACAGGCTGTGCAGCTCGTTCTCATCCTTGGGATAGGTCGCGCCCTCACGCCAGAGACACGGCTCGAGCTGGTTGAAGTAGGCCCACAGCTGCGGCGACCACTGCTCCCACAGCGCCTGGTTGAACGGCCCGACCCACTGCTCGGCGCCGCCGCTGACCTCGTAGAGCGCCTGCTTGACGAAGCGGGTGCCCTGAAACGCCCCTGGCCCTGGCGCGATGTAGGTCACCCGGCCGGGGTTGGCGCAGGCCCAGATTTTGAGCGCGGCGTACGAGCGCGGCAGATCGGCGGGCTGCATCCGCGCCGAGTCATAGATAAACTGGAACTGCGCCGACGACCACGGGCTCTCCATATCGTCCACAGGCGTGCCAAAGTCCAGGTTGACCGCCGGGTTGTCCCAGTCGACCAGCTGGCTGTTGGGCAGCTTGCGCGCCCAGGCCGGATAGAGCATATCGGCCTGCTTCAGCGAGAGAAAATTCTCGCCATTGATCCAGATCAGGTCGACGGCGCCGGTGGTTTTGCCGGCCTCTTTCTCGCTCAGCACCTGGTTGACCACGTCAACGGTGTCGGCGAGCGGCACCCGATTGAGCGTAATCCCGTAGCGCTCCTGGAGCGCCTGGCCGTAGAAGGTATCGACAAAGCTGTTGATGCTCTCCGAGCCGCCCCAGAGATGCCAGCTGACGGTCTGGCCACGGGCGGCGGCCTCGACGCTGGCCCAGTCGTCGAGGGAGAATTCACCTGGCGCCGCTGGGGCCACAGCCGACGGCGTAGCGCCAGCGGTCTGCGACGGACTGGCCCTCTCGGCGCCACAGGCGGCCAGCAGCGTGCTCAGAATCAACAAAATTAGGAGCGCACGGAGCGACGAAGCGCGATAACGGATCGTTTGCATTAAAACCCCACAAAAAACATACCAAAGCGTAAACATATCGAGCAGTGTCGATCATCGAATGAACATCAGCTTACGTTGGTCTCGCTGCGCCTGAAATAGCGCGCGATCGCCAGACTGATCACGAAGATCAGCGCTGAGGCGATAAAAACCCGGGGATCGAAGCTGAACTCGGCGGTGGCGATATCGCCCTTAAACGAGGCCCCAAACAGCACAAACGCCAGCGTCCCCGGCAGCGAGCCGAGCGCGGTGGCCAGCAAAAACGGGCGCCAGTCGATCCGCAGGATCCCAGCCAGATAGTTGACCAGATCGTAGGGGACAAAGATAAAGCGCATCGTCATAATCGTGGTGAAGCTGTTGGCTCGCAGGCGGGTGATGTAGCGCCCGAGCGTGCCGTCGTTCTGGGCGATCGGGGTGTTGCTGCCGAAAAAGCGCCCGACCGCGTAGGCGACCAGCGCCGAGCCGTTCGAGCCCAGCAGCGTGTAGATCGTGCCCAGAATCGGCCCAAACACAATCCCGCCAACCACCGTCAGCACCGTCGCCGGAAACAGCACCAGCGGGCGCAGCAGATAGACCCCGATGTACAGCAGCGGCCCGGCGCCGCCTCGCAGCACATCGACCAGCTGGGCGGCGGCCTCGCGGGGCGCCAGGCTGTTGCTCCAGGCATACCAGCCGTAGCCGCCGATCAGCAGAACCCAGAAGCTCAAGGCCAGCCCTTTCTGCCAGTGGCGGGCCCAGAAGGATTGGGGCGCGGTCTGTTCGCTCACGCTGAACCTCCTGGGGCAAATGCACGCGCCGCCCAGATTAGGCGCTGGAGAATGGTCAAGCCAACCAGCGCCGCCATCAGGCCAAACAGCCCGACCAGCGCGGCGGGAAATAGGATAAAGAGCGTGAAAAAGACCACCGTCTCGGCGCCCTCGATCAGCCCGGTCGGCATGGTGACGCTGGTCAGCTCGCCCTGGGCCTTGGCGCCAGCCTGGCGTTTCTCCAGCACCGCCGCCAGGTAGCTCCACGAGACGGCGTTGATGTAGAAGCTCAGCAGCAGCAGGGCCAGGGCGATAAACCGGGCCGTCGAGGGCGTCTGCAGCGCCAGCGCCAGCGGAATCAGCGCGTAGATCACGGTGTCGAGCATGATGTCCAGGTAGCCGCCCCAGTCGCTCTGGGTGTTGGTGGCGCGGGCAACGGTGCCGTCAAGGCCGTCGAGGGTGCGGTTGAGTCCCCACAGCAGCAGCCCGGCCAGCGTCGCGCCCTGCCAGAGGGCGACGGCGGCCCCGAGGCCCGCGCCAAAGGCCGCCAGCGTCAGCACCGTCGGGTGGATGCGCTGGCCAATCTGGCGGGCAACCGGGGCCAGAACCCGCTCTTTGGGCCGCCGAAGTAGATGATCGATCATGCAGTGTCCTTTGTCCAGCCAGTGATTATAGCGGATTATACGCCATCCGCCGATGCTCTCCAGCATAGTCGCAAACGCAAACCGCGTATCTTACATTTCGGTGAAATCGGGGAGTTGGATGGAGGGTAGAGGGTGAGGTGAAATAATGTCGTTCTGCTAAACCCTGCCATTAGGATGACGGCACTCTTTTCAGGATGAAGTTCACTCGTCCATTGGTATGCACACAGCGCCAAGCGACACGCACCAAAAAGACCGGGAACGCAATCTTCCCGGCTTTTCATATTTAAGCCAATCGCAGGGGCGTGAAGGGGAAATCGCTACCCGCGCGTTTGCGAGCGGCCAGATCTGCGTAGGCTGACCATTAGGTACTGCCTGAAGCCCAGAGCGACCGCGATCAAGCGGCCGCCTAGCGCTGGAGCAGCGGCGCCCAGAGCCGACTGGTCGGCGTGAAGACCGTGCCGCCATACTCATAGGCGCCGATATCGCAGTGGCCGTTGCGCACATAGCCGCGCTGGTCGCGTGCCGGGCAGGCCGCCGGATTGCCGGTGTCGCGCGCCGGACTCCCGGCGGCCAGCGGCGCGGTCGCGGTCGGCCCGCCGTGCATCCCCAGCGCCTGGAGCAGCGGATCCTGGTAGATCGGCTGGGCGGTGATGGCGTTGTTGACGTCGTTGTTGTAGGTCGGTTTCAGCCGCGGGTGCTGGATATTCTGCCCGCCATCGGCCAGCGGCCGGTTGGTGTGGTAGCCCTGCCAGCGCGTCGGCGACGGCAGCGCCTGCTCGTTCAAGGTGTTGTGGGCGAAGATGGTGTTGCTCAGGGTCACCACCTGATCGGCGTTGCCCGAGCCGCCGGCATGCAGCGCGCCGGCCTGGTAGGCGGCGTGGTTGTGGGCGAACGTGCTGTTGGATATCGCGATCACCCCCAGCGTCACCGCCATGCCGCCGCCCTGGCCGACCTCGTTCAGCGGCGCCGTGGTCGTGTTGCTCACCACCGTGGTGTTGACCACCTGTCCCCGCCCGAGGATATGCAGCCAGATCCCGCCGCCCTGGCGGAGCGCCCGGTTGCCCACCACAGTCGTGTCGCGGATGATCAGATTGTCCTCGTTGCGCCCGCCGGCCTGATCATCTTCGACATGGTAGATCGCCCCGCCTTGGCCATACTCGCCGCTGCGGCCGCTGACCAGATTGTCCTGGAAGGTGGACCGCTCGATGGTCATCAGCGTCCCGGCGTTGTCCGAGACCACCGAGCTGAGCGCCCCGCCGCCCCGCACCGCCGTATTGCCCACAAAGCGGCTGTCGCGGATCGCGATGCTGTTGCGGGTGGTCGGGTTATAGGCGTTCCAGACGCCATCGACGTGGATCGCGCCGCCATAGCCGCGCACAATCCCCCCGGCCGTGGTATCCACCGCCTGATTGTCCTCGAAGACGCTGTCCTCCACCAGCAGCCCGGCGGCGATGATGCCGATCGCGCCGCCGCTCCCCGCCCGGTTGGTGCGGAAGGTGGAGTCGCGGATGACCAGCTCGTAGGCGTTGGCGACAAAGATCGCCCCGCCCTGGTTATCCTCGCCGGTGACACGGGTGGTGGCGTTATCGGTAAAGGTCACGGCGGTGATGTGGATGCGGGCGCCTGGGCTGCCCGCCGTCAGGGCCGCCCCCGACTCCGCCGCCAGCCCGCCGCTCCCCGGCGCCCTGCCCCCGCGCAGGTGGAGATTCTGGAGGGTCAGGGTGTAGGCGGTCGGGCTATAGGGTGCGAGCAGGATCTTGGTCTGCTGCTGGCCGTCGAGGGTGACCCGGTCGCCGCCGTCGAGGGTGGTGGCCTGGCCGTTGGTCGTCAGCACGCTGGTGAGCGGGATGGTCACCGGGTTCGGGCCGCAGTTGAAGGTGATCGTCCCGCCGCTGTTCAGGGCGGCCTGGAGGCCCGCCTGGGTGCAGGTCGTCACCACCGTCGCCAGGGCGGCCGGGTTGTCCGGCACCGCCAGCAGCGGGCTGACCAGCCCGGCCGCCAGCAGCCCGCTGAACAGCATCCCCCGCAGTCCCCATCTCCGCCGTTCGGCGTGCGTTCGTTGTCGTCTCATGGGTCCTCTTTCTATGCTAGCCACGTCCAGCGGGCGCACGCAGGTGCGCCGGAATGTTGCCTTTTGGGAACGCCGCCATGGCAGCTTGCTGCGTGAGTGGCGGGATCGTGGCATCTTCTTCGGATCGTACCATAGCTTCACCGATCTTGACCGATCCCTGCTTCCTTCTATAATTCAAGCTTCTCCGATCAATACCCTCGCCAAAATAGTGGCAAGGCAGATTACTACTTTTGGGTTAATGAACTAACAGAGTATTAGGCTTGTCGAATTGAAATTGCCTCAGCAAAATCCAGATCGACTTTTAA
>DAOTUS010000281.1:0-2618 GCA_034437415.1 Herpetosiphonaceae bacterium
ACCGCCTCCACGACCTCGGCCGGGGCCGCAGCGCCAGCCATGCGCACCAGCGCCGGCAGCGGCATCGTGCTGATCAGGTACTCGTAGCCGAGCTGACTGCCGTCGTCCAGGGTGACGCTGTGATCGCGGAGCGAGATTCCCGCAATCCGCGTGTTCAGCCGAATCTGGTCGCCGATCAGCGGCAGGAAGCCGTCCATCAGGGCCTGGAAGCCGCCTCGCAGCGGGTAGCCGAAGCGGGCGTTTGGCCCCATTGGCTTGGGCGCCGGGTGCAGCGCGCCGTCGACCATCTCCTCCAGGTTGGGCAGCGGCACCCGCCCGCCCAGCCACGAGGTCTCCATCTCGGTCAGCGGCACGGCCCAGAGCTTTTTGTTGTAGGGGACGGCGAAATGTTTGGCGATGCCACTGCCCCAGACTTTGTAGATAAACTCTTCGAAGTTGCGCGGCTCCGCGCTGGCGGGCGTCAGGTCACAGGCACTGGTGGTGGCGCTGCTGGCGATCTCGACCGTGCCATCGGCGCAGCAGTCCATGATCTCTTTGGCGTCGCCGCCGTGCATGCCGTTGGCGCTGTGGCCGTTGCCGTTGGCGCTGTGGCCATTGCCGTTGCCGTTGCCGTTGCCGTTGCCGTTCAGCTTGACCGTGTTCGCCAGCGGCGAGGCAGCCTTATGCTCGGATTGCTCCTCGGTCTTGCCGTAGCGGGCCTCGACCGCCCCCATAATGCACTCTTTGATCACATCGGCGGGCAGGCCGTATAGGGCGCCCTGAAATGGATAGCGGGTGTAGACATTTTTGCTGTAGACCCAGGCCTCGCGATCCTGCCAGTGGACGTTGTCGCCAAGCAGAACGCGGTACATCTCGTGGACATAGTCTTCTTTGGAAAACATAATATGGCCAGCGTAATCGAAGGTAAAACCGCCATCTTCAATCGAGCGGCACCAGCCGCCGACGGTGGCGTTTTGTTCGAGCAGCAGGGCCTCCTGGCCCAGATGATAGGTGGCGCTCAGGCCGGTTGGGCCAGCGCCAACAACAAGAACTGACGGACTCATAATGGCTCCTCGTCTTTCTAAGTGCGATACCAGACCTCTAAATCTATGCACACCGCTAGCTGGCTCGCTGACGCCGCATTGCGTCAGGAGCGCTGGTGCGTATTCCAGGAATCCAATGTGGGCAGGTTGGTGGGTCGATGGTTAGGATGGCGATGTTTGAACGAATTTATACTCCAGCGCGGCCTCGATCAGCTCGTGCATTGCTGCGGCGGTCCGATCCCAGGAGGTATTGGCGAGAACTGTGCGCATCCCGGCGCTGCGCTGGGCGCGCTCGGCCGCGCTGGCGCTCAGGGCCTGCTCGCATGCCTGGATAAAGGCGGCGGGCGTAGCGCCGAGATAGACGATCGCGCCGTATGGCTCGGCGACATCGGTGATCGGCGTGCTGACGATGGGCTTCTCAGCCGCCATATACTCCAGGGTTTTGGTCGGGCTGATAAAGCGGGTCGCTTCGTTCTGGGCAAACGGCAGAATGCAGACATCCCAGCCGCCCAGGTAGGCCGGCAGCTCGGCGTACTGGCGCTGGCCCAGGTAGTGCAGATTGGGCGCCTGGGGCAGCTGGGCCGGATCGATCTTGACCACCGGGCCAACCATCACGATCTGCCACTCGGGATGGGCCGCGGCCAGCGCCCGCAGCAGCTCCAGGTCAATCCGCTCGTCGATGACGCCGAAGAACCCGAGGCGCGGGTGGGGCAGCGCGGCCTGGTCGGCGGGTTCGGCCAGGCTCTGGGCCTGCTGAAAGTGGGCCGCATCGACGCTGCTGGGAAAACAGTGCACGCTGGGGTGGCGGTCTTGCTTGGCGCGATACAGGCTCGGCCCGCCGGTAAAGACCAGATCGGCCTGGGCCAGGGTGGCGGCCTCGCGCTCAAGCAGCTGCGGCGGCGCGAAGGCAAACGCCGACAGCTCATCCATACAGTCGTAGATCAGCAGGGCCGGGTCGAGGGTCGCGGCCAGCGGTAGGGCCAGGGGGGTGTACAGCCAGGCAATGCACTCGCTCAGGGTTTCGGTCTCGCGAATGTGCGGCAGCAGCTCGGCCAGAGCCTTGAGCTGCAGGTCGGCGTAGCCCGGATCGGCGAGCGGGGTGTGCGGCCGATAGACGGTCAGCTGTCCTGCCGCGTGGGTCACTTCCCAGTGCGCGTCTCCCGAGGTATGCACCGGCTCTTCAATGACAATCACGCGACGTGTGGCTGCCATCCGGGATAAAAGATGCTGAGGGCGTTGATAGACAAAATCCCACCGAAGATGCGAAAAAACCACCAATGGCAACGTCTGCGCCATATTAACTCCTGTCTACTCCACGGTTCATTCTTCTCGCCTGTGTAGTAAGCAAGTTATATGCCGTGATTCACTATTTTGTGCATTTGCCCAATATTTTTGGATGTTTTAATTATTTTATAGCGAACATTAATTCGTAGAGTAATTTTTATTTCAACCACATAGACAGTTTTTAAACCCCAAAACGTATCTGCTCAATAAACCAGGGTAGCGGTTACGGTGCGGCCCAGGAGGCACCGAGGTTGAGGTCGGCTGCCCGTTCGGCAATCACATCCGCCAACGGTGGAATCTGCTGTTCACCCC
>DAOTUS010000282.1:0-3214 GCA_034437415.1 Herpetosiphonaceae bacterium
GGGGTGAACAGCAGATTCCACCGTTGGCGGATGTGATTGCCGAACGGGCAGCCGACCTCAACCTCGGTGCCTCCTGGGCCGCACCGTAACCGCTACCCTGCTTTATTGAGCAGATACGTCTGATTCTTTATTACCTTGTAAAAGGAGCTATTCAATGGCTAACCGTAAGAAAGTAACGATCATTGGGGCCGGCTTTGTCGGCTCAACCTGCGCCCACTGGATCGCCAGCAAAGAGCTGGCTGATGTGGTGCTGGTTGATATCGTCGAGGGGATTCCCCAGGGCAAGGGCCTGGACCTGCTTGAGGCCGGCCCGATCGAGGGCTTTGATGTCAGCATTATCGGCACCAATAGCTACGACGAGACCACCGACTCGGACGTGGTGATTCTGACCTCGGGTGCGCCGCGCAAGCCCGGCATGACCCGCGAGGATCTGCTCAAGATCAACGCCGAGATCACCAAGTCCAACATTGAGAAAGTCGCCAAAACCTCGCCCAACGCCTGCATCATCGTGGTGAACAACCCAATGGACACGATGACCTACCTCGCCAAAGCCGCTTCGGGCTTCCCCAAGGAGCGTGTGATGGGCCAGGGCGGCGTGCTGGACGCCGGGCGCTACCGCACGTTTATCGCCCAGGAGATCGGCGTCTCGGTCGAGGATATCCAGGCGATGCTGATGGGCGGCCACGGCGACGAGATGGTGCCGCTGCCCCGCTTCACCACCGTCGGCGGCATTCCGGTGACTGAGTTCATTCCCGAGGCCCGCCTGCACCAGATTATCGAGCGGGCCAAGAAGGGCGGCGGCGAGATTGTCGCGCTGCTCAAGACTGGCTCGGCCTACTACGCGCCATCCGCCGCGACCGTCCAGATGGTCGAGGCGATTTTGAAGGATAAGAAGCGCGTTCTGCCCGCCGCCGCCTACCTCGATGGCGAGTATGGGATCAAAGACCTGTACTTCGGTGTGCCGGTGGTGCTGGGCGCCGGCGGCGTCGAGCGCATCATCGAGCTGGCGCTGAGCGACGATGAGAAAGCCCTGATGCAGAAGTCGGTCGACCTGGTGCGCAGCTCGGTCGACTCAATGCGCACCCTGATCGACTTCTAGGAATCCGCATTCCTGCTGGCTTCGACAGGCTCAGCCAGCGGTTTATCTCAAAAGCCAAAAGTCAAAAGCCGGAACATTCGTGTTTCGGCTTTTGGCTTTTACTGATCTGGAACAACAATGAACGCTGATCTTCTAGCCCAAGCCCAGGCTGCCCGCCACTCCGGCCGCTACGCCGAGGCGCTGGCGCTGCTCAACGCGGCGCTGGGCGCTCGGCCAGATGCGGCGCTGTGGATCGAGCGCGGCCGCGTGTATGCCGAGCTGAACAATCCCAAACAGGCGCGGGCCGACTTCACGGCGGCCTCCGAGGCCGACCCGAAGGGCGTGGCTGGCGATATGGGCCGAGCCGAGCTGCTGCGCCTGCTGGCCCCGCCGACTCCGCCCCAAAATGCTCGGCCGCGCCCAAAGCCAGCGCCCCGCCCGGCGACCCACGCCTGGGCGCAAACCCTGGTGGTGGCGCTGCTGCTGGCCAGCATCGGCTGCGCAGTGATCTCGATCGCCAGCTACGGCCGCTATCCCCTGCGCCCGCCTGCCCCAACTGCGGTGCCAACCCGCCTCAGCCAATAAACGGACTGATCCACGAAGGTCACGAAGGTCACGACACCAGCACGCGGGTACCCGCACGAAGAGTCGAGGGCGATTCCGCACTGGTTGCTTGATAATGCACTAGACCCAATGCCGTTCAAATAAGCAATTCCGTGGACATTTCCCCCTCTCCATCGCAATTGGAGAGGGGTGGCGCGAAGCGCCGGGGTGAGGTCAAAAACTGGCTCGGCTCGCTTATTTGAACGGTATTGGCACTAGACCGACTAGCTACCAGCCACCAGCCACCAGCACCGGGCGCTTGGTGAACCGCAGGTGCATGCCGTGCTTCGGGCCGAGGGTCAGCTGCGGATCGAGCGCGATCTTCTGGCTGGGGTCGAGGCGCCAGTCAAGGCGCTGGGCGATGGTGGCGAGGATCAGCTGGGCCTCCATCAGGGCGAAGGTGTTGCCGATGCAGACCCGTGGCCCGGCGCCGAAGGGAATATAGGCATATTTGTGGCGCGCCCGCTCGTTCTCGGCGCTGAAACGCTCGGGGTCAAAGCGCTCGGGGTCGGGCCAGTAGCGGGCGTTGTGATGCATCGTGTACGGCGAGACCATCACTGCCGTGTTTTTAGGGATCGTGTAGCCGCCGATGGGGATGGGCGTGTGGACAATCCGTGGCCCAAGGCTCCAGGCCGGCGGGTACAGGCGCATCGACTCCTTGAGCACCATCTCGTTCCAGGGCAGCTGCGGTAGATCGGCGATGGTCGGGGTGCGGCCGGCCAGCCCGCTGTCCAGCTCCTCCTGCAGCCGCTGCAGGGCCTCGGGGTGCTGCGAGAGCAGGTAGAGCGTCCAGGTCATGGCGTTGGCGGTGGTCTCGTGGCCGGCCAGAAACAGCGTGATCACCTCGTCGCGGACCTGCTGGTCGGTCATGCCCGGCGCGCCATCCTCGCCCTTGGAGAGCAGCAGCATCGACAGCAGGTCGCCCTCGTCGGTCCCGGCGGCGCGGCGCTCGTTGATCACCCGCCAGACAATTCGGTCGATCACCGCCGTGTTGGCCTTGATCCGCCGGTTGATCGCCAGCGGCAGCCAGGCCGGGACCGGAACAATCAGCGTGGAGAGCTTGGTCATATCAACCTGCAGCTCGTCGAGGGCCTGGCTGACCGCCTCGGCCTCGGCCGCGGTGACATTAGCGTTGAACAGGGTTTTGGTGACGATATTCAGGGTCAGCTTGGTCATCTCGTGGTCGATATCGATGGTGCTGCCGGTGCGCCAGGTGTCGAGCAGCGCGTTGGTGTGGGCGACCATCACATCGGCGTAGGCCTGGATGCGCTTCATGTGGAAGGCGGGCTGCACGAGCTTACGCTGCTGCTTGTGGTTCTCGCCCTCGTTGGTCAGCAGGCCCAGGCCCAGAAAGCGGCACAGCAGCTTGGCATCGCGTGGGTCCTTGGTGTGCTTATCGCGATGGGTGACCAGAAATTCCTGAATCGCCTCGGGGTTGTTGAGCAGGTAGACGTGAAATGGGCCGACCCGCGACCGGGTGATATCGCCGTAGGTGGCCATATCGCGCATATACTGCATCGAGTCGCGGTACAG
>DAOTUS010000283.1:0-2381 GCA_034437415.1 Herpetosiphonaceae bacterium
TGTTTTCGGCGGGGCGTGCTGCGGATTTTGGTCGCCCTCCTGCGCCAAGAACCCCTGCCGCGTGGCCGATTCATCCCGGCTCCCTGGCCTGAGCCACGCGATACCTACCCTTGAAAGGATCCCTGGTCCCCGATACCCGATACCCTAGCGCAGCAGTCGCACCCGCTCCAGCGTGACCCTCCCGGCGCCATCGCCAGCGACCACGGGGTCGATTCGCAGCAGGCCGAGGGTGCCGCTCCAGCTGGGCAGCTCGCGCAGCGGCAGGATGTAGGTGTGCATTGTGCCGTCGGGGATAATCTCCCAGCCGACCGAGCGCTCCTCGCTGGCGGCGCCGCCGGGCGCGATCCAGTAGAGCTGGCCGTGCTGGCCGGGCAGCGTGGTCGCCATCGTAACCTCAAGGGCGCTCCAGTCGGCGGTGTCCAGCTCCAGGGGCGGGCTGAGCAGATGCGGGTCGGCGCCGGGGATTACGCTCCAGCCACCGTCCCAGCGCGTGCCAGTGACGAAATTCGGGCTCCAGCCCAGCGTCCAGTCGCGCCAGATCCAGTCGGGCTCGCCCTGCGGGGTTGGGGTCAGGACGTGGTAGAGCGTGGCGCCGACGGTGCGCTGGGAGGGCGTGGCAAACGGCGCGAAGCAGGTCCGCACCGCCGCGCCGTCCAGCCGATAGCGCTCCAGCAGGGCCGCGGGCGGATTCCGCACCCCCTGATCGATCCAGACAGCGTAGCCAGCCGCAGTGGTGCCTGCAATCGCCGAGCGGATAATCGCGCAGCCGGCCTCCCAGTCGCCGATGCCCAGGCTTAGCGCCAGCACATTCGGGCGCTCGAACTCGTAGCGCAGATACAGCTCCTGCAAGCCGTTTGGCACCAGATACAGGTCCTCGGGGGCGCCGACCTCGGCCAGCAGCGTGACGATCTGGCGGTCGGCATCATTTTCGAGGTTGCCGCGCCGGGCGATGCTGCGGCCATTTTGCACCAGCAGCAGCGCCACCAGCGCCCAGGCCACAGACAGCCCGACGGTGCGCCGCCGCCCGGTGTAGCAGGCCAGCGCCAGCACCACGGCCAGGGACAGCGGCAGCAGCGTCGCAATCCAAAACTCGATGTTGTCGGCCTCCCACCAGCCGAAGAACAGCGTGTAGATTGCGATCCAGGCGCCCGCCAGCGCCAGCTCGCGCCACCAGCGCCGCAGCTGCGGGGCGGCCAGCGCCACGATGGCGAACAGGGCCAGCAGCCCAAGGCCGCCGCCAGACTCGGCCAGGGTCAGGCTCCAGCCCTCGCCGAGCCGCCGCAGGGTTTCGGCGCCAACCGGCCCGCCCCAGAATCCCGTCGCGGCGTACTCGAACAGCCAGGCGCGCGCCTGCTCCCAGCTGCGGAATCCGCTGAAGCCAAACATCACCCCGGCATACCCGCCGCCAACCACGGCCAGCCCGACGGCGAGATAGCCCCCGAGCAGGCGCAGGCGGATCGGCCACGGGGTTGACTCGGGCCAGTGCGCCAGCCACCAGCCGAGCAGCACCGGCAGCGCCCACAGCACATTGGTCTGGTGAAACAGGATCGCGCCGCTGTGGGCGAGGCCAAGCCAGATCCACCCGCGCCGCCAGAGCGGATCGTCGAGCAGGCGCAGGAGCCGGGCGCTGCCGACGATCAGGAACAGCGCCGCGAGGGTGTAGACCTCGACCTCAACGGCGTAGTACCACCAGGCGTAGGCGCTGGCGAGCAGCCCGCCGCCGAGCAGGGCCAGATCGGTGCGGCCCGTCCGCCAGCGCAGGGCCATCACCCAGATCGTCACGCCGCTTGCCCCGGCCAGCGCGTTGATCAGCTGGAGCGGTAGCAGCGCCGCGCCCCGGTAGCCGATCAGCTGGGCCAGCTGGTAGGTGGCGGCGCCGAGCGGGCCGTAGAGCAGGTGGTGCGGGTGAAAGGTCTCGCGCCAGGGCTTGGTCTGCACGGCGGCGGCATACGAGTAGGCATCAAAGGTATGCACCGCGGTGAGCGTAAAGATGTAGAGGATCAACACGCCGACAAACACGGCGACCGGAACCACCGCCCGCGACTGTAACAAACGGCTCATTGGAGTTCTCAACTAGGGCTTGCGCCTGATCGTCAACAATTAACGGTGTGCGGCACGGAGGGATCCGTGCCACGTGGCTGGTAGTATAGCATTGGTCGGACAAAAACCCCGTGGTACAATGCTGCCAGCCTGATCTGCCTGCGCATCCCCGCCCACCTACACCCCGGCGCAATCCGCAGCCCAGGCACTTCGTTGCTACAAAGGTATCTGCTCAATAAAGCAGGGTAGCGGTTACGGTGCGGCCCAGGAGGCACCGAGGTTGAGGTCGGCTGCCCGTTCGGCAATCACATCCGCCAACGGTGGAATCTGCTGTTCACCCC
>DAOTUS010000284.1:0-10664 GCA_034437415.1 Herpetosiphonaceae bacterium
GGGGTGAACAGCAGATTCCACCGTTGGCGGATGTGATTGCCGAACGGGCAGCCGACCTCAACCTCGGTGCCTCCTGGGCCGCACCGTAACCGCTACCCTGCTTTATTGAGCAGATACCAGCCGTACACCCTCTGTATCGATTGTCCTGGCACGCTTGCCGACGGCGCCACAGTCGTGCGGCTACCCGATGGCATTGAGGCATCCTGCAACGAGGTCAACGGTCTCTGGATGATTTTGGAGGCACTGGGTGGGCGCAAATGGTGGCAGTGCAATCGCCCGCAGGTTATTCAACAGGTTCTTGATACGACTCGCTGAGTGGGCGCGGTCGCACTCTCGCAAAAGCACGCGCGGCGGCCCAGACTGGATCTGGGCTGCCGTTCGTGCTTTTAGGCAGAAAAGGCCACTATCCTCATGGTTGACCTGCGTCCGCGCTGACCCGGCCTAAGGTGCGCTGGCCAATCAGGGCGTGCTGTGGGTTATCGACAAGCCCCGTATCGAGCAACACGACCCCGAAGAAGATCGCCCAGCCGCACGCCCGGTCACGGGTCGCCCCCGAGACCGCCGGATAGGCCTGCCAGACGGCTTGGCGATCGGCCGGATCGGCAAAGAGCATCCAGATGGCGGCGAGATCGGTGGCACAGTCGCCGCCCGCCAGATCGCCCCAGTCAATAATCCCGCTCAGCACGCCCCGGTCGACCAGCACGTTGCGCGGGTGCAGGTCGCCGTGGAGCCAGGTTCGGGGCGCGTCAAGCGGGGCCTTGAGCGCCGCCTGCCACCGCCGCCAGATCGCTGGGGTGATTGCGGCGGTGCTGGCCGAAAGCCGCTGGAGCTGCGCTTCAAGCTGTGCGGCCCGCGCCTGCAAGGGCACGCCGCGCCCTGAGTTGGTTGGCGCGTTATCCGGTGCCGGCCGATGGAGCGAGCGCAGAAAGTCGCCAAAGATGGCGGCCTGGGCGGCATTCGGCGGATCGAGATCGGCCGTGGTTCCGGCGATCCAGGGCACAATGCTCCAGCGCCAGGGATAGCCCCTGGTCGGCATGCCAATCCGCAGCGGGGCCGGAATCGGCAGGGTCAGCTGGGGTGCCAGGTCGGGCAGCCAGGTGTGCTCGCGCCCGATCAGCGCCGCCCCAAGCTCACGGCGCGGCAGACGCACCGCCAACGAGTCGCCCAGCCGAAACATCACGTTATCCCAGCCCGTGTCGCCGCTGCTGAGCGGCAGGTGCGCCAGGTCGGGGTGCTGCTCCGCCACCAGGGCGGCGGCGAACGAAAGATCAATCGCGATCTCGGCGGGCGGCGTGCCAGCTGGCCCTGGAGGTGGGATTGGATTCATCGCGCGGCGTCCAGGCTGGCCAGCACCACGCGCACGGCGGCCAGATCCCACAGCGCCTGCCCGACGCTTTTGAAGATAATCGGGCGGCCGGTCGGCGGCGGCAGATCGAGCACCGCCTGCAGCGGCCTGACCGTCGCCCAGTCCACGTCAGCCCGCAGCAGATCGCCGGCTTCGGCGCGGGCGCCCTCGGCGGTGTCCACGTAGCAGGCGGCCTGCCGCACCAGCGCGGTGGGCAGCTCGGCCATATCGGCGCGATAGGCGCCAACCGCCGCGATGAACACATCGGCGCGGACGCCGACGGGCAGCACTGGCTCGCTGGACGTGGTCGCCGTCACAATCCTGGTAACACAATCAAGCACGCTGGCCAGATCGGCGACGGCGCGACAGGCCAGGCCCAGGTGCTGGCCGTGCTGGGCCAGCGCCTCCGCGTGCGCCAGAGTTCGCGAGGCGATAAACACCTGATCCACCGCCCCGACAGCGGCAAAGGCCTCCAGATGCGCCCATGCCTGCGTCCCGGCGCCCACAATCAACAGTGGCCCGCGATTGTTGGGCGCGAGGGTCTGGGCCGCCAGCACCGAGAGCGCCGCCGTCCGCCGCCCGGTGATCAGCTCGCCGTCAAGCAGCAGCAGCCGCTCGCCAGTGCGGGCGTCGAGCACCAGCACATCGGCCTGCACGCTCGGCAGCGCAGACCCTCGCGCCGGATTGGTCGGGTGAACCGTGACCAGCTTGGTGATGGCAATCTCGCCGTCGCTGGCCGGCATCAGCAGCAGGCTGGCGTCCCCTGGCAGGCCCACCACCAGCCGCCGGGGAGCTGTCGCCGCGCCCTGCTCGGCCAGCCGCAGCATCTCGCGCAGCGCCGCCACCAGCGCCGGGTAGGGCAAATGATCCTGCAGCGTGTTGGAATCAAGGCTGCGCATCGCCACCTCCACTTTCAATTGTCAGCAGCGGGAGCTGGACCGTGTTGGGATAACCGATGCTGATATTCGCATAGAACGAACGCAAAATCTCCGGCCAGCCCATCCCCCCCGTGGCCAGATCGCGGGACTCGTACTGGCCCATACAGCTGCCGACCAGCCCAGCCGCCTGACACTGGCTCCAGTAGGCCCGATAGCTGGCGTGCAAAATCTGATTCGAGCGCGTCATATGGGCCTGCCAGGTGGCCTCAATCGCTGCATCGGTGCTGGCGTAGGTGATCCCCGGCTTGTAGACCTGATCGCAGGTGCTGTCGTAGACATCGGCGTCGGGCCACTTGCCGCCCCGATTGATCCAGTGCCAGGCGTAGGATTTGGTCGCCATCGCACCGGCCTTGAGCGAGTCCTCGGGCCACGACCTGATCCACTCAAACGGCAGCACATGCTTCACGTAGTCCTTGAAGTCCAGCGTGACCAGGGTGTAGGGCGCCGTGGTGCTACAGGTAGTCGATCCGGTGACCCGCACGCGGATCGTCGCTGGCGGAATGGTCAGCGAGCCAGGCAGCGCGCTAGCCGGGGGATTATCGGGGCGCTCAGCTGGCGCTGGCGGGCGCACCAGCGTGGCCGGGTCGGGAATACCGATCGTGGTGGGGGCCGCGCCAAGCGCTGGCGCAAGCTGGAGCGTATCCGCGCTGAACAGGCTGACGTTGCGGACCGTCCAGGGCGCATAGCCGGGCGCGGCGACGGTGATGGTCACCGGAAACGCTGGCGCCGGAATCGGGGTAGTCAGCCAGATTCGGCCGGCCGGATCGGCCGCAGCGGTCAGCGCCAGCGCATCGATATGCAGCGTTGCGGCGACGATTGGGGCGCTGGTGGCCGCGTCGACAATTGTGGCGCTGATCGCTGCGCTGTAGCGCTGGCTGGCGCTGGCTGGCGGCGCGGCCCCCACCACGATCAGCAGCACCAGCCCAATCAGCAGCCCAGCCCGGCTGATCAGCGCAATGTTCGCCCGACCTCGCCAAGAGCGCGGCAAGGTTTTATCGTCCTCTAGAGGGATAAAATCGTTCATTTTCACGTCCTCGTGTGGCACGCTGCCAGATTGTTGGCACGATACCATGAATGTGGCGTTGGCGCCAACCAGGGCTGTCGCGCCCGACTCTGCTATAATCCGCAGCAGATGTTGCCCTGAGTGAAGGAGAGACAATGCCCACCTATCAGATCACCCGCGAGGTCCACAACGGCATCGAGCGGATCACCTACACCCCCGACCAGCCGCGCCACGCCACCCCGCTGCTGTTTCAGCACGGCATGTGGCATGGCGCCTGGTGCTGGGAGCACTGGCAGGCGCTGCTGGCCACCTGGGGCTGGACCAGCCATGCGATCAGCCTGCCGGGCCATGCGGGTTCGCCGCTACAGCGCCCGATCCGCTGGTGCACGCTCAGCTACTATCTCACATTTCTGGCCGCCGAGATCGCCCGGCTGCCGACCAGGCCGGTGCTGCTCGGCCACAGCATGGGCGGCGCACTGACCCAGTGGTACCTCAAACACCACGGCGATCTCCCGGCGGCGGTGCTGGTCGCGCCCTGGCCGTCGCACACCCTGATCGGCTCGTTCTGGCGCGTCCTCAAGATCGACCCGCTGAGTGGACTGCTGAATCAGCTGACGCTTACCTCAAACGCCAGTATTCGCACCCCGGCGCGGGCGGCGGCGCTCCTGATCACCGAGGGGGCGCTCTACACCCCGGCGGAGCTGCACGCCCGCCTCGGCCCAGAGTCAGGCATCGTTATGTTCCAGCACAACCCGCCCTGGTGGTCGCCGCCGGAGCGCACCAACACCCCGCTGCTGTGGCTGGCCGGGGCCGACGATGTCCTGATTGGCGAGCAGCTTGAGCGGGACTCGGCGGCCCACTACGGGGCCGAGTATATCGTCATTCCCCGCGCCGGGCACAATCTCATGATGGAGCAAAGCTATCAGGCGACCGCGTATCGCATTCACACCTGGCTGGAGCGGCAGGCGCTCGACTAAACGCCCCGGACAGCGCCAGCCACGCGGCGGCGCTCAGCTGCGGCCACATGATCGCCAGCCGGGCGTTGCTGCTCGTTGGCTGAGCCTGTCGAAGTCGATCATGTGGCTTCGACAGGCTCAGCCAGCGGAGACACCTGCACAGAATCCTTGACGCACCGCCAGCCTTGATATTGCAAGAGGAATCAGCCTTGAACTCAGCCCCTCACGATCCACCTGCCGGCCCGCCGCCCGAGTCGTACTGGCGGCTGCTCCTGCGCTTTCTGCGCTACGGCTTTTTGGCCTGGGGCGGCCCGGTCGCCCAGATCGCCATGCTGCGCCAGGATTTAGTCGAGGAGGAGCGCTGGATCAGCCGCGAGCGTTTCAATCGGGTGCTAGCGGTCTATCAGGCTCTGCCGGGGCCGGAGGCGACCGAGCTGTGTGTCTACTTTGGCATGATCTCGCGGGGCCGCGTCGGCGGTGCGCTGGCCGGGCTGGCCTTTATGCTGCCGGGCTTCCTGATGATGTTCGCGCTCTCGTGGTTTTATGTCACCTACGGGATCACCTCGGCGCTGTTTGTGGCGGTCCTCGGCGGCTTTCAGCCAGCGGTCGCGGCGCTGATCGTGCGGGCAGTCCACCGGATTGGATCCCACGCCCTAACCAACCGCTGGCTGTGGGCGATCGCGGTCGGCGTTGGCGCGCTGACCTGGGCGGGCGTGCCGTTCTATCTTGGCCTGCTCAGCGGCGGGCTGATCTACAGCCTGATCCGCTGGCAGCAGAGCCGCAGCGTCACCCTCCACAGCACGCTGGCGCCGCTGATTCTGCTGCTGCTGCCCGCCGCCACGCTGGCCGTGCCCTCGCTGCTGGCGCTGTTCGGCTATGGGCTGCGGACGGGCCTGCTGACCTTCGGCGGCGCCTACACGGCGATCCCGTTTTTGCAGCACGATGCCGTTGAGGTCGGCCGCTGGATGACCAACGCCCAGTTTCTGGACGGCATCGCGCTCTCCGGGGTGCTGCCGGCGCCGCTGATTATTTTCTCGACCTTTGTTGGCTATCTCGGCGGCGGTCCGTGGGGCGCGCTGGCGATGACGGCCGGCGTGTTTCTACCGGCCTTCTCCTTCACCCTGATCGGCCACAACCTGATGGAGCGCATCATCGCCAACCAGGCCATCCACGCCTTTCTCGACGGCATCACCGGCGGCGTGATCGGCCTGATCGTGGTTGGCGCGGCCCCGCTGGCGCTCAGCGCACTGCTGAACGCCGCCAGACAGCCCGATCCGCTGCGGATTATGATTTTTGGCGTCGCGCTGGTCGTGCTGTATCGCTGGCAGGCGCGGCTCAACGTGATGGTGGTGGTACTCGGCGCCGGGCTGGCCGGGCTGCTGGCGGCCTTGATCTAGGGCGTTGAGCGCGGCGCCGCACTGTCAGCGGCAATGCTTGGCAAATAGATCGTGCCAAATCGGAACAGAAATATGAATGCGTGAGAAGATGCATTCTCGCAGATTCGGACCCCATCTGGTATACTCCTGGAGCGTGCGGCTCCTTCTGTCCAATCGCGCTAAGACCTCTTTTGAATACGCGAGAATAGCTGAATGCGCGCTTGTAGTGATCCTATTCCCACGGATGGGAGTGTTCAATCGACCCTTGACCAGTGGCTCGCAGCACTGGCGCTGAACGATGCCTCACCCCACACGATCCGCCGCTATGCCACCGTCGTGCGTGACTTTCTGGCGTGGTACGTGCTGGAGTACGGGTGTTCGCTCTCGTTTGATGGATTGGTGCCGACCATCGTGATCGCCTATCGCAATCAGCTCCAAACAATCCGGAAGCCCAGCACGGTGAATGTCCATATCAGCGCCTTAAGAACCTGGGGCACGTGGTTAGAAGCGGAAGGCTATGTCGGGCACAACCCCATGCAGCGCCTTAAGATCGTTGGACACGATGGCACGGCACCTATCCCAAAAGGATTGTCGGATCGCGCCATCAACGGTCTGCTGGCTGAAGCGCAACGCGCCGGGGCACGTGCGTATGCGATTGTGCTGCTCCTGCTGCAGAGCGGATTGCGCATTGGCGAGTGTGCCGCGCTCTGTTGGGGCGATATCACCCTTGGCGAGCGCCGCGGCGACGTGCTCGTCCGATCAGGCAAGGGGCGGAAAACCCGGGTTGTTCCCTTGACCCTGTCCGCACGCCAGGCGCTGGCCACCTATGCGGCGCCGATTCTGGGTGCCACCTCGCCATCATTAAGGGATGTCGTTGCGGTATGGCCCACTGGATCGCATGCGCAGCCTCCACGGCCGATCTGGCAGACGCGCAAACGGCACGTGAGCGCAGCACTCACGGATACCGCGATCCGACGGATTATTGCAACCTTGGTGCGCCTGTGCGAAGCCCGTGGGTTCCTTCCGCCGAATTCAAAGGTCAGCGCGCACACCTTTCGGCACACCTTCGCCATAGCGTATTTGACCGAGCATCCTGGGGATCTGGCGGGGCTTGCAACGATCTTGGGGCACGCCACGCTCGACACCACCCGGATCTATGCCAATCCGACCACCGACCAACTGCGGCAACGCATGGAATCCCTGGCATTGAATGCGTATAGCGCGTAGTTGACCGCGCTAGTCCTGCATCCAGCAGCGTGTTCTGGGCGGTGGCTATGGCAGCCCGATGTGGTCGTTCGTGGTCACACGCATTGATGACCACGCATAGATGTAAGGAGGAGTTCGTATGGCAGGCCGTACCAGCCCAGAGAATGGCGATCACCCGTCGGTGCAGTGGGTTGTCGGGTGGCTGTTGGCGACCCGATCCGACCACGCTGATCCACGCGAGGCGGCCGTCGTGGCGGCGGAGACCGCCTATAGCCAGCTCCGTGCGCGTCTGGTAATTTCGCTGGGCGAGCTCGGCTTTGACGCGCTCTGGGCGCGGGCGATCCGCCTTGCAATGACACCCACGGCGGTCGCGGCGATGCGCCAGGGACGACCCTTGGATGCTGCGCTGCGGACCCTCGTCCACGACCGTGATGCGGATGCAACGGCGCTGGTGCTGCACGGGGTGTTCACCCGCTTCTTCGAGGTCTTAGTCACGTTCATCGGGGAGCCGCTGATGGTCGGCATCATTACCCAGCTGTGGCCCGCACTGACGGAGCGGATATCCGATCCCATGCAACGGAAGGAGCTTGACCATGACGCGATTTGACCATGTCCCCTTGACGCGGCTCTCCACCGGCATCGCCGGCCTGGATGCGGTGCTTGGGGGCGGCTTGCCGGAGTTTTCTTTCAACCTGATCACCGGACCGCCCGGCGCTGGGAAGACCACGCTGGCCCATCAGATGATGTTTGCTGCCGCCTCACCGGAGCGCCCGGCGCTGTATTTCACCGTGCTCGGCGAGTCGCCGCTCAAGATGCTGCGCTATCAGCAGCAGATGGGCTTTTTTGACCCGGACAAGGTTGGGAGCTCTATTCGCTTTATCAATCTCAACACCCTGGTCAGTGAGCAGGGGCTGAGTGCCGTGCTGAAGCAGATTATCCAGCAGGTGGAGGATGATCAACCTGGCATTGTCGTCGTCGATTCCTTTCAGGCCATGATCCGCACCATCAGCGCCACCAATCCGGCGCCGGATGCCATCCAAAGTTTCGTCCAACGCCTGGCGGTCCATCTGGCGGTGGCCCACGCCACGACCTTTCTGATTGGCGAACAGCTCGACGATGAACCCAGCAGCAGCGCGGTGCTGACGATTGCCGATGGTATTTTCACCCTCTCGCAGATCGCCGACCAGAATTCCGTCGTCCGCAAGCTGCAGGTGGTCAAGTCGCGCGGGATTGCGGCCATGCCCGGCCTCCACACCTTTCGCATTACCCAGGACGGCGTGCGCGTCTTCCCACGCATCAGCCTGGCGGGGTCGGAGAAAGACGTTGTAGTTCCATCGGGCCGCATGGCGAGCGGCATCCCCGGCCTGGACGCCATGCTGGGCGGCGGCATTCCGTATGGCGATGCCGTGGTGGTCAGTGGTCCCTCCGGGTCCGGCAAATCGATGCTGGCGACCCAGTTTATCGCCGCGGGATGCGTCCAGGGGGAGCCGGGGGTGATCATCGTGTTTGAGGAGCATCCGCAGGAGTACATGCGCCGCGCCGCGACTCTGGGCCTTGATCTGGCCCAGATGGAGCGCGACGGCACGCTCAAAATTCTGTATCTGCGGCCCCTTGACTTGTCGCCCGACGAGACCTTGCATGCCATTTGTGCGGCGGCGGACCAGATCGGTGCCAAACGGGTCGTCATTGATTCGCTGTCGGGCTTTGAGCTGGCCCTGGCGGCGACGTTCCGGGCGGATTTTCGCGAGTCCATGTATCGGCTGGTGAATCGCCTGACTGGGCTGGGGATGACCGTGCTGATGACCATGGAAGTGACCGAAACCTTCCGTGAACTGCGGCTCAGTCCCTATATCATCTCGTTCCTGGCCGATACCATTATCCTCTTGCGCTATGTCGAACTGGCCGGCCATCTGGCGCAGAGCCTGATGGTCGTCAAGATGCGCAACAGCAGCCACAGCCGCGATATGCGGATGTATGCGCTTACGGCGCAGGGTATGATCGTGCGGAACAATCGGGTGCTTCAGCCCGGGACTGAGCTGGCCGGAGGCGGGAGCCCCCGTGGCACGGCCCCGCTCCTGTATCCCGGGCTCACCGCCGCGGAGATGATTGTGCTCCAGGCATTAATTCAGCTACCGGACGTCACCGCCGATGAGCTGTCCGACCGCACGGGATTGGCTGCCGACACGCTGCTCAGTACCGCCCTCGACCGCCTGATTAGCTTAAACTATGCCGTCAGCCATGCGCATGGGTCCGATCCCGCTCGCTATCGAGCGGTGACCCAACCCTTCCACTAAGCGCCGGGTATACACGGTGTATCCAGGTTTCAAGGAGCATTTCATGGCAGCAACGATCGGTTTGAATACTCAGGAGCAGGACCCTCCAGCAGCCCGCACAAGCGCGCATCTGAGCCTGACGACCCAGTATGCGGCGATGACCACGCACGCACCCATTCCGCTGGTCATGACCGAGGGGCCACAGCACACCAGACGGGCGGTCAGCCGATCGTTCGCCCGTCTGGTGGAGCTGGAGGCCAGCCTGCTGGTGGGACGCACGCTGGCGGAGAGTCTGCGGCTGGTGGCTGGGGATACGCTGCTGCAGCACTTTGACGCGGTCTACACGAGCGGTCAGTCGTTGCTGCTTGGTGATCAAACGCATTCCCATACGGTGCATGGCACGGTGGTGTGGTCCTATACGATTTTGCCCATTCTGCGGACGAGCACGAGCGTTGGGGCGTGTTGGTCGAAATCTATAATATGACCGATCTGTATCGGACAACCCTGATGGCCGAAGAAACCCGCGCCATCAACGAGCATCTGCTGATTGCGGGGATTCGTGAACAGGAGCTGGCGGAACAGGTCCGGCGCCAGCTGGCGTTTATCAGCGCGATCACCCAGAATCTGGGCGAGGGGGTGTATGTCTTTGACCGAGCCGGCTATGTCACCTCAGGGCAATCCAATGGCCGAGCGCATGCTGGGTGTCGGATCGGCTGAGCTGCTCGGACAGCCGGCCGGGATCGTGTTTGAGGGCGCGATCAGCCCAGCCGGGCGCGCCCCTGATCCGTTTCTGGATGTCGTGCAGACCGGCGTTGGCTATCGGAATGACTAGGCGCACGCCCGCCATCGTGACGGACGCATCTTCCCGATCACGTATACGATTGCCCCGATCGTGGACGCTGGAGTGGTGTTAAGCGCCGTGGTGGTGTTCCGTGACTTGAGCGAGCTGCGTCAACTGGAGCAGACCCGCGAAGAATATCTGGCCCTGCTGTCGCACGATCTGCGCACGCCGCTGACCTCCATCCTGGGCTATGCGCAGCTCCTGGAGCGCACGCTTGAACGCCAGGATCAGACCAAAGCGGCGACGCAGGCGCGGATGATCGTCGAGAATAGCCTGCGGATGGAACGGATGCTCACGCATGTGTTGCATACCGATGCCGCACTCGAATCGGGCACTGGCGCATTGCAGCGCACGCGGCTCGATGTCGAGCGCGTGCCCATGGTGGGTGACGTGATCCGGCTCGAGCGGGTGGTGGTGAATCTCCTGAGCAACGCGCTGAAGTATTCGGACGCCAGCAGGCCGATTGTGGTCCGCGTCTTCGTCATCGAAGATCAAGGGCTCATTTCGGTGGAGGATTGGGGTGCGGGCATCGATGCCGAGGAGATCCCCCATCTGTTTGAAAAGCAGTATCGTGCCCGCACCGCCGGAACGATCAAAGGCCTCGGACTGGCAGGGCATGTGCAAAGTCCGGTAGCCAGCCTAAAACGGGATGACACCTTTTTGGTAGGATGGTGGTATTGAATCAACCGCCTACTCGAAAGGTGTCCGATGCAGTCTACCACAGCG
>DAOTUS010000285.1:0-3001 GCA_034437415.1 Herpetosiphonaceae bacterium
ACAGCCACGGTTCGTGGATGCGGTGGAGGTCGGTGCTGGATCGAGGTTGTTGGCGATAACCACCCGCCAATGTCACCCAACCTAGATAGGCCCGCTGGTTTCCCGAGACCAACCAGCAGCACGGGCCAATGCGCCGACCGAGGGTCAGGTGCAAGCCCCCCGCCTTGGCGGGGGGTTGGTGACAAAATAACCACCATACATAGGGAGAACGCACGGGTTTCGCGGGAATAGTCAAGGCCAGCAGGGCAAAAAAAACCTGATCTGGCCTGGGTTCTGGCGCTGATTCAGCCCTGGATCAGGGTGATTTCGGCTTGGTTTGAGCTACTGCATACTCTGTGAAGTGTAGCACAAATAGTACGATTTGGTAGTTTTTTATCCCCCATGGCGCATACCGCATCCCACAGAGAGTGGTATAATCGCCCCCGGAAATCCACCTAAAAAGGAACCAGACCTGTGTACGATTTTGAGCAGCTCGATTCGCACGAACTTCTCGGTGTGGCGCGCAACGCCAGCGCCGACGATATCAAACGGGCATACCGTCAAGAGATTGCCCAATATCACCCGGATAAATGGAGCAAGGCCGATGCGAGCGCTCAGGAATATGCGCGCAAGCGGGCGGCCGCCATCACCGAAGCCTACAGCATGCTGAAGGATAAGACTCGGCGGGCCGCGCCGCCGGTCGAGCCGGTCGTGCCTGAAAATCGAGCCGAGCGTCTGTCACAGCTGTATGATCACGGGCGCAGTTTGCTGGCCGCTGGCAAATTCGCCCAGGCCGTGATGGTTCTGCAGCAGCTTCAGCAGGCCGACCCGTTCTATCGCGACAGCGCCGATCTGCTGTATCGGGCTGAGTTTGCGGTCAAGCGGTCTGCGCCAGCCAAAGCGAAAAAACGCCAGCTTCCCAAGGCCGTCATCTGGGGCTTTGGCGCGGTGCTGGGCGTCGCCGCGCTGGCTGGGGCGATCTGGGTGCTCGGTGGCAGCAAAACCTCGGTCGCCGATAGCCAGCCAACCACGCCGGCCGTGGCAATTGCCGCGCCAACCGCCACCGCGCCGCTGGAGGGCGCCCTGCAGCCAACGGTGACCGCCGCGCCGCCAACTGATGTGCCGCCGCCAACTGATGTGCCGCCGACTGATGCGCCGCCAACCGCTGCGCCGCCAACCGCTGTGCCACCGCCGACCGCCACCGCCGTGCCACCGACGGCGGCGCCGCCCACCGCCGCCCCAGCGCTGCCCGACGACCTCAGCGGGCCAGTCCTGCTCAGCGATGACATGAACGGCGGCACCTGGCCAATCGGCGACAGCGGCAACTGGTCGTTTAGCTTTCCCGATGGCCGCTATCGCATGACGATGGTCGCGGGCCTTGGCTCGGTCTGGTCGTATGGTGGCCCGCTTCCAGGTACGAATGTCGTGCTGGCAGCGGATGTCGAGGCCCGCGCAGGCAGCGCCGGGCTGCTGTTTGGCTTTATCGATGCCAACAACTACTATCGCTTTATGCTTGGCGCCGATGGCACCTGGGCGCTACAGCAGCGCACCGCCGCCGGGATCAGCCTGCTGCGCTCTGGCGACGGCCTGGGGCCAGGGCGGATGATCGTGGCCCAGCGCGGCGCGGTCACCCACCTGTACTGGAACACAACCTATCTGGGCGAGGTGGTGCTGGCGGCGTTTCCCGCCGGAAACTATGGCTTCACCCTGGCCAGCCCCGCCGCCTCCGAGGGCTATTTCGATAACTTGCGCATTCGCCAGCTGCCCTAAGCAGCAGCAATGACAGGACGTACTATGACTCCGCAATATCGAGTATTGCGCTGGATTTGTTTAATCTTACTGAAGCTGCGGGCGCGGCTGTACGTTGAGGGCCGGGAGCACATTCCCGCTGGCCCGTTTATTATCGTCTCCAACCACGTCAGCAACTGGGACCCGATCGCGCTTGGCGTTGCCTTTGCCGACCGCCAGGTGCGGGCGCTGGGCAAGCAGGAGCTGTTCGAGCTGCCGATCCTTGGGCGGATCGCCCACTGGACCGGCGGGATTCCGATTCGGCGCGGCGAGGCCGACCGCGAGGCGATCGCCCAGTGCAAGGCGGCCCTGCAGGCTGGCGAGCCGCTGATCATCCTGCCGGAGGGGACGCGCTCGCGGACCGGGGCGCTGAACGAGGGCAAGATGGGGATCGTCTTTATCGCCCAGATCACCAATGTCCCGGTTCTGCCTGTCGCGGTCACCGGAACTCGGGCGATGGGCTGGCCGTGGCGGCGTGGCACCGTGCTGGTGCGCTTCGGGCCGCCCTTCAGCATTCCGCGCAACGAGCGGCGGCTGGAGCAGCGCCAGGCGGCCCTGGACCACACGATGACCGCCATCGCCCGCCTGCTGCCGCCAGCCCTGCGCGGGGTGTACGCCAAAGGTTTGCTGCGGGATTAGGCCAGCCGCTCTTTTCCGGCAGAGTAGAAGTGTCTTCAGGGATTCCGGCCAGCGTGAGCCACCAGCGCTTCTGCAATGAGACGACTCCCAAGGATGTGAAAATCACGCTCACTGTGGTAACAATCCTGTCAACAAAACACGACTGCTCCGGTTGGGCTCAAGCGTGCCAGTACCACGTCTCATTTGAAAAGAGCAGGAAACGCCAAATGGCCTGAATCCCTGGTCTTGTTTTCTGGATACTAAAGCTGATGCCGATTAATCATCAAACCTTGACAAGGTTTGATTTTTTGTATATTATGAGTAACAAAATTAGGAGTAATAAATATGACTATAGATTATATTGCAAGTATATTAGGCAAACCATATTATCAAGATGAATACTTCATACTCTATAATGTATCTGCTCAATAAAGCAGGGTAGCGGTTACGGTGCGGCCCAGGAGGCACCGAGGTTGAGGTCGGCTGCCCGTTCGGCAATCACATCCGCCAACGGTGGAATCTGCTGTTCACCCCGGAGCCGATCATGGATATAGTGGTAAAAACTGACTCCCAGCTTGCGGGTCGTGTCGGCCAAGGACATGAAGGTATCCCACGC
>DAOTUS010000286.1:0-3739 GCA_034437415.1 Herpetosiphonaceae bacterium
TGAAATTGTCTCAGCAAAACCCAGATCGACTTTTAATTTCGCCGAGCCATTGCTATCACGGTGACACGACGCTCAAGGCGTTGAGGTGATGAATGGCAAATTGGCGAGGGTATTGATTAGTGTCTCAAGGAGCCGCCTCGCTTTCACGTAGCCGCCCCAGCCTCCTTGTTTCCTGCCGGCAGGTTCGCTCCCGCTCGGGAGCGCCCGCGATAGACATTCAGATAGTTTGGAGGATCCATGAAACGAGCAAATCTAATCCTAATGCTGATCCTGGTGATCGGCGTGCTGGCGGCCTGTGGTGAGACCACCGCAACCACGGCCCCGGCGACCGGCGGCGACACGGCCACAACCGCCCCCGCCGCCGCTGGCGATGGCAGCCTCGCGGCAGTCAAGCAGCGCGGCAAGCTGGTCGTGGGCGTCAAGTACGACGTGCCCCTGTACGGCTTCCTGAATCCCGAGACCAATCAGGTTGAAGGCTTCGACGTGGATATGGCCCGCGCCGTGGCTCAGCGCATTTTTGGCGACCCCAATGCGATTGAGTTCAAGGAAGCCGTCTCGAAAAACCGCATTCCCTACCTCGATGCCGGCACTGTGGATATCGTCTTTTCGACCATGACCGCCAACGAAGAGCGCGCCCAGCAGATCGACTTCTCCGATGCCTACTACGTGGCCGGCCAGTCGCTGCTGGTGCCCATCGACAGCACGATCGCCGATGTCAACGGCCTGGACGGCAAGACCGTTGGCACCGTCAAGGGCTCAACCTCGGAGAAACAGATTCGCACCTTCGCCCCTGGCGCCACGATCGAGCTGTTCGACACCTACTCCGAAGCCGTCCAGGCGATGGAGTCGGGCCGGGCCGATGCCGTC
Source organism: Herpetosiphonaceae bacterium (assembly GCA_034437415.1). Lineage (GTDB taxonomy): Bacteria > Chloroflexota > Chloroflexia > Chloroflexales > Herpetosiphonaceae > JACCRK01. Next base: position 868 of record DAOTUS010000286.1, read on the forward strand.
ACCACCGACGACATCATTCTGTATGGCTTTGCCAAGCGCAGCCCGGATAAATTCAAGGTCGTCGGCGGCCAGTTCACCCAGGAGCCCTACGCTGCCGGGTTGAAGAAGGGCAACACAACCCTGCTCAACGAGGTCAACGCCGCCATCCGCGATCTCAAGAGCAGCGGCAAGTGGGCCGCGTCCTACACCAAATGGGTTTCAGAGACCGTCCCCGCCCTGCCGCCCCAAGAGTGGCGCGATGTCTACGCCAACGCACCCAAGCAATAGGCCCTAATCCGTTACCTGCGACGGCCCGCGCCGCCCCGGCGCGGGCCGTCGCAGCACCTTTGCACCCACCTAGCGGAGACAACTATGGATTGGAATCTAATCTGGGACGGGGTGCTGCTGACCCTCTGGCTGACCCTGGCCTCGGCGGTGCTCAGCCTGATCATCGGCATCATCATTGCCGTGATGCGCACGGCCCCGCTGCCGCCGCTGGCAGCGCTGGCGGCCGGCTACACCGAATTCTTCCGCAACGTGCCGCTGCTCCTGATTCTGTTTTTCTTCTACTATGGCCTGCCCAACGCCGGCCTGCGGCTCAGCGCCATCAGCTGCGCGATCTGGGGGCTGGGCCTGTACACGGCGGCCTATGTCGCCGAGGTCATCCGGGCCGGGCTGGCCGGGGTTAGCAAGGGCAACCTCGAGGCCGCCCGCTCGCTGGGCCTCAACTTCATGCAGATGATTCGCTATGTCCAGATGCCCCAGGCGCTGCGCTCGGCCATCCCGCCGCTGGGCACGCTGCTGATCGCGCTGCTCAAAAACACCTCGCTGGCCGGGGCGATCACGATCCCCGAGCTGCTTTTCCAGGGCGATCTGATCGGCAGCCGCACCTTCAACCCCTACATTCTGCCCATCATCGGGCTGATCTATGTGGCCCTGACCCTGCCGATCGCCGGTGCGATCAATCTTGTCGAGCGCCGCTGGGCGATCAAGCGCTAAAGGAGCCGCCGATGCAGACTCAGACCACCCTGAAGCCACGCTCGGATGTGCCACGTCGGGCCTTGAAAGTCGCCCTGCGGCTGCTCGGGGTCGCCGCATGTATTATTGTGATCCCGATCATCTTTGGCATGGAGTGGGAGCGCTTCAAGCCTCTGTTCACCGTGGTCATGCTGCGCTTTTTCCTGATCGGCGCTGTGGCGACGGTTGTGGTCTCGCTGGCGGCGATCCTGCTCAGCCTGCCGCTGGCGACCCTGCTGGCGCTGGGACGGCTGGCCCACCGCCCGTGGCTGCGCTATCCGGTCACTGCCTTCATCGAGATTCTGCGCTCGCTGCCGCTGCTGTTGCTGATCTACTATGTCAATCTGCGCTTTCCGGGCCTTGAGTCCCTGAACGGCATCCGCTTCGGCACGCCCAACGGCTTTCTCTACGTGGTTCTGACGACGATCTTTTCGCAGGCGGGCATGGCGGTGGTAGTGGCGCTGACGCTGTACACCGCCGCCGTCAACGCCGAGCTGCTGCGCTCCGGCATTCTATCGCTTGACAGTGGCCAGAACGAGGCGGCCCGCTCGCTGGGCCTGGGCTACTGGCAGAGCATGCGCCACATCGTGCTGCCGCAGGCCTATCGGCGCATCCTGGCCCCGCTGATCGCCCAGTTCACCATTCTGGTCAAAGACACCTCGCTGGGATCGGTCATCGGCTTCACCGAGCTGCTGCGCCGCGCCAGCATTAGCTTCCAGCAAAACGGCAACCCGCTGGAGTCGCTGTACGTGGCCGCCCTGATGTATTTTGTGATCAACTACGCGCTTGGGCTGTCGGCCAAGCTGGTGCGCCAGCGCGGCCCATCGGTCGATATTCAGCCCATCGATGCCTAAAGGAGCCCGCCAATGACTGAGATCGCCCCTATTCCGCACACCATCGGCGAGCCGATTATCACTCTCACTGGCATTGTCAAGCGCTTTGGCAAGTTCACCGCCCTCGACAACGTGGATCTAGAGGTGCGCCAGGGCGAGGTGCTGATGATCATCGGGCCAAGCGGCTCGGGCAAGTCGACGCTGCTGCGCTGTATCAACCTGCTGGAGCGGCCCACCGCCGGCACGGTGACCGTCGATGGCATGGAGCTGACCACCTCGAAGGTCAATATCAATAAGGTTCGCGCCGAAGTCGGCATGGTTTTCCAGCGCTTTGAGCTGTTTCCACACCTCAGCGTGCTGCAAAATGTCACCCTGGCCCAGGAGGTGGTGCGCAAGCGCTCGTCCGCCGAGGCCAAAAAGATCGCGATGGAGCTGCTGGAGAAGGTCGGCATCCCCGATAAGGCCGATAAGTACCCCGCCCAGCTCTCCGGCGGCCAGCAGCAGCGGGTGGCGATCGCCCGGGCGCTGGCAATGCAGCCTAAGATCATGCTCTTCGATGAGCCAACCTCGGCCCTCGACCCGGAGATGATCAAGGAGGTGCTGGACGTGATGCTCGATCTGGCCCGCGAGGGCATGACAATGGTCGTGGTCTCGCACGAGATGGGCTTTGCCCGCAACGCCTCCAACCGGGTGGTCTTTATGGATCAGGGGGTGATTGTGGAGACCGGCAAGCCCGATGAGGTCTTCTCCAACCCGCAGCACGAGCGCACCCAGCTGTTCCTGAGCAAGATTCTGCACTAGGGATTAGCCAATATCTCGAAACGTCCGCCGCGGGCCGAAGCAGTGTAGTCGCTGTTCCGGCCCGCGTTTTGCTGTCCCGCTCGTCAAACGACACCGCCAGGTGGCGCTCATACCCAAATAGGAGACAGGGCAATCGCATCTAAATCTATAGTGTCCATTTTTGAGCAAAAAAGCCCCATGATAGGCGAGCAAATGCTTATTTTTAGCATGAATGAGCGATACTGTTCCCGTCTTTTTTGGTT
>DAOTUS010000287.1:0-4460 GCA_034437415.1 Herpetosiphonaceae bacterium
CCATCGATCGCAATCACGTCGCCATGAATCTCCTGGATGGCCTGCACCCAGGTCACGAAGCTGTGCTGAAATTGGGCCGGGTCAATCCGGGCAAACACCCGGCCAAAGGTGTCGTGGGACGGAATCCCGTTGGGCAGATCGAGAAATGGGTGGAGCCACACCTGTTTGAGTCGGCCAAATTCGGCGACGGCGACCCAGCTAGCGGCCCCACAGATGATCGCCGCGAGCGCAATCACGATGATGTCAAGCAACGCATGGTCGCGGGTGCGCTCCTTCCGGGGATCATCGACGGTGGCAAAATACGACCCAATGGCAAAATTAAGGAGCAGGGGCATGGAATCCTCCAACACAGCACGAAGACGGATCCATCATGCCGGAAGAGGCCTACGATTGTAACAATTTAGATGCGATTGCCCTGTCACACAGTCACGGGTGCGTTGCAATCACTCTAAGGCGGTGATACAATACCACGGGCTAAATCGCACAACTGTTAAAGGAGTTGCATTGCGATGAATTCACCCGTTTTAGTACTCAACCACAACTACGAGCCACTCAACATTTGCACCGCCCGACGGGCTCTCATGCTGGTCTTGGGAGGCAAAGCTGAAGTGCTGGAACGTAATCACCACGTTGTTCATACCACCAACCATGATATTATCTGCCCGTCAGTTATTCGTTTAGGGCATATGATTCGGCGCCCGCTCCCGAACGTCAAGCTGTCGCGGCGCGAAATTTTCCGGCGCGATCATTACACCTGTCAATACTGTAACCGGGTCACGAACGATCTTACCGTCGATCATGTCTTGCCTCGTCATCGTGGCGGGGCCCATTCGTGGGAGAACCTGGTGAGCGCCTGCCGGGCCTGCAATCACCGCAAAGGTGGGCGTACTCCTGAGGAGGCCCGCATGCGACTGCTGCGGCCCCCTTTTCGCCCGTTTGCCGGACCGTACTACACGATTGAACGCCGCTTGCAGGGCCTGGGAATGGAAGAGTGGCGCAAGTTTCTGCCCCACACAATGTATATTGTCGATGATGAACAGTGAGGTCTTGTCCTATGCTCCACGCCGTCGCAGTACTCGATGACTCCAGTGAATTTCAACAGTTGTTGCAGGCAATGCTGAACTATATCGGCATTACTGAGGTGACGCCCTGGTTCAGTAGTGAAGAGGCGCTGCCCGTCCTGCTCAAAACGCCACCAGATTTGCTGTTGCTGGATGTCATGATGGCTGGGATCGGTGGTCTGGATGTGTGGTCGCGCCTGCGATCGGCGCCAGCAACCAGAGAGCTGCCGATTATTCTTTGTACAGCCGCGATCAATAGTTTAGTTGAAGATGAATTGCGCCTCGAGCAAGATCCCTATACCCAGATGTTGCCAAAACCGTTTACGCTTGATGAATTAAAACAGGCGATTGCGGCCCTGATTCCTCATTGGAATGCCTAGATTCTAAATCGCATCTTGCACAGCCTTACGGGGTGGGTTATAATATCTTATACTTTAAGCCTACAGAGTTTCAATTCGCCTACAATCCACGATCTCTCCATCTGATCGTAAAGGATTATCAGATGCGCTGGATGTTCAGCGCAAGGGAGGAGCGGCATGGCTCTCACCACGATCCAAGCGGTATATGATGAGGCACGGGTCGCCCTTGAAACCGGCAAAGACGAACGGGCTATCGGCCTCAGTGAGCATTTGCTTGAATCGTTCCCCTATTATCTCGAAGCGTACCGTCTCCTGGGTGAATCACATCTCAACCGCCAAGAATTAGATCAAGCCGCTGCTGCTTTTGAACGTGTCCTCCGCGCCGACCCGGAAAATATTCCGGTTCATGTTGGCTTAGGGGTAACCTACGAACGTCAGGGTAATCTCGCCGCAGCAATCCGCGAATTTGAACAAGCTTTTGAGATTAAACCAGATTTGCCCGAGTTACGCAGTCAGGTTCTGCGCTTGTATACCGAGGCATGGGGTAGCGAAAATGCGCATCTGCGCATGAAAAAAGCTGGTCTGGCGCGTCTGTATGTCCGGGGCCATCGCTATGATAAAGCCATCCAGGAATTCCAGGATGTCTTGAACCAGGAGCCTGAGCGCCGCGATGTCCAGGTTGCCCTGGCTGAGGCGCTCTGGCGCAATGGGCAGGAAGAAGAGGCGGCGGAGCTCTGTCGCGCTATTCTGGCCGCCGACCCCGATGTGCTCAAGGCTAATCTAATCCTCGGCTACCTCCTGCTGGCCTCCGCCGATCCCCGCGGCCGCACCCTCTGGAGCCACGCCCAGCAGCTCGATCCAAGCCAGGGTGTCGCCTATTCCTTGTTTGATGGGATGATGCCGCCGGTCGAGGCTTTGAATACGTCGTTGGCTGAGTTCAACGAGACTGACTGGCGCGCTAAGCGTGAGGCTGCTCTGCTCGAGCAGGCTCGCCTGGAGCGTGAGGCGGCCGAGCAGGCCGAGGCGCAGCGGCGGGCTCAGCAAGAACCGCAGGCTGTCTCGGTTGCCGGCGGGGCTGGCTCATGGCTCGATGAGATCGAAAGCACTCCGATTGCGGCGCCCAAACGTGCCGCCGCTTTTGATGATGATTTCCTCAAAAGCCTGCTTCTGGGTGCCGATCTCGCTGCCGCTCCAGCTACGGCCACCGTCGCCGAAGTTGCCACCGAGGTTGCTGAAACGGATTTCTCGATCGATGAGCTGGGGTTCGATATTACGCCGTTCTCAATGGATGATTTCGAGGATAAGCCCGCCGTCCGGCATAGCCCGCCGCCACCAGTTGCCGAGCGTGCAGCCGAGCCTGCGCTTACGCCTCCACCGGCTCCAGAGCCCTTCAACCCGTTTGATTTGAACGCCAGTGCCTCATCTCAGGCCGGTGTCGAAGACTTTTCTGATGAGAGCGAGTTCGATCTGCCGGCGGATCTCAAGCCCTTTTCGTTTGATGACTGGGATGATGAAGATCCCGATGATCTGCCGGAAGTTAGCGGCGCGAGAACTGGCCTCTCCAAGGAGTTGAAGCCCTTCTCCATGGATAACTTCGAGGATGTTCAGGCTGAGGTGAAGCCATCAACAGCTGATGATGACATGACCTTGCCATCAAGCCTGCGGCCATTTTCACTGGATGAGTTGAATCTCGATACAATTGAGTCCTCGAACTCCGCCTCGCCGTCACCGTTTGGGCGCGACCTGCCAATTTATCCCGAGCCGGATAACGAGCCAACTGGCTTTAGCTGGCAGGAGCCCCGCTCACGATCGCGCTCGATGTTTAATGCCCCAGCCCCGCCGGAGGACGAAGGACCCAGTATTTTCGACCGTCTGGTGACTAAAAAACAAACTACGTCGTTGACGCCGATCACCCCTTCGCTGGATACCTCGGATTTGGATGAAGAGGCGCTGGCGTTCTTCTCGCACGACCACGTCGACTTGCGCGATGATGTCGATGCGATGGCTGCTAGCCTGGCCATAACTCCTCCGACTCCTTCAACTCCTGCCACGCCGCCGCTATCCAGTGACGAGCCGGAGATGACGCCGTTCTCGCTAGCCGACCTGGGCCTCTCCGATGAGGAGATCGCGGCCCTCAACACGACCGACGAGCCGACCTCGATTTCCAGCGATGAGCCGGAGATGACGCCGTTCTCGCTGGCCGACCTGGGCCTCTCCGATGACGAGATTGCGGCATTCAACAGCAGCGATTTGCAAACCCAGCCAGCAGATTTCAACGATGATCTTGATCTAACCCCGTTCTCGCTAACCGACTTGGGCCTGATGGACGAGGGTGAATCCCAATCCAACGAGCTGTCGTTTTCGAGCTCTCCAGCAGTCAGCTCTGATGAGCCGGAAATTACCCCGTTCTCGCTAAGCGACCTGGGCCTATCGGATGAAGAGATTGCGTCGCTGAATGCTGCCGATGCGGAAACAATGGCTGCCTTTAGAGGCGAGCCGGAGGGCAGCCTATTCTCATTAGCCGACCTGGGTCTCGCCGACGAAGCATTGGGCACAAGTGCTGATTCTGCTACGCCAGTGCGCGATGATCCCGAAATGACCCCGTTCTCGCTGGCTGAGCTGGGCCTCTCCGATGAGGAGATTGCTGCATTCAATGCTGTTGACGCCCAACCAGCCGAGGCTGATACGGATAACAACGCTCTGCTCAATACGCTGTTCAACCTGGGCCAGCAACAGGGCTATGTTGATTTGACCGATATTATCAACTGCTTCGACGATCCAGAATCGCACGCCGAAGAGATTGATCGGCTGGCGCTGGATTTGCACCATAACAATATTCAAATTCGCGATGGCGATGAAATTATTGATATGGATGAGCTGGCCGAAGAGGTTGAGGCTGAATATGCTGCCTCTTCCAGCGCCGAGCCGGAGATGACGCCGTTTTCGCTGGCCGACCTGGGCCTGTCCGATGAGGAGATCGCCGAGCTGAACGCCAGCGAAGCGCCGCCCGCCGTGGTGAGCGATGAGCCGGAGATGACGC
>DAOTUS010000288.1:0-16815 GCA_034437415.1 Herpetosiphonaceae bacterium
TAATGCCGCGAAGAATATTCGTGGCCCAGAGGGCACCCCGGCTGCCGTCAACCAGCCTATGGTGTCCACCCCTCGGGGTGAGGCGCAAGCCCAGGCGCTTTAGCCCTGGGTATTTGACTATAAATCTCCTACCACCCCTAGATACTCTAGACAGTGCTGGTTCTTGGGGAATGCGGCCTATTATCGCATTAATCAGCTGCGAGATACAAGTGGCGATCGGTGCGATTTGTGTCTGTATGCAGAAGGCGGGGCGCTGGTTTTCGCCATATTTTGCAGAAGCTCGGCTTTCTCGTACAATGACCTATCGTAATCCACCCAAGCATTAGGAGGCCGCAATGGCAAAGGCTGGTATTTCCACACGTGCCGATAACTACGCGCAGTGGTATCTGGATATTGTTGATAAAGCGGATCTTGCCGAGCCATCGGGGGTTGTCCGTGGCGCGATGGTGATCAAACCCACCGGCTATGCCGTCTGGGAGGGTATTCAGCGCGGGCTGGATCAGCGGATCAAGGCAACCGGGCATGTGAATGCCTATTTTCCGCTGTTTATTCCGCAAAGTTTTCTCCAGAAGGAGGCGCAGCACGTCAAGGGGTTCGCCCCGGAGGTTGCGGTGGTGACCCACGCGGGCGGCAAGCTGCTCGAAGAACCCTACGTTGTTCGGCCGACCTCGGAGGCGATTATTGGCCACACCTACTCGCGCTGGATCCAGTCGTGGCGCGATCTGCCGGTGCTGATCAATCAGTGGGCCAATGTGGTGCGCTGGGAGCTGCGGCCGCGCCCATTCCTGCGCACCACCGAGTTTCTCTGGCAGGAGGGCCACACGGCCCACGCTACCGAGGCCGAGGCCGAGGCCGAGACCCTGATGATTTTGCACGATGTCTATGCCGATTTTGTCGAAAACGTCATGGCGATCCCGCTCTACCGTGGCCTCAAAAGCAAGCGCGAAACCTTTGCCGGCGCCCTGCGCACCTATGCCATCGAGGCGATGATGCAGGATGGCCGGGCGCTGCAGTCGGGGACCTCGCATAACCTGGGCCAGAATTTTGCCCGCGCCTTCGATATCACCTACCAGACGCCGGATAACCAGCGTGAGTATGTGTGGACGACAAGCTGGGGCGCTTCAACCCGCCTGATTGGCGGGCTGATTATGGTTCACTCCGATGATGATGGTCTGGTGCTGCCGCCGCGGCTGGCCCCGATTCAGGTGGTGGTCGTGCCAATTTATAAGACCGAGGCGGAAAAAACCCTGGTGATGGAGGCGGTTCAGCGCTTGACCGGCGCCTGGGCGGGCCGCTTTAGCTTCAAGATTGATGATCGTGAGCATCTCTCCCCAGGCTTCAAGTACAACGAGTGGGAGATCAAAGGGGTGCCGGTGCGGGTTGAGGTCGGCCCCAAAGATGTGCAGAAAGGCTCGGTGGCGATCGCCCGCCGCGATATCCCTGGCCGCGACGGCAAAGCGTTTGTGCCGCAGGATGGGCTGACCGAGCGGATTGCCGAGCTGCTGGAGGAGATCCAGACCAATCTGTTCCAGCGCGCCAAGCAGTATCGCGATGAGCGCACGATTGCGGTGACCTCGTATGGCGAGCTGGCCGAGGCGGTCGAGAAGGGCTTTGCCCTGGCCTACTGGGCTGGATCCGATGCTGACGAGGCGAAGATTCAGGAAGATCTCAAAGCAACCATTCGGGTGATCCCCTTCGACCAGCCTGAACAGTCCGGCACGTGTGTTGTGACCGGGGTCGAAACAACCCGCCAGGTGCTGTTCGCTCGCTCATACTAGCTGTGGGCTAAACGTCGGGGCGCGTGATGATCGATCATCGTCATCACACGCCCCAACTTTTTAATTGCCACCTGGGGTCGCATACCGGGCCAGCACTGGTAGAGCCAGCTGATAGGGTGGTGCGCCGACCTTGACCTGGGCCGCCAGGCTAATCGTTGGCTGGTGCGGATCGTTCGTGCTAAGCCGCAGCACTCCTTCCGCATACTGCTCGCGCCACGGCGTATAGCCCAGCCCGATCAGGGTGGCCTGCAGGGTGATGCTGGTATTCGGCGCGATCGTGGAGGTTTGCGGCGGCATCTGCAGCCATAAGCGGGCTGAGGCCTGATTGCGCAAGGTCCAGGTGCGCCCGCTGAGCGACTGTGGCTGCCGGTTGCAGGCTAGCGATTGCCCGCGCACTGCATCGTTGCCGGCGCCAACCCCCCAGCGTGGCGGCAAAGTGCCCATTGCCCCGTAGCGATACTGCACCCGACCATCGGAGTGGAGCGAGATCTGGAAGGTGAAGGTGGGCGCCAGCGTATTGGTGATGGTTGCCTCTTGCCAGAGCGGTACGGCCTCGTAGCTGACCACAAATGTATCGCTGAGCACCTGGCCGGCCCGAATTGCCCCGCCCTGCGAAGGATCAAGATCGGCCCAGAAGGGGACGAGCGATCCAGCAGGCAGGCTTGCGCTGGGCAAACAGTTGGCCCCTGGTGAGGCGCTCTGGCGCTGGTTGCTGCTAATCCAGCCATTCGAGCTGACATAGATTTGGGAGGTTAATGTGCCGTAGATCGGAATCCTGAAGCCAAGCTCGAGCGCGTCGGTGAATACCTGGTCATCATCAAGCCCTAAGTTGGCAAAGGCGCTCAGATCGTACAGCGGCGCAGCTGGCCCTCCGCTGAGGCTATCTGCGCTGCTCCACTCCTGCGGCGGGACATCGGGCGTGATGGTGAGTGGCTGGGGGCCAGCATTGGTGATCGTGATTGGAAAGTGGGCCTGGGCGCCAAAATCAAGCGTGGCGCTCATTGGTGGCGCGCTGGCCAGCACGTGGGGCAGATCCGGCATCAGGGTGATCACGCTGGTGCTCTGGGCCGGAATGCTGACACTGCTGCTTTGGGCCACATACCCGGTTGCGGTTGCCGTCAGCGGGTAGGTTCCATAGGGCAGAGTCAGGGTATAAACCCCGGCCGGGTCGGCCTGAACCTGTGGCCCGCCGCTGAATCGTACCCGGCCATAGACACCTGTGTTGGTCCAGTGGTCAACCAGCTTGCCGCTGAAGATCGCGGTGTTCGCGGCCTCGGTCACGGTAAATTCCACGGGAACGCTGCTCGTGGTGCCATTGCGCACCAGCAGGATGCGGGCAGCATAGATGCCGGGGGCGATCACCTGGCGGCCATCAAGGGTTACCGTGATGCTGGTCTGGGCGCTGTCGGCGGCTAGGGTAACGCTCTGGGGCAGGCTCATCCACGCCACATCAACGCGGGCGGCTCGGACAGCGGCGTAGACATCGAGCCGTCCCCAGCCATAGACACTGTTCGGCCGAGCGCTGGCCCCATCGCCACACTGGCTCGAATAGCGCGGCACCGTCGTGCTGGTGAGGAGCTGCCGGGTTCTCGCCAGATCGCCGATTAAATTCGGGTTGACCGACCACAGCAGCGCCGCCGCCCCAGCAACGTGGGGCGCCGCCATTGAGGTTCCCTGGAGCGCGATCAGGCCGCCATTGAGTGCGGCCGACTCAACCGCCACGCCTGGCGCGCTCAGCTCGGGCTTGGTTCGATTGTCAAATGTCGGGCCACGCGACGAGAAATCGGCAATTTCATCGTTGCTGTCGGTTGCCCCGACCCCAAAAGCGTTGGGATAGTTGGCGGGATTCGTGACGGTGCGGCAGCCGAATCGCCCCTGGTTGCCATTGGCAAAAACCGACAAAATGCCGGCCGCGTTCCAGGCCTCGACATAGCCAATATACCAGTCGCGCTCGCCGCTATCGCCCCACGAGTTATTGATGATATGGGGGCGCAGATCGGGGCGTGGCGCGCTGCCATCGAGCTTGGTCGGCGCCAGCATCCATTGCGCACTATCGATTAGATCGGCATCGGAGCAGAAGCTGGAGGCGCAGCCACGGGCCGCAATCCAGCGCGCTCCCGGCGCCACGCCAATTGTGGTCGTGACTCCCTGGGTGCGCCCGGCAATGGTTCCCATCGTGTGGGTGCCGTGGCCGTTGTTGTCGATCGGCAGGCCATAGGGCTGATCGGTTGGATCGTACCAGTTGTAGTCGTGGCTGATCCCGGTAGCCGCCCAGCCCCGGTAGCCCTCGAGCAAGGTGGTGTGCGTAAGATAGACCCCGGTATCGATATTGGCGACGACAATCCCCTCGCCACGCACGCCCAAGTCCTCCCAGACCTGCGGCGCATTGATTTTCGCGATGCCCCAGGCGTGCTCCGCGGCGGTTGGTGCCGCTGCTGCCGCGCTTGCAGGAGCGCCGGTATCAAGCTGATGGCGCTGATTGGCGGCAACCATTGCCACCTCTGGCCGCACGGCGAGCCAGTCGGCCAGCGCCACATTCCCATCGACCGCAATCGCGTTCACAATCCACAGCGAGCGGGGTTGGTAGCCCTGCTCCTGGAGCTGATCCAGCAGATCGGCCTGACTGAGCGCGGCGTGTTGCCGGAGCGTGCGATATACCGCCTCGCCGCGGGCGGACCAGTCAGGCAGCGCGGCGGCGGCGCTTAAATCGGCCTGGTCGGCCAGATAGACCAGCATCTCGCTCTGGCCATCGGGAGATCTCTGGAAGTCGTGCTGGAGCTGTGGGTCGATGCGCTCGTGGATTGTGGGCAGGGGAACTCGCAGGGGCTGGTTGAAGCCAATCGCAGTTTTCGCAGGGCTGGGCCAGGCTTCGTAGAACTGTACGGTTGTGGCCGGGTTGCCCTGGTTGTTCAGCATGAAGGTGGCGGTTGTTGTGGTGCCCAGCGGAGCGCTGGCGCTGACCGAAATCGCAACGTGCTGCTGCCGTGGCGCTAGCCCAATACTAAGCAGGCTGATCAGGATTATTCGTCGCCATCCATGCATTGCGACCTCACAGATTTTAGTTAATCAAGGGTTCATTGCTATGCATGATACCAGAGTTGCTCGGCTTTCCCATGGCCCAATAGTTCCAGGTTTAAGGCTGGAGGGATCGCAAAAGCGGGCCGAGGCCCGCTTTTACTGCACGTTTTTGGGGACGATTGAGCTTACAGGTTGCCCTCTAGCACGGTGGCGCCGTCGCTGGGCAACGTGCTTCCGGCCGCTGGCTCGATGGTGATCATAACCTGCTTGAAGTCGTTGACCTGTGCGTCGGCCGTGATGACCAGCTGGGCGTGGCCAGCGGCATCAACCGTGAACGTATCGCTCGGGATCGGCACGCCGTTGTCGCGGGCTAGCCAGAACTGGTAGGTTCGATCTTCCGGCAGCGGCTCAAGCCCATCAACCACCAGCACCGCCGTATTCTTGCCCGGCTGCATATACATTGTGCCCTTCGCACTAGGGGCGCTGGTGGTCGGCGTCAGGCTGCGCGAGGTGGTGCTGGATGAAACCAGGAATTCCACCGCGATATCGGCGTTGGCGACCCGCTCGGCCATGCGGGTGCGGATGAGTCGTTCGTCGTCAAGATTGCGGCTTAGGGCACTATTGTTGATTTTCAGCTGGGCATTTTCGTTGCGCAGGCCAATATTCCAGCCGCCAAGCGCGACGAGCAGCATCAGCGCCACGGCCCAGGCCAGCGAGCTGCGCTGCTGAACCCGGACAGCCGGGGCGGCTTTGCGCTTGGTTGCGCCAACGCGCGCCATCAGGGCCTGCCTGGTTGCCGGGGCTGGCTTGATCACCGGGGCGACGAATGCCAGCCGATGGACGTGCTGCTGCAGGGCCTGGATTTGGTCCCGAACAGCAGGGTTTTTGGCGATTTGTAGCTCAACAGCCTGCTGCTCATCGGGGTCGAGCAACCCCAAGACATAGCCGATGAGTGATTCTTCTATCTGCGAATCCATTATTCGTTCCAGTTCTGTCCGCTGAGTACATCACGTAATTTAAGTAAACCAAGCCGCACGCGCGTTTTGATGGTGCCCAGTGGATTGCCCAGCTTGGCGGCAATTTCGCGCTGGGTTAGCCCACTGAAATACGCCAGCTCCAATGCTTCACGCTGTTCGGGTGACAAATCACGCATCGCCAGGCGGACCGCAGCACGTTGTTGGTTTAGCCAGACCGCTGCCTCCACATTAATCGATTCATCAGGCAGATCGGCCATCCAGGGTCGTTCAGGATCGTCGTAGACCGGCTGGGGCCGCACGGCCCGGCGGCGGAGTTCGTCGATGCTTAGGTTGCGGGTAATTCCAAACAGCCAGGGCGCAAAGTTCCCCCGCGTACCATCGAAGGTATGGGCCCGTTGCCAGACCCGCCAAAATGATTCCTGAGTGACCTCTTCGGCGACCTCCCGCTGATGGAGAATTTTCAGCGCAATCCCCAGAACTGTCGCTGCATAACGATCGTAGAGCATCGCGAGGGCTTGATCGTCGCCCTGGGCAACTCGCTGCACCAGCGTATTATCACCAGGCGGCTCGCCAGGCAGTGGACGTTGGGTTTCGTTTTGGTTAACTCGTACTACGTTAGATTCGTCGGAGCGGATGGTTGATGCTCCCCAGAACCAGCGCCACGAAATTTTTGGCAGACTAAGCACGCAGGATATCCTCAATAGCATTGGTGAAAAAGCGACGCTTATTCACAATCGAGGCCATTGTATCATACTCATTATCGGCGGAGGCGCGACCAGTCTCAGGCGTAGACCAGGGCACAGCGCGGATTAGCGTGTGGCCGCTAGCCGCGCTGTGCCCGCGCAATCGTACAGACCGCTACATCATGCTATAATCTAGCCGAGACTACATTTACCGGCCCCGGAGCGTAATGATGGGCATACGCCTAGAATCGCCTTCAATGCTCTCTGACGATCCATATCAACGCCTAAAAAATGAATACGACCGTTTGCGTTTGCTGTACGATATTACCAAACAGCTGACAACGACATTTAATCTGCCCCATGTGCTGCAGCAGGTTCTCTTGACGACCTGTAAATCCACCGGCGCAACCCGCGGCAGTATTATTTTATTTAATGAGTATGGCGAAGTCCAACAGCATCTCCTGACCCAGACCTTCCACGAATCACCGCCCTCGCCGTTTACCAACCTGGTTGTGCGCCAGGGCTTAGCCAGCTGGGTGCTGCAGCATAATCAGAGCGCATTAATTACCGATACCGAGCTGGATGAGCGCTGGATCGACTATCCCAGCACGGTGCTTGATGTCCGCTCGGTGATTGCGGTCCCGCTCATTCGGGGTCGCCGGGTGCGCGGTGTGCTCACGCTGGTGCATCCTGAGGTTGGGTTTTTTAATCAGGAAGATGAAGATTTGTTGAATGTGATCGCCCAGCACGCGGCCCTGGCGATTGAAAACTCCCGCCTGATGGCGGATATCAATGATGAGCGGCGCAAGTTCGAGGGCGCGCTGACGGCCATGGAGGAGGGCTTGATTCTGGTCGACCGCCAGGGCCGGGTCCAGTTTGTTAATCCGCAGGTGCTGGCTTTTTTTGCGGTTACAACCCCGCTGCCGACGCTGCTGGCCGAGCTGTCGCCCGAGCTTGGGGCGGCGTTTCAGGAAGTCCTCAGCTCCGGCGACAATATGCACACCGAGCTTTCGCTGCTCGGCCCGCCGCGGCTGGATCTGGCGGTGCATATCGCCTATATGCAGATCATCAGCGAGCAGGAGGATTGGTGGACGATTGTTCTGCACGATATCACGCTGCTCAAGGACTACGATCGGCTCAAGACGCAGTTTGTCGCCAACGCATCGCACGAGCTGCGCACTCCGCTGGCCAATATCAAGCTCTATGCCCGCCTGGCCGAACAGGATCGCGCCAACAAAGCGCCGCAGTACTGGAACACCATTATCAGCGAGGCCAGCCGCCTGGAGACGCTGGTTGAGGATTTGCTGACCATGACCCGGCTGGATAGCGGGCTGATGCGCAGCGAGCCAGACCACGTCGATCTTGGCGCGCTGCTGAACGATCTGGTGCGCACCTACGCCCCTCTGGCCCAGGCTCAGCAGCTGGCCCTGACTCTGGAAATGCCCGCTGAGCCGCTGCCGGATCTCTGGATCCCCCCGGATCAGTGTGTGCGGGTTGTGTTGAATTTACTCAGCAATGCCTTTAAATTTACTCCGGCAGGAGGCCGGGTGTCCCTGCAGGTTGGTTTGCAAGAACAAAATCAACACGCTGGGATCGCCATCGCTGTGGCCGATACTGGACCAGGCATCACCCCTGCGGAATGTAGCCGTCTGTTTGAACGATTTTATCGTGGCAATAATCCAACTGCCGGTGGGAGTGGGCTGGGGCTGGCGATTGTGCGGGAGCTTCTGGCCTTGATGGGTGGGACGATTAATGTTGAGAGTGTTCTGGGACAGGGATCCACGTTTACCTGTTGGATTCCGCTAGCTCGTCACGTTGCCGTGCATTCGTAAAGTGCTTCGTAAAGTGCGTAAGCGATTGTAATACATAGACGTTAATCTGTGATAGCGGAACTAAAGGTACAACAACTTCCAGAAAGAAGGAGCTTGCCGATGCGGGTCTTAATTATTGATGACCACCCGGTCTTTCGTGAGGGTGTGCGGACGTTGCTCGAGAACCAGCCCAATATTGAAGTTGTTGGCGTGCTCGGCACTGGCGCGGGCGCGGCCGAGCTGGCACGGGCTGAGCAGGCTGAAGTGGTGCTCCTCGATGTGAGCCTGCCCGATATTCCGGGCCATGAGGTTTGTCGCCAGATCGGCGTCGCCGCCCCGTTAGCGCGGGTCTTGATGCTGACCGCCAACGATAACAACGAGACGATCAGGAATGCGCTGGCAGCTGGCGCCGTTGGCTATGTGCTTAAGACCGAAGACCCGCTGCGTCTGATCGACCATATCTGGGCGGTCGCCAACGGCGAAACGGTGCTGGCTGGGCCGATTGCCCAAAAAGTTGTCCGGCAGCTGCTGGAAAGCCCGGCCCCAGTGCTGGGAGGGAAAAATGCTGATGCTCTGACGGTACTGACTGAGCGGGAGCGCCAGGTCTTTTTTCTCGCTGCCGAGGGTCGGCGCAATAGCGATATTGCCCAGTACCTGATTCTCAGCGAGGAAACCATCAAAACCCACCTGCGCAATATTTACAGTAAGCTCGGCCTGGGCAATAAAGCTGAGCTGCGGCTGTTTGCGGTTCAGTCACATTTAGCACCCCCACAAGCAAACTTATCCTAAATCTTGCGCATGTCAGTACGGTTCTTGCTATACATTCTCCAGGTTTTGGCGGGCTATGAAAATGGACGCGCCTAAGAGACCATGTTATGATAGACCCTAGCTCTTCAGGCCAGGAATCGGCTACCATGCGAAAGGTTTGTGGTGTTAAGTCAACGTTTTGAGCGCGACCCCGCGATTGTAACCCGTCGAATTGCCTCTGAAGTAGTGCTTGTTCCTGTGCGTAGCTCAACCAAAGCTATGGGAGCAATCTTCGCCCTTAACGACACTGCGGCTTTTGTCTGGAATATTCTGGCCCAGCCAGCGACAATTGCGGAGCTTACGACAGCTCTGGTCGATGAGTATGATGTTGATATAGCCCAGGCTCAAGCCGATGTGCTTGAGCTGCTTACTCAATTTAACGAGGCTCAGGTCATTCAGGAGGTTGTCTGATGGAACTATGCACTGAAACTGGTGCGTCTGAGTTCAACCATCGTTTGGTACAACACGGACGGGCACCAGTGTCGATGTCGCTGGAGATAACCGAACGTTGCAATCTTAATTGTCAACACTGTTATATCAACCTGCCCGCTAACGACAAGGCGGCCCGGCAGCGTGAGCTCACCACCGCCGAGTGTAAACGCCTTTTTGATGAACTGGCCGAAGCCGGCACACTGTGGCTGCTGATCACTGGCGGCGAGATTATGCTCCGGCGCGATTTCGAAGAGATTTATCTGTACGCTCGCAACCAAGGTTTTATTTTGAGCATTTACTCGAATGCCACCATGGTTACCCCCAAGCGCGCCGATTTTCTGGCAATGTATCCGCCGCATCTGATCGAAGTGACCTTGTATGGGGCCACTGCAGAGACCTACGAGGCGGTTACGCGGGTGCCAGGCTCGTATAAGAAATGTATCGATGGCCTGCGGCTGCTGGCCGAACGGGGCCTGCGCGTGCAGCTGAAAACGGTGCTGCTGAATATTAACAGCCACGAGTTTTTGCAGATGAAGGCGATCGCCGCCGAATTTGGCTGGGAATTTCGCTACGATGGCATGATCCACCCGCGCCTGAATGGTGATCGGACCCCAACCACGCTGCGGCTTTCCCCCGAGGAGTTGGTTGCGGTTGAGCAGCTTGATGCCGATCGGGTTGAAGAGTGGCAAGAATATTGCGATGGTTTCTTGGGGCGCCAGGCCAAAGGTGGCGAGAAAACCTTCAACTGTGGCGCGGCGTACCAGTCCGGCCATGTCGATGCGTATGGCATGGTTAGCCCATGTATGATCACGCGGAGTCGGGCGATTGACTGGCGCAGCACCGATTTTGATACGGTTTGGAATGGCTATCTGGCCGAAACTCGCGAAACCCGCAACACCGAGACCACCGCCTGCAATTCGTGCGAGATGTCCATGGTGTGTACAAATTGCCCCGGCTGGTCAACGCTCGAGCGCGGCACCCTGGAAAACCGCCCGATCGAGTGGGTCTGCGATAGCACCAAAGCGCGCGTGGGTGCCTTCGCCGCCGATGCTGAAAAATGGCTGAAAAATGCCCTCTGTCTTGAAGTTGTCTAGTTTTTTGGAGAAGCATATGCAAGAACACCCTCCCTCAGATGCTAAACTCACGAAGCAGTCCTCCCGCAAACCCTACCAGAAGCCAATCCTCGAGGCCGTGCAGTTGCGCGTCAAGGAAGAAGTTCTGGCAACCTGTAAAACTGCCAGCAGTGCGACCGGCCAGGCCAGTTCATGTCTCCCTGGAGCATGTTTTTCCTGATGCACGTGTCGATTGGTGGCTGTGGGATTGAATTACCCAATCACCTGGCTCTTTCTCCTGCAGCGGCTTTGTTTGGCGCTGAAATTCATTCGTCCCCCGATCTTATTATCTCGCGGTCCGACGCTCTTCAAGCACCAATTGGAGAGCGTCGTTTTTATGCCGATCGGGTCTGGGAGCTGTGGTCAGCCGATACTTTGCAGCAAATCGTGTTTCGGAATGGCCAGAATGCGATCTTTGCGGCGGCCACGTTCAATCCTGGCTGGCCACGCACCTGCCAGGTTGCCCAGACCGCCGACCGCGATCTGGCGGCGCTCCTCTTTGACTACCCGCTGCTCCAGCTTCAGCTGATGGATTTTCTGGCGGCCAACCAGGGCGCGCTGCTGCACGCCTGCGGTGTGCTCGATGGCGAGCGTCTGATTTTGCTGGTCGGCCCGCCGGAGGTCGGTAAATCAACCTCGGCCCGTCTGTGGCATGCCGCAGGCGCAACCATTCTCAGCGATGATCGCCTGGTGCTGCGCCATCAGCAGGGCCAGCTGTGGGCCTATGGCACGCCCTGGCATAGCGCAACTCCGCTGGTTGCGCCTTGTGCAGCGCCAGTGGCGGCGATTTTTCTGCTGGCCCATGGCCCGGCCAACTCTGCCACCCGTCTAGATGCGCCAGCCACAACCCGGCGCCTGTTACCAGAGCTCTATCTGCCGCTCTGGGATGCGCAGGCAGTCGAGCAGGTGTTGGGTTTGGCCGATACCATCGTCGATCATATTCCGTGTTACAGCCTAAACTTCCTCCCCGATTCAAGTAGTGTTGCCTATGTTCGTAAACTGCTTGGTTAGCCAGCGGGCTTATACTGCCCTTGAGATCTATGAGCTATGTCTGGCGGTGACTGCCGCCGGTGGGCATTTTCACTTCCATGCCGATGGCGCCAGCATGGCGCCGACCTTGCCCGGTGGCGCCCAGGTTGCTCTGCGGACGCTCTCCGCCGCGCCGCCGCTGGGTTCGATTGTGCTCGGCCTGATTGATGGCAAGATCGTCCTGCATCGGGTGTTGTGGCGCAAGGCCGAGCGGGTGCTGCTGGCGGGCGATGCCAATCTGTATCTCGATGGCTGGGTTGAACGTCAGGATCTGGCTGGGGTTGTCACCCAGTGGCAGACAGCGGGGCGAACCACGCGCGTCACCACCGCCCGCTCGCTGCGCGGCTGGCTGATTGCGCTCCTACGCCACGAACGACGAACGTTTTTCAAGCGAAGGTAACAAGGCTATGCGTAGGATTTTCGTCTCCTCTTCATTCATTCGCTGGGCTTTGCTGGTTTTTTTCAGCGGCGGAGTGTTGGTTAGCGCTGGTTCACCGGCGCAGGCACAGCGGCGGAGTATTCCTGCTGTCAACCTCGTCCAAAGCGATTCGTCTGGGGTAACTGTAGTTGTGACGCTGCCACAGGTCGAGGTTCAATCCCAGGGTTTCGCTGCGCTCACCGCTGTCCCTGGCTGGCAGGTGCAAGCGCAGCCAGGCGCACCCTCCATCCCAACCCGGACGCTGCTCCTGGCCCTCCCGCCTGGCCACGAGGCGGTGATCCGCTCGCTTCAATTCGCCCAGCCGCACTCTACCGCTGCTGTTCAGATTGCTCCTGCTCCCGCGCAGATCTGGCAGAATGAGCCGCTGCCCGGCGTCCGTCCAGCGGCGCCTGAGTGGCGTGAGCAGAGTCTGCCTGATCTGGCTATCTACCAGCGCGATGCCTGGTTTCCGGCCAGCCTGGCGACCCTCGGCAATCCGTCACAGCTGCGGGCGCAGGCTTTTGTTCCGCTCACCCTGGCGCCGCTGCAATGGAACCCGGTCAGCGGCGAGCTGCGCCAGTCGGGCCAGATGACGGTTCGAGTTGATTTTGTCGCCAGCCAGCCAGCCAGCTCCGCGCGTCCTGATCCGCTATGGGACGCCGCTTTTAGCACGCTGTTTGCCAACCGTCTGCCCCCTGCATCCGTCGAGATGGCTCCGGCCCGCCAGCCGACGCAGGTGGTGACCAATATTCAGGGGGTCCGCCTAACGCTACCCCAGGCGGGCCTGTATAGCCTGACACTGAGCCAGCTGACCGCGCTTGGGGTTCCCGCAACCTGGACCAATAACCCCAGCTATCTGCGCTTCTGGCGTGGCGCCACCGAGATTCCGCGCGTAATCAGTGGCGGTTCGCTGATTTTTTATCTGCCGCCCTACGATACTCGCCAGACCGACTCTGGCGGTGTGATTGTGTCCTACACCGCTGGCCAGGCCGGTCTGGTGCCGCCAACTCGCGTGGTGGCCGGGCCAGGTGCCGCAGCCCAGGCGACCTACACCGCCACGGTGCACCTGGAAGAGCAGGTTTTTTACTTCAGCCACGATCCGGTTGGCGAAGGTCAGGATCACTGGTGGTGGAAATACTGGTACAAGAGTGGCAATGGCCAGGCTCCTGCGCCAATTCAAATCCCGTTTACCCTCGATTCCGCCGCCGATCTGGCCCAGGCTGCCAATCTGAAGATTCGCTTACACGGCGGAGTGCTGGGAACGAACCACGCGGTAGCGCTGGCGCTGAATGGGGTGAATATTGGTGAGCTGGAGTGGTCGGGCCGCTCCCTCCACGAGGCAACCCTGGTCGTGCCAGCCGGCGTGCTCCTGGCCACGAATACCCTGACCCTGACACCGCTAGGCTCGACCCTGGTTCGCGAGATTAGCTATGTGGACTGGGTTGAGCTTGACTATGTGCGGGCGTACACGCCAGTCAATCAGCGCCTGGAGTTTAGCGGGGCTGGCGGCAGCTATGCCATTCCTGGCTTCAACGGGGCCGCCGTCGATATCTGGGACATCACCGATCCGACGCTGGCCCAGCTGGTGACCGGCGCCGTGGCCGACAGCAGCAGTGTGCGCTGGCACGATCCCTTGCCACGCCGCTATCTGGTCCAGGCCCAAAGTGCGCGGCGCCCGGTTGCAGCGCTCCAATGGTTCGATCAGCCCGATCTGCACTCGGAATTTAATGGGGCCGACTATCTGGCGATTACCTATAATCCACCAGGAAGTACCAGCTGGGGCGATGCCCTGGCCCCGCTGCTGGCACGGCGCATGGCCCAGGGCTATCGTACCAGGGTGATCGATGTCCAGTGGATCTATGATCAGTTCGGTGATGGCCGCGTTGACCCGGCCGCCATTCGCAGCTTGATTGACTATGCCTACCATGAGTGGAGCGGCCCAGCGCCAAGCTACGTGCTGCTGGTTGGTGACGGCAGCGATGATCCCCACGACTACGAAAATACATTTGGGCAACCAGCGACCAATTTTATCCCACCCTATCTGGCCTATGTGGACCCCTGGATCGGAGAAACGGCGGCCGATAATCGCTATGTGACGGTGGCGGGCAGCGATGATATTCCCGATCTGCATCTGGGACGTTTTCCGGCCAGCAGCCTGCTGGATGTTCAGGTGATGGTCGGCAAAACTTTAGCCTACGAGCAGACCAGCCCCGAGGCTGAATGGCTGAAGCAGGTGCTGTTGGTTGCCGATAATCCCGATGACGCCGGTGATTTTCACGCCTTATCGGATAGTCTGCTCTCGATATTGCCGTCCAGTATTATTACAACCACTCAGTACTATCACGCGGGCGACAATGTCCTGGCGTTCCGCGCTAATCTGGTGAACAACATCAATGCTGGACAGCTCTTTGTTAACTATATTGGCCATGCCGGCTTCGATGTCTGGGCTGATCCTTCGCTGTACAACATGAGTTCGATCAACCAACTGACCAATGCCGGGCTGCCGATTATGCTGCCGATGACCTGCTATGCTGGCTACTATCAAAAGAACTGGGCGACATCGTTGGCGGAGACCGAGCTACGGCGCACCTATACTGTCAGTGGCACGCTAAAGTATGCTGGGGCGGTGGCATCGTGGTCGCCAACCGGGCTGGGAATTGCCAACGGCCACGACTATCTCAATCGCGGGATCTTAGACTCTGTCCTGAACAAGGGCGTTCGGCGCCTGGGCCCCGCCACACTCGTGGGCAAGCTGGCGCTGGCTGAACAGGGAAATCTGGCCCCGGATCTGCTTAACACCTACCTGATTTTTGGCGATCCAGCCTTGCAAATTCCGCTCGGATTTACGCCAATCAGCGCCGTGAACGACACGTTTATGGTTGGACGCAATACCCAGGGGACACTGCTCGCTCCGCTGAACAACGATACGAACCCCTATGGCAATGCCCTGGTGATTACGAGCGTCAGTAGTGCAGCTCACGGCACAGCTACACTGAGCAGTGATGGCTCTGCACTTATGTACACTCCGCAGCGTCTGTATAGCGGCAGCGACAGCTTTACCTACACGGTCAGCAATCCTGCCAATGGCAGCCAATCTACGGCTACGGTTAGCATTGATGTGCTGGCCACTGGCAGTAATCTTTATCTGCCAATGGTGGATCAATAAATTTTTGCCCTGTCATTGAGGCTCAGTCGCCGGAATTCTGGCGGCAGAATCGCTGATTCAGCGTCAATTCCCTTTACACCTACCATCGGCCATAGCCCATAAATCCCACACCCGTACTATTATACTATTGCATAATTGTAAAGAGAGTTATATAATTTGCCTCATTCACTCTGGACTGGACGTAGTGTTGTGAGCCAACGGTGCTAGAATCGCCGAAAGTACAATCATCAGCAGACGATTTGAGTTTGCTTCAGGATTTATTACAGGCTGCGCCGTCTGAACATTCGCGTTCACGTCGACCAGCCCAACTGCGTTCGCTTACCCAACAACGAACTGTGGCCCTGCATGGCTATCGTTTTCGCGGCATTCTCGATCAGGTGTTGTTTCGTTTCGAACGCATCTTGATGATTGTGCTGTTCGGTTTTTTTAGCTACTGGCTTTACAATGGCTATGGTCGGGATTGGTGGTATGCACGGCAAAATCCAACTGCGGTTGCGATTAATTGGGATCAGGTTAGGCCCGGCGCAAGCGCGGCTGAAATAAATCAGGTGTTAGGCAGTTCGTTGCCGTATGTCGCGCCAGTAGGCGCCGCACCAGCTGCCCCACCTGATTATCTCATTCCCGCTCAACAATTTATTTTGCCACCGGTTATTCCAACGGCAACCCCAGAACCTTCCGATCCAACGCCTGTCCATATCTATGTTCCGGTAATGGACCTGAACAGCCCGGTTAACGAGGTTTTCCTGCGTGATGGGGTCTGGGAGGTTGCAGAGTATGCTGTCGGCTACCATCATGGAACCGCCTATCCCGCCGCAGGCAACACGGTCTTGGCAGGACACGCTGGTCTTCGTGGTGCTGTGTTTGCCCGTTTGCCCGAGCTGAAGCTTGGTGATGATATTTATATTGAGACTGCGCAGATCCGTTTTCATTATCGCGTCAGCGGTATCCAAAACGTTCAACCTACGCAAGTAGAGGTTATGTATCCAAGCGCAGAGTCAATCCTTACAATGATTACGTGTACTGCATGGGACACCCAGCGCCTGGTTGTTACCGCCCATCTGGTTGATCAATCACCGCTTTCGTCGAAGGGCGGCGAGTCGAGAGGATCTGCATGAAGTCTTTTTTCCGGCGTCAAAAACCATCATCCTTGCGTGAGCGTGGCCGTAGCAAGGTTCGCTGGACGATCTGGGAAATCACTGGTCTTATTTTAAGTGTGGTGATGATGGCTTCGCCATTGTTAGCCGCTGGTTATTCTATCCTTGTGCCTTTCAGCGCCCAAGGACAGCCAATAACTCCCCGTCCAACAAGCGACCCAGCCGCTACGCCGAGCAACACAGCGGTTATCCCTCCCACCCAGACCTATCCGCTGCCACCAGCTACTGCAACCACCGATCCCTGTATTACTCCTTCGGCGTATCCGGTGCTAACCGAGACGCCAGGCGCGCCGACCGAGACGGTGACTGAGACGCCAACCGAGACGCCAGGCGCGCCGCCCGAGACGGTGACTGAGACGCCGACCGAGACGCCAACCGAGACGCCAACCGAGACGCCAACCGAGACGCCGACCGAGACGCCAACCGAGAC
>DAOTUS010000289.1:0-1728 GCA_034437415.1 Herpetosiphonaceae bacterium
GACCTACTCCCCGGATACGCTCTTCGGCATCGAGTCGCAAACCCTGGCCACACCTCAGGTGCTGGCGGCGGTGCAGCCGGCCTGTATCAGCCAGCTCAGCTACGAGTATCAGGCGGTCTGTTTCGAGACCGTGCCCTCGTTCGCCAACGGCGCTGCGGTCAGCGCCACCGTCCAGGTCGATGCCAGCTATATCGGCAGCTTCGTGATCGATGAGGAGCTGATCACTGATACGAGCCTACTGGTGGATCCGCTCGATCTGCCGCAAATCTCCGTCACCTTCCGCCTGGTCGCCGGGCTGGCCTGGGAGGATGGCACACCGCTGACCGCCGCCGACTTTGCCTTCGCCTACGATCTGTACCGCAATCCCGCTGTGCAAAACGCCAATCGCTTTGTGCTCGACCGCACCGCCGAGGTGCAGGTGCTCGACGAGCGGACGTTTGTCTGGGTTGGCCTGCCAGGCTATCGCGACCCAACCTATTTCCTGAACTATTTTGGCCCCGAGCCAGCCCACGTGCTCGGCCCGCTCAATCCCGCCGAGATCGGGAGCAGCGGGTATGCCAGCCACCCGCTGGCCTATGGACCCTACAAAATTGCGGCCCATAGGCCCCAGGAAAGCACCACGCTGGTGGCCAACCCGTTCTACTGGCGCGCCGGCGAGGGCCTGCCCAAGGTTGGCAACATCGTGTTCAAGTATTTTCCCTCCGAAGATGACGTGATCCAGCAGCTGGAGGCTGGCACGATCGATGTGGTTGGACAGCAAAGCTTGAGCCTGGGGAGTATGCCCGCGCTGGATCGGCTTGAATCCAGCGGCACATTCCAAGTCCAGTACGTGCCCTCGACAATCTGGGAGCATCTTGATTTTGGGGTTGAGCGCGGCGATGGCATGCCGTCGTTTTTCGGTGATGTGCGCGTGCGCCAGGCGGTCGCCCATGCGATCAACCGCCAGGCGATCAACGACCAGGTTCTGTTCGGCAAATCCCGGCTGATGGACTCGTTTCTGCCCGAGGATCACTGGGCCTATCCCCCGGCGGGCGCTGGCCTGACCCGCTACGCCTACGATCCCGCCCAGGCCCGCCAGCTGCTCGATGCGGCGGGCTGGCTGCCTGGGGCCGACGGGGTGCGCGAAAAGGCTGGCCGCCGCCTTCAGATTCAGTTCTTTACCACCGAGGCCAACGCGATTCGCCAGGCGGTGGCGCAGATAATCCAGGAGAATCTGAAGGAAATCGGGATTGATGTTGTGCTCAACTTTGCGCCGGGAACTGCCATGATGTTCAGAACGGGTGGCGATGGCATCCTTAGCGGGCGCATGTTCGATCTGGCCGAGTATGCCTGGGTGAGCGGCCCCGAGCCAACCACTGCGCTGTATCGCTGCCAGCAAATCCCAACCCCGGAGAATAGCTACACGGGCCAGAACTATACCGGCTGGTGCAACGCCCAGTACGACGCCGCTGTCCTGGCCGCCCAGGCCGCCACCGACCGGGCCGATCAGGTGCCGCTGCTCATCCAGGCCCAACAGATCTACACCCAGGAGCTGCCCAGCCTGCCGCTGTATCAGCGCGTGCTGGTGGGAACCCATCGCCCCAGCGTCACGGGCCTGCAGATCGACCCGACCAACCCGGCCGATTTCTGGAACATCGCGGAGTGGGATATTGTTGATGCTCAGCTCCCAGCGCCGATCCCGGTCGATCTGCCCACGCTTACGATCGCACTCTCCCCAACCACCGAGAT
>DAOTUS010000290.1:0-2771 GCA_034437415.1 Herpetosiphonaceae bacterium
CTGGAAATGTGACGACGTTGATGGCAAAATTACGACTTTTGTGCGGGTGCTGCGCGAAAATGCCGCGCTGTTGCACGAGTTGGATGATGACCGCTATGCTTTTCCGCACCTGACGTTTCAGGAGTTTCTGGCGGCCTGCCAGCTGGCGGATACGGGTGACCTCGAGCGGGCCTACCGGGTGTGGGACAGCCCCGACGGCGACCGCTGGCGGGTGGTGCTGCTGTTGTTTGCCGGACGGTTACGTAGCGACCGCAAGGTTGACCCAACCGGCGAGGCTTGGCTGCGGATGCTGCTGCGCAAGCAAATGCCCCGCGACAAGCACGGGTGCAGCAGCGACAAAACGCCGCGCCAGCGCCAGCGTGATGCGCTGCTGGCGTATGCGTCCTACGACGAGTTCGACCGGCGCTCGGCGCTGCTGAACCGCGACAGCGAGGAGCTGGACGAATTGGAGCGGGTGATGGCGCAGGCGCTGCTGACGGTGGTGGCCCCCGAACCGCTGGCCACCACGGCGGAGCGGGTGGCCGCCGGGTTTGCGCTGGGCACACTGGGCGACCCGCGTCCAGGCGTAGGCGACCTGAACATTTCGTGGTGCGACGTGCCAGCGGGCGCGTACACGCTGGGCAGCGACGACCGCGACCCCGCTGGGCAGGATGACGAAAAACCGCTGCAAACCGTAACGCTGGCGGGGTTTCGGATCGCTCGCTACCCGGTGACGAACGCGCAGTGGGGGCGGTTTATGGCAGCGGGTGGCTATACCGACCGGCAGTGGTGGAGCGACCAGGGTTGGGAGGCGCGGGCACAGGGATTGGATTACACTGGAGAGCCAACGGATACGCCGTGGAGCCAGCCGGAGTATTGGGCTGACCCGCAGTTCAATGCACCGAACCAGCCGGTGGTGGGGGTGGCGTGGTATGAGGTGGAGGCATTCTGCGCGTGGCTGGGGCAGAGGCTGGGCTACGCAGTGCAGCTGCCGACGGAGGCGCAGTGGGAGGCGGCGGCGCGTGGGCCGGCGCGGTCGATCTATCCCTGGGGGAATGAATGGGAGGCAGATCGGGCGAACACCACAGAGAGTGACCTGAACCGGACGACGGCGGTGGGGAGCTATCCGCAGGGGGCGAGCTGGTGCGGAGCGCTGGACATGGCGGGGAATGTGTGGGAATGGACGCGGAGCGATTACAATACTGGTGATCGGACGAATGAGATTGACATAATGAATAATAGAACATTTGTTTCGGTACGTGGCGGCGCGTGGCTCAACCATCGGCAGAACGCGCGCGGTGCCTATCGCTACGGGGACAATCCGCACTCTCGGAACAACACCCTGGGTGTGCGGCGTGTGACCCCCCTCACAAAGTAGAAGAACATATGTACGAGTTCTGGGTGCTGGATTCGGAGAGGGGGCTTGGGGGAGAAACCTCTCCCCCAACCGCCGCAGGCGGCACCGGACATTTTTAGCGCTTCACTGCGCAAGGAGCAGCGCATGCCACGCACATTTCGGCATCTCTGGGACCACTTTATCAGCTTTGAAAATCTGCAGCTGGCCTGGCGCAACGCCCGGCGAGGCAAACGGCGCAAACCAGCGGCGGCGGCCTTCGAGTGGGAGGCCGAATCCCACCTGTTTGATCTCCAGGACGAGCTGCTGGCGGGCACCTACCAGCATCAGCCCTACCACACCTTTGTTGTCACCGAGCATGGCAAGCGCCGCCTGATTAGCGCCGCCCACTTTCGCGATCGGGTGGTGCATCATGCGCTGTACAGCGTGCTTGCGCCAATCTGGGAGCCGCGCTTTCACGCGCACTCGTACGCCTGTCGGCCCGGCAAAGGCAGCCACCGGGCGGTTGATCGCTGTCAGGCGCTGGCGCGGCGCTATCCCTATGTGCTGCAATGTGACATCAAACAGTTCTTCCCCGCGATTGACCACACCATCCTGCGCACCACCCTCACGCGCCAGCTTGCCGACCAGCGTGTTTTAGATGTCGTGGATCGGGTGCTGGCCAGCGGCGACGGCGTGTTGCGGCACGAATATACGCCGATGCTGTTTCCGGGCGATGACCTGTTGGCGCTGGGCCGCCCGCGTGGCCTGCCAATTGGCAATCTCACCTCGCAGTTCTGGGCCAACGTGTATCTGCACCCGCTCGATCTGCACATCGCCCACGCGCTGCGCTGTACAGGCTATGTGCGCTACTGCGACGACCTGCTGCTGTTCAGCGCCGACAAAGCCCAGCTGCACCACTGGCGCGACCAGCTGATTGCGGCGGCGGCGGGATTGCGCCTGACGCTGCACGAAGCGCGAGCGCAGGTCTATCCCACCCGCTGTGGCATTCCCTGGCTGGGCTGGGTGGTCTACCCGACCCATCGATTGCTCAAACGGCGCTGCGGGATTGCCTTCCGGCGACGCTACCGCATGCTGAC
The DNA here is from genome assembly GCA_034437415.1 of Herpetosiphonaceae bacterium. Taxonomy (GTDB): domain Bacteria; phylum Chloroflexota; class Chloroflexia; order Chloroflexales; family Herpetosiphonaceae; genus JACCRK01. The sequence continues at coordinate 2,413 of DAOTUS010000290.1, forward strand.
GGCGGCCTATCGAGCGCGGCGGATCGGGCTCAAGCGGCTGACGGCGAGTGTGCAGGGCTGGACAGCGCATGTGGCCCACGGCGATACCTTTGGTCTGCGCCGGGCCATCTTTGAGCAGCCGCTGTGAGAACCTTCAAAGAGTCGCCCGCGTTTACGCTGTCCTACGACCTGCTGCGCTGGCTGCTGCCCGTGACCCAGATCTTTCCCCGCGCCCAACGCTTTGTGCTGGCCCAAACCCTGAACGAGACGGCCTTTGCGCTGCACAAACACCTGTTGGGAGCCGTGCATACCGCCGATGTGCACGGCAGTCTGGCCCAGGCCGATCTCGCGCTGGCCCAACTGCGCACCTATCTGCGCCT
>DAOTUS010000291.1:0-9479 GCA_034437415.1 Herpetosiphonaceae bacterium
GCGCATACGGGTGCGGCGGCGCGAGCTGGCTGATCGCGGTCTGGGGCTGGGCGCTCGGCCAGAGATCGATACAGCCGCTGCTCCAGTGCAGCGTGCCCTGACCTTTGGCCAGCAGCAGGGTTCGGCGGCCAGCCTGCGCGTGACGATTAGCGGCGACGAGGCCCGCCAGTCCCGCCCCAATCACAATGATGTCGTAATGCATTAGGTAGTGTCCAAGCTGGAATAATCAAGAAAGCCCGAAATTTAGCTGGCAGCCCGCCCAGGGCTAGGCAGAAACCTGGGCGATGCCGAGGCCCAGCGCGGTTGGCAGGCCATCAATGCTGGCGACGTTTTTCTCGCTGCGAGTGCTGATTAGCTTTTCTTCACCAATATTTTCGGCCCAGCGAATCAGCGTGTTGCGCTCGCTGACGTATTCCATCAGCGGCACCGCATAGCCACACGAGGTTTGCACCCGCACGATGTCGGCCAGAATAATCTGGCGTATCCCTGGATAGTCAGGGAACTGCGGCTTGAGCGCAGCCCACTCGGCGGTATCCGGCAGCACGGTCGTGCCGGTGCCATACAGGCGCAGGATTTTGGGCGGGCCGCTGAAGGCGCAGACCATAAAGGTGATCCGGCCATTCTCCAGCAGATGGGCCGAGGTCTCGTTGCCGCTCCCGGTCAGGTCGATGTAGGCGACCTGGTTTGGCCCGAGAATGCGCAGACAGTCCAGCCCTTTGGGCGAGAGGTTGACGTGGCCCGCGCCGCTCAGCGGTGCCGTTGCCACGAAAAACAGCGGCTGGGCCTGAATAAACTCGTTGAGATCGGCCGTAATCTCAGGAAATGTTTTCGCCATTGCAGTGCTCCACGCTAAACGCTACCCCGATTGACTCCGGCAAGCATAGCATAGGTGGCTTGTCACGATCAACTCAGCGGCCGATTGATCAGGGCATGGGCAACGTCAGCCCTACCCCCCGCTGCTGCGGCATCCGATGAGGTACGCTCATAGATCATTGCCCGGCGCGACGTTGCCCATGCCCTGATTAGTACGGCAGAGCGCTTGCTATTCGCTGCTCCTGGTATGATGATTATCGTCCATGATAGGATCAGCTAAGGAGATCGCTATGAAACGATGGATCCTGGCGTGTTTAATCGTGATCGGTTTGACCGCATGTGGTCGTTCTGATCAACCGAATACGGGAGCGGGACCAGCTCCCGAGTCTTATACCTATGAACCATTAGTAACCGTGGAGGATAGTGGGACTCCTCGACCAGCGGAAGCAACCGTGCCTCCCTATATTCCGGCGGTCAACGGCACCATGCTTGTCATTGATATGGTCGCCGTTGGACGCTGGCCAGCGTTCGCCGTGACGATGCAGGCAACCCAAACCATCCATCTTTTTTCGTCATTGAATGATATTTCTTCCTTTGAGTGGGGGATTGAATTTGATCCAGCCAGCATTGCGGCATCCCGTGATGGCAACCCGCTGGCCTCGATTGAAGGATTTACGTTCGATGAACCAACGAATATCCTGCTTAAACCGCTTGCCCCAGGAACAATCGTGTTCACGGTCTTTCTACAATATCAACGGTGCGTTGGGTGTGACACAGCGTTTCGGGAAACCACGTATACCATCACCGTGCACTAAGGCAGGGTTGCCACTTCTGTCAGGCTAATCCTCGCAGTCCTGTATAATTTATCATCACATATAATCAAGCCAAAGGCTGGATTTGGCTACTCAGGGAGGGTGCGATGGCGCCAACTGTGACCCGGCACATGAGCCGTTCGGGCATTCGGATTTATACATTACCGGTTGAGGTGTTTCCGCGCTTTTGGGGCAATGTGTACCTGCTGCTCGGCGATGGTATTGCGACCCTGGTCGATAGCGGCTCGGGCCTGGGCGCCTCCGATGAGCATCTGCTGGCCGGCTTTGCCCAGGTGCGCGACGGCTGGGGCGAGACCGCGACGCCCGCCGATCTGCGCCGGATTATCATCACCCACGCGCATATCGACCATTTTGGCGGCCTGACCACCCTGCGCCAGCATACGACGGCTCCGATCACGATGCACGCGCTCGATCGCCGGGTGATCACGAACTATCAGGGCCGTCTGCTGATGGCCAGCAAGCAGCTGAGCCTGTTTTTGCATCGCGCTGGCCTGGCTGGGGCCGAGCACGCCCGCCTGATGCAGATGTACAGCTGGAGCAAAGAGGTGTTTCGGGCGCTGCCGGTCGAGGAGGTGGTTGAGGATGGCGACCGAATTGATGATTTACTTGACGTAATCCACGCGCCGGGCCACTGTCCGGGGCAGATCTGTCTGCGGCTGGATGAGATTCTGCTTAGCGCCGACCATATTCTGGCCCGCACCTCGCCGCACATGGCCCCCGAGACGATCACGCCGGGCACCGGGCTGGAGCACTACCGCCGCTCGCTGCACCGCGTGGCCCGCCTTGAGGGGATCGAGCTGACGCTTGGCGGCCACGAGGACCCAATCGGCGATCTGGCCGGGCGGATCGCCGGGCTGTTTGCCGGGCACGAGCGCAAAATCACCCGCATCCTCGATCTGCTGGGCGAGCAGCCACGCACGGTCGCCGAGCTGTCGGCGACGATGTATAAAAACCTGGACGGCTACGATGTCCTGCTGGGGCTGGAGGAGATCGGGGCGCACGTCGAGTTCCTGTACCTGCGCGGCCATATCCGCCCGGCCAACCTCGACCCCACCGACGAGGTGCCGACCACGGCGCTAGTCTACGAGGTGTTTTGATCGACCAGAGCGAATCCTAAAAGCCCTGCGCCCCCACCAATAAGCTGGTGGGGGCGCAGGGCTTTTAGGACTAGGGGAGCCGATAGATCTCGATATCGTCCAAGATCCCGGGAACCACCAGCAGATATTGATTGTCGGAGGTAAATGCCAGCGCCTCAACCCAGGTATCCTGCAGCGGATCTAAACTGATGGTGCTGACCTTGCTGCCGTCGCTGGTGTGCCAGATTTCAACTGAGTGGCTGGACTCCCGTGACGTGGTGGCCAGCAGCGTGTTATCGGGCGAGAGCACGACGAAGGGAAAATCGCTCTCTGCCCCGGTTGGAGTCGTAGTAAGCAGTGTGCCGATGCTGCCGTCATTAGACGAACTTATAGATGCTCACCCTGCCGTCGTTCGTATGGACGTTGAGGCTGCCATCGGCGGAATAGTTATTGTATTGGTCGCTGGCAGTGCGGTATTGGGCGCGGCTGGCGGCATCAACCTGGCCCAGCGCGGTACCATCAGCAATATTCCAGATTGTGTCATTAATCAGCAGCGAACGGCCATCGAGCGCGAATCCTAGCGCTGGACTATAGGTGTCATTCGTCACCACAATGGTCTGAAACGGTGTGGTCTCATCGCGCCGATAGATATTGATCTTTAGCTCGAATATGCCTACCGTAAACATAGCCAGTGCGATCTGGCTGCCATCGGCGGCGACTGCGCCAGCCACAATATGGGTTTCTTCAGGGAGAGTCACGGACTGGATGCGCTTGCGGGTGGGAAAATCGTAGAGGCTGGCACCATCAAGATCGTTCACGAGCAATGTTCCCCCATCCTGACTAAACGCCAGTCCAGAAAGGCTGCGGGTTGTGGCGGAAATGCTCCCGACACAGCCGCTCCGCCGCAAGGCGCGGTCAATCCAATGGCAGTGCTGGCTGCCCTGGATGTAGACCGCCCACGGCGCGCCAACCAGGATCAGCGCCAGGAAGATTTGCAAGCTCCGCCGGTCATCTGGGTATCGTTTGGCCAGCGCGGTGATCGTCATTCGCCACTCCGCCATGTCTTTGGTGGGGGCGAAGGTTCTCAGGATGGCGAAGAATGGCCCACAGATCAGCGCCCAGATCAGCCCGAGGCTGGCGGCGTAGAACGCCCGGCTGGTGAGAATGCCAAGGCTCGGCATCAGATCGCGCAGGATCTCCAGCTGATTGAGAAGGTGGACCAGCAGCCCGGCGGCGGCGGCGGAGAGTAGCCACAGTGGTGGCAGGCGCGTCCATTTGAGCCAGGCAATCCCAACGATCAGCCCGAAGAGCGGCAGTCTGAAGATGCTGTTGGTGGCAAGGACAAGGTTGAGCAGCCCGAGCACAAGGATTGCCACGATCATGCGGCGGCGCATGCTGGAGGCGATCGCGGCCCCGGCAACCTGGCGCACGATCAGGCTGCTGAGCTGGGTCAGGCCGAGCGCGAGGCCGAGCAGCACGATTACCCGCAGGATCCCGTCGATGCGGCTCTCAAATATCGCGCTGTAGTCGTTGCCGAACTGGAAGGCGGCGGCGCCGATGGTGTGCAGGGTGAGCGCGACCCACAGCCAGCCCGAGTGGGCCCGGCGCTGGGTTGGTGTGGCAGGCGTGCTGGAGTTCAAAGCAATCCTCTCTTAATCAATCAATTGATATCGCGCATTGTGGTGTCTGTACGCCGCAGCCAGAGTATGCTTACAGCAAAACCACCCGCCAGATCGTAATCTGACAGGTGGCTGGTGGAAACGCAGCTTTACGGCATTAGAGTGAGCTAATCCCTAACCCCTAACCTCTACAGCGCAGTCTGATTCTCGCGCACGGTGGCGAGCTTGCCGAGGTGACAGGCCTCGCTCAGGCTGACCAGATAGGGCAGATCGTTGCCATACTCGATCACGCTGATCGAAGCGTTGGTAATCCACAGGCGGTTGATCCGATCCATATTGATCCCCAGCGCATCGGCGACCAGAATCTTCACGACCACATCGTGGGTTGAGAGCAGCACGGTCTGGTTCAGGTGGTCGTTCTGGAGCCGTTCCTTGAAATCGACCACGCGCTTGAGGATATTGGAGAAACTTTCGCCGTTGGGCATCTGCGAGCGGGTCGGATAGAGCTGCCACTCGCGGAGCTCGGCGACGTACTGGGCCTTGACGTCGGGGCTGTACATCCCCTGCCAGTCGCCGTGGTGAATCTCCAGCAGGGCTGGCTCGGTGTGGAAGGGCACATCGGCGTGGAACTCGGCGATCGCCCGGGCCGTGTTCGAGGCCCGCTGGAGCGGGCTGACATAGATTGCGTCCAGCTTTTCGCGCTGAAGCCGCCGGGCCAGCGCCTCGGCCTGCTGGCGGCCCAGCTCGCTCAGGGGGGTATCCTCCTGGCCCTGATAGCGACCGATTTTATTCCATTCACTCTCACCGTGGCGCACAATGATCAAACGCATGAGCTTCCTCCGAAACATTGAAGTCGTCAATCAGCCGTGAGGCTCAATCCAACCAGTCTAACCGCTGATTTCCGACGTTTATAGGGATCCGTTGCGACATTGCGATGAGCCACGCTGCCCGTTGCGGGCGTATCATACCAGAAAGCCGCCCGCCCAGATCAGCCACTAACGAGATGGAGTATGATTGATTCGACTATGCGTAGCTTAAGTGGTTTGATTTTTAGCGTGGAGGTTCGCAATGGCCCTTGATCTTTCCCCGTTTCGCGGGCATTTTCCGGCGCTCGGCCGGCTATACCAGGGGCAGCGGCTGGTGTTTTTCGACAATCCTGGCGGCACCCAGGTTCCGCAGCAGGTGATCGATCACACCACGACCTATTTTCAGCACTCGGTGGCCAACGTTCACGGTCAGTTTCTCACCAGCCAGCGCACCGACGCCGTGATCGAGGAGTGCCACGCTGGGCTGGCGGCCCTGCTTGGCGGCGCCCCCGACGAGATTGTGCTGGGCGCCAATATGACCTCGCTGACCTTTGCCTTCAGCCGCTCGCTGGCCCGCGAGTGGCAGCCTGGCGATGAGATTGTCGTCACCACGCTCGACCACGATGCCAACATCACACCCTGGCGCATGGCGGCCGAGGATCGCGGCGTGACCGTGCGCCAGGTCGCTATCAACCTGGAGGACTGCACGCTCGACTGGGCCGATCTGACCAGCAAGATCACGCCGCGGACCAAGCTGGTCGCGGTGGGCTGGTCGTCCAATGCGGTTGGCACGCTCACCGATGTGCGCCGGGTGATTGAGCTGGCGCACAGTGTCGGGGCGCTGTGCTTTGTTGATGCGGTGCAGGCTGTGCCGCACATTCCGTGCGATGTGGCCGCGCTCGGCGCTGACTTCGTCGCCTGCTCGGCCTACAAATTTTTTGGGCCGCACATCGGGGTGCTGTGGAGCAAGCGCGAGCATCTCGAGCGGCTCACCGCCTACAAAGTGCGCCCGGCCCCGGAGACCCTGCCCAGCCGCTGGGAGACTGGCACCCAAAACCACGAGGGCCAGGCGGCGATCAATGGTGCGCTGGAGTATCTTGGCGGGCTGGGGGTGAGCTATATCGACCGCTACGAGGACCAGATCGGCTCGGCAGCTGGCCAGCGGGCCACCCTGCTTGCGGCGATGTGTGCGATCCGCGAGTACGAGCACGATCTCGGCCAGTACCTGATCGTCGGGCTGCAGTCGATCCCCGGCGTGCGGATCTACGGCATCACTGCGCCGGAGCGGGCCGCCGAGCGGGTGCCGACGGTGGCGTTTTGTCGCGCCGGCCTGCATCCAGAGGCGATCGCCGCCAAGCTCGGCGCCAATGGGATTGCGGTCTGGAGTGGCCACTACTACGCGCTGGAGCTGATCGAGCGGCTCGGGCTGGCGCAGACTGGCGGAATGGTGCGGGTTGGCCTGGCCCACTACAACACCCGCGATGAGATCGACCAGATGCTGAATCTGGTCGAGGGCATGCGTCAGGCCGATTAAACACAGTGCGCACCTGCAAGCGTTTGCAGGTGCGCACTACCTGGTGGGATTTACACGCCGCCAAAGTACTGTAGGGCTAGCCGCAGGCGCTCCTCAACATCGTTGGGCGCATCGGCGGGCAGCGCGCCCACCGCCGCCTGGGCCTCGGTGGCATTGTAGCCAAGGCTCATCAGAATCTCGATCAGCTCGGCGTTGAGCGCCATCAGGCCGGGCGTGCCGCCGCTCACGGCTGGGATGGCCATCGTGCCGAACTTGCCCTTCAGCTCCAGCACCAGCCGGGCGGCGGTTTTTTTGCCGATCCCCGGCACCCGCGAGAGCATGGTGGTGTCCTCGCGGGCGATGGCCGTCTGGAGCTCGTCGGGGGTGGCGGCCGAGAGCAGCGCCAGGGCCACTTTGGGGCCGATCCCACTGATCCCAATCAGCAGATCAAACAGCGCCCGCTGGCCCGGCGACTCGAACCCGAACAGCATCAGCGCATCCTCGCGGACGTGCAGATAGGTGTGCAGCATTGCGGTGTCGCCGATCTGGCCAACGCTGCCGAGCACGCCCCTGGGCGCATACAGCTGAAATCCCACCCCGCCAACATCAAGAATGACGTGGTCGGTGCCGACAAATTGAACAGTGCCACGAATTGATGCGATCATAGAGGTTGGCTACCGCCTAGAGGCGCCGGGCTGGCGGCGTTGCATACGCGAGCGCCGATCAAAACCTAGCGTCTTTGCGAACATAACAGGCTCAAATTATACACTGCCAGCACCACAATGGCGCCAGGCAGCCCATCGCCGGGCTCGGGATGATACCAGCCGCACCAGTAGGCCAGCCCGACGCTCGCGATCAGCGCTCCGAGCAAGCCCAGAAACGTCCGCCGAATGCGCTGGCGTTTGCGCTGAATCAGCGGCGTAAACACAGCGGACACGACCTGCCCCGGCTGGCGATCGTGTCCGCTGGCTTCACGGCTGGGCGGCTAGTCAAACTGCGCGTTGGTGAGCCGGGCGGCCTCACCGCTGAGATGGTCGCAGTCGGCCCAGCGGCGCAGCTGGCCAACCACCTGGCCGTTGCGCTGCTCCAGGTCGATCTCGGTGATCGAGCAGTTGTGGTTGGGCGCCCGGATGATCGCCAGCAGATCGATGTCGGCGCAGTAGGCCGCCAGCGTGGCCGTGAAGATCCCGCCGTGGCCGACGATGATGCTGGGCTGATCGGGCGTCAGCGTCAGCACCTGGCGCAAACCCGCCTGCATGCGGGCGATCAGCCGGTGGTGGTCCTCGCCATTGGGGAAGGTCGTCTCGGGCTGGCCGCCCAGCCAGGCGCGAAACACGTTATCGTGCTGCTCCCACAGCTCGCGGGTGGGCGTCTGGCCCTCCAGCGAGCCGACATTGACCTCGCGAAACTCCTCGATGACGTGGGTGGGAACGCCCAGTGTGCCCGCGATAATCGCGGCGGTCTGGACGGCCCGCAGCAGCGGCGAGCTATACACCGCCGCGATCGACTGGCCCACAAAAACCGCGGCGGTCTGCTCGGCCTGCAGCCGGCCTTTGTCGTTCAGAGCATAATCGACATGGCGATGGGAGAACTCTTTGCTCAGGTTGGCCGGATTTTCGCCGTGGCGGACAAGATAGATCGTCGGCATAGCACTCCTCTACCATCGCGCCGTACGTAAACAGCGCTACTCTTCGCTCTTATCCTGGTTGGGTAGAAAGCGGAACATGTTCGCGCCACACACCTCACAGGTTCCCCGCAGGGCGCGGCGGCCATTTTCGGTGGTCTCCTCGTGGGTATTGACCATCGGGCGCTTGGTGCGACAGGAGACACAGTAGCTCAGCAGCGGGTCTTCATCATCGCTGTGCTCGCGCTCGCTGTCGAGCTGAACTGATTGGGGCTGGGGCGCTGGCTTCGGTGCGACCGGCGGACCGCCGACCTCGCGCTCCAGCAGTGGCGCTTCGGTCTCCTGCTCAGGCGCCGTCTCGGCTGCGATCGCCTCGGCCTCGCTGGGAAGCTGGGTCACCGCTGGCCTCTCCATCTGCGACTGCGGCACACCGCCGCTGGCCTTGATAATCTCGGTCGGCAGGACGATCCTGGGCGGCTCGGAGGGTGGCAACGGCGGTGTGGGCAACAAAGGCCGCGACTCAATCGGCTGCATCCGGCGGCGCACGACAACAATGAGGGCCACAACTCCGGTCAGCAGCGTGAGAATCCAACCCCGTTTGCTCGTTTTCTTCATCGTTTCCTCGCTTTATTGCTCTAGCAACGCTGCTTCGTGACGTAATCCACGCAGCGTTTGAAGATTAGTGATATCAGCCGAATCATCGGGCTCTTTGGGGGTTTCTAGCACCATCGGGTGTTGCAGAAAGCGCTGATCGTTCATCAGCAGCCGAAATCCTTCCAGCCCGACAAAGCCCTCGCCGATGTGGGTGTGGCGATCAACGCGGCTCCCCAGATCGGTCTTGGAGTCATTCAGATGAAAAGCCTTGAGGCGATCGATCCCAACCAGCTGGTTGGGATCGATCGAAGGTTTCGGCATAGCCCGCCGGGGTGCGAAAATCGTAGCCGGCGGCCAGCACGTGGCAGGTATCCAGGCAGACGCCGACCTGCGGGTGCCCGTCGGTCAGCTCAATCAGGCGACCGAGGTGCTCGAAACGATGGCCGAGGGCGGTGCCCTGTCCGGCGGTGGTCTCAAGCAGGATCGTCGTATCGCCGCCGACGCCGGTCGCCAGCAGCCGCCGGAGCGCCGCGCCAACCCGCGCTAGGCCGGCCGCCTCACCGGAGCCGACGTGGGCGCCAGGGTGAGTGACGAGATAGGC
>DAOTUS010000292.1:0-3364 GCA_034437415.1 Herpetosiphonaceae bacterium
CATATATGGCGTCCCTCCTCCCGCGAATACGTGCGCTTTTTGGGTTTCCCGGTCATCGCGCAGGTCGGTGCGAACGCCATACATGGTGTCCATGGGCCTAATCTAACATTGTCAAACTAGCAGCTAGTTGCTGGTAGCTAGTAGTCAGTCGTTACGACTTACCCACGAGCTGCCAGCTGCTAGCGACTAGCTACTCGCCTACCCCCCAGCGCCGCCGCCGCCGAAGATCCCGCCCTCGGTCATTGCGCGGACATCCAGCAGCTCGTCGGCCTGCTCGGCGGTCAGATAGCCCTTCTCAACCACCACTTCGCGGATCGAACGATTGCTCGCCATCGCCTCTTTGGCGACCTCGGCGCCTTTGAGGTAGCCGATGCTCGGGTTGAGCGCCGTGACCAGAATGGCGTTTTTCGCGAGCCAGCCGGTGGCCTTTTCTTCGTTCGCCTTCAGCCCGACCACACATTTTTCGGTGAACGCCTTGACCGCGTTATTCAGCACATCCATCATCTGGAAAAGATTATAGCCAACAATGGGCATCATCACATTCAGCTCAAGCTGGCCGGCCTGCGCACACAGCGCGACCGTCAGGTCGTTGCCCTGGACGTGGAAGCAGGCCTGGTTGAGCATCTCGGCCAGCACCGGGTTGACTTTGCCCGGCATAATCGAGGAGCCGGGCTGAACCGCCGGCAGCCGAATTTCGTCCAGCCCGGTCGAGGGGCCCGACGAGAGCAGCCGGAAGTCGTTGGCGATTCGGGTTAGCGTGATACACAGCGAGCGCATCGCCGCCGAGAAATCGGCCTGGTCGGCCAGGCTTTGCATCCGCTCAAACAGGTCGTCGGAGGTGCGCAGCTCGATGCCGGTCAGTCCCATCAGCTTGACCACCATGCGGTGATGATACTCGGGGTGGGCGTTGAGGCCCGAGCCGGTGGCGGTGCCGCCGATGCCCAGCTCACGCAGGCGATCGCCCGCCGTTTTGATCCGCTCGGCCTCGCGCTCGACCGCCCGGCCGTAGGCCCGAAACTCCTGCCCCAGGCGCACCGGCACGGCATCTTGCAGGTGGGTGCGGCCCGACTTCAGGATCATATCGAACTCCTGGCCCTTGGCATTCAGGGCCGCCGCCAGCCCGTTTACCGTCGCCAGCAGCTCATCGAGGCGCCACAGACAGCCCAGCCGCAGCGCGGTCGGAATGGTATCGTTGGTGCTCTGGGCCATATTGACGTGGTCGTTGGGGTTGATGGGTTTCTGGGGGTCGGTGATCGCAAACCCGAGGATTTGGTTGGCGCGATTTGACATAACCTCGTTGACGTTCATGTTGTGCGAGGTTCCGGCGCCGGCCTGGAACGGATCGACCACAAAGTGCTCGGCGAGCGTGCCTGCGATCACCTCATCGGCGGCCTGGACGATCGCGTCCGCCATGGCGCCCTCAAGCAGACCTAGATCTTTATGCACCAGCGCGGCGGCTTTTTTAATCGTCGCCATCGACCAGATGAAGGCCGGATATTGTTTAAGGCCACTGATCGGGAAATTCTCCACCGCCCGCTGAGTCTGGGCGCCGTACAATGCCCACGCTGGCACCTGCACCTCACCGAGGGAGTCCTTCTCCACACGAAACTCGACCGACATAGTACCTCCAGGTATGAAATTTCTGCTAATGCGGGTCATTATAAGCCAAAAGCCATCCTCGACCGTAGCCGAAACGCCGCCAATAGCCGCGAAAATATTCACCAGCCCCGCCAGATCTGCGGCTGGATGGTGCGAGGGTCTATGTTTTTTGAAATGGCTTTGTGATAAGATACTAGGCAGGTGATCAAAAAAACAGTGAGGAAATGGCCCATGCAACCGTCTTCTAGCCAGCAACAGCTCATGTATCAGCTTAAAAACGAGCGTAATCGATTACAAGACCTTGTGTGGGAGCTTGACGATATTGAAGTGGCGCTAGCGGAGCTGGAAGCCCAGTACGCCACTACCAAAGATCTCGATACCGCCAGCCGTCACGCGCTCGAGCACCTCCGCGAGCGCTACGATATTATGGAAGAGATCGTCCTGCAGCAAATGCTCTACATCGACCGGCTGCAGGATCGGGTGGATACATTGCCCTACCCGGCGGTGCGGGCGGCCTAGGATCCCAGTCCTTTAGCTAAAATGCGGTGGTCAGGGCAATTGCCCTGACCACCGCATTTTAACGCCTGCCAGGGCGCTTACTCGACCTCGCGCAACGTTCGCGACGCCACCCCTAGCAGCACGATCGCATACAGCACCAGCACCCCAAAGCTCCACCAGACGCTGCCAACGTCGCCCTGCGGCTTGATCACCTCCTGGATGACCGTGTTGGCGTAGTACAGCGGCAGCGCCCGCCCAATCCAGGCCGCCCAGCTTGGCAACAGATCGTTGTTGACGATCAGGCCGGACAGGAAGACCGAGGGCAGGATCAGCAGCGGAATGAACGGGAACACCTGGCCCTCGTGGCGGGCGAAGGTCGAGACAAACATTCCCAGCATCACCGAGGCAATTGCCAGCAGCCAGATCACGGCCAGCAAGATCAGGATTGTTCCCCAGCTATAGTCCAGGTTGAACAGCAGCAGCACCTCGACGACCGCCACCACTGCCTGCAGGGTCGCCAGGAACATATAGCCCAGCACATAGCCGCTGATGATCTCGATCCGGCGAAAGCCATTCACAAACATGCGCTCCAGCGTGCCGGCGGTGCGCTCCTGCACCAGCACAATCGCACACAGCAGAAAGGCCAGAAAGTGGACCATAAAGGCCGCAATCGGCACAACATAGCGGGCCACGTTGAATCCAGCTGGCATGGTATCGAAAAAGATTTTGAAGAAATAGATGATCAGCAGCGGCGCCATCACCGATAGGCCGAACAAGCGGCGGTCGTGAAGCAGCTGCGTCAGCACCCGCCGGGCAACTACGAATGTGCGATTCATACCCCTGCCTCCTGGTTGATCAGCGCGAGTACGACCGATTCGAGCGAGTCGGTGCTCAGCTCCACGGCACTGACATCAAAGACCAGCCCATACTGATGCAGCGCCAGGGCCAGATCCTGGGGCGTGCTGCCGATTTCGTGCTCCCGGCGCGTGCCGGCCTGGGTGACGTGAATGCGGGTTTTGCCCCGCTGCAAAATCCGATCCGGGGTATCGACGGTCAGAATCCGCCCGCGCTGCTGCACCGCCAGATGATCGCACAGCAGCGCCTCATCCATCAGGTGGGTGCTGATGAAGAGCGTGACGCCGCTGGCGGCCAGCTCCCGAAACATCGCCCACGAGCGCACTTTGAGGTGCGGGTCGACGGCGGCGGTTGGCTCATCGAGCAGCAGGATTTTAGGCTGATGCAGCAGCGCACAGGCCAGCGAGACCCG
>DAOTUS010000293.1:0-14185 GCA_034437415.1 Herpetosiphonaceae bacterium
GAGGTCTCTGGGTGTTTGGTGCCAATTTCGTATCTACGTGCTTTTGTCCATGGCTTTGTACTGCGCTAAAATGATTCTTGCGAACAAATGTTTCCCACGGCAGATCCCGAAGAGCCAGAGTTTTTTGCCGAGTATTCCGAGGTCGTAACGAAAAATACAATGACGATTAAGGACTTTGAGACGAAACAAGCGGAGTTGCTTCAGCAGCCTGATCTGCGGGCAGCCTGGGCAGCCTATCTCAGCCGCTTCCCGCACATTAGCGAGTATTTTCGTACTGCGCCACAATACCAACACCAAATTTCTGTGGTCAACGGCAAAAAGACGGGCAGCGATGTTAATCTGTACAAAGTGTTTGTTGAACAATGCTATAACTTGCTCCGCAAGGGGGGAATGTGTGGCATTGTGCTGCCAAGTGGTATTTATACCGATTTAGGGACTAAATCGCTTCGTGAATTGCTGTTTAGTCAGACCAGAATTCATAGCCTGTTCGGGTTTGAAAATCGCAAGACAATTTTTGAAGGTGTAGATAGTCGCTTCAAATTTGTGGTGTTGGCTTTTGAAAAAGGTGGCACCACCGAAACCTTCCCAACGGCATTTATGCGCCTTGATGTCAATGAACTGGATACATTTCCGCGCCAGGGAGCGCTGCCGCTTTCGGTTGATCTGATCAGGCGGTTATCCCCCGACTCGCTGTCGATTATGGAATTTAAAAGCGAACTGGATGTACAGATTGCGCTTAAAATGCTGGAGTACCCGCTGCTTGGCGAAACCATCGCGGGAACCTGGAATCTTGGGCTGACCCGTGAATTCGATATGACCAACGATAGCAAACTCTTCGATTCGTCGCCTGGCCCAAATCGCCTGCCCTTGTACGAGGGCAAGATGATCCATCAGTTTACCAACCACTGGGGCAAACCGCGCTACTGGGTTGATGCGCAAGCCGGCCGCGCCGCAGTCCTGGGACGCAAGCAAGATACCGGACAAGTTTTAGGCTATCAACGCTATCGGTTGGGATTTCGTGATATTGCGGCGAATACTAATGAACGAACAATGATTTGTAGCATTATTCCACCAGCTTTTCACGGGAACAAGATTCCTACCGTTAAGATTTTCGACGATCAAGGCCATCAACTCATTAGCTATCCTGAGCAACTATTCTTGGGCGCAATCTGGAATAGCTACGTGATTGACGCGACAGTTCGGATGCGGATAACAACCACGCTCAACATGTTCTACATCTACCAACTGCCAGTGCCACGCCTTACAGCGAGCGATTCGCGTTTTGAACCCATTGTTGAACGGGCAGCGCGGCTCATCTGCACCACGCCAGAGTTTGACGAGTTGGCGCGGGCGGTGGGTTTGCGTAATCACCAGGACGGCGCTACGAACGAGGTTGAGCGAGCGCGGCTACGGGCCGAAATTGACGGGCTGGTGGCGCAGCTCTATCACCTAACCGAAGAGGAATTCGCCCACATTCTCGGCACCTTCCCGTTGGTGCCGGAGCCAGTGCGCGTGGCCGCCCAAAACGCCTACCGCGATGTAACGCTGGGCCTGATCAAATAGGAGAATCTCAATGAACGAACGTGTCCTGCAAGCATTGCGACTGCGCAATTTCAAGGCCATTCAAGATAGTGGAGAGCTGCATCTCACCGCGCTAACCGCCTTTATTGGCTACAATGGCTCTGGGAAAAGCAGTATCGTGGAAGGACTACAAACCTTCCAGCAGATTGTCGAACGTGGTCTGGATACAGCCATGCAACAATGGCGTGGATTTGAGCATATCCGCAACCAATACCCCTACACAGCCTGGAAACATCAGCTTGAAAACGGCGCTGAAGCCTTAGCTACTGAACAGGATGAGTACGCCGATCAGCTGAATTCCCCTGAGTTGAGCGACGAAATCGCCGAAAGCCCGCAGGATGCTGGTAATCGTCAGGACCTGGCTGATCATCAGGGGAGACAAAGCAGGCGCCATCTATAACTTGTTGCTCGGATCTGGAAAGTGATACACCCAGTGTGGTCAAACACTGGTGCCGTTGCTCGTTGATTTCTGCCACAGACAGCAATCGAAGATACTGCTGGGCCTGCTGCAAGGCAACGGCGGGAGATTTGCCAGCCTGGAGATGCGTGTACATTGCCCGCATCAACAGACTGGTCGCAAAATCATTGACTGGCCACAAGCTCGCTATGACGGTTTTGGCCCCTGCTGCCAACAGTGCGTGGCTGAGCCCGATGCTGTCTTCGCCACGGGTGCGCTCGCCATGACCGCTCTCGCATGCGCTCAAAACCACTAAATCTGCTTTGAGGGTTATCTTTAAGAGATCGCCAATCCGTAAAACTTTGCCGTCGGCGAGCAGTACACCACTGAATAACGGCAGATCTTCATAATACACACCATGCGTGGCAAAATGCAGAATGGCATGTTGATCAAGCGCGGCTTGTACCGCTGTGTGGGTCGCGTGTTCATGCAATAACAGCATGTGATGTTGAAATGACTCTGCGACCAGGCGCGCCTCAACGCCAGCAGTCGGTAATCTGGCGACCGGATTCAGCGCAGAACTAAAGATCAGCGGAAATGCCATGTGGTCCGGATCGCCAACGGCCAGAATGCTATCCTCGGCCGTAATCGTTGCCTCCTGCATAAAGGGCATGGCGCTGGCGCTGAGCGCATAGGCAATGCTGTGGGTCACAAGCAGCGGCTGCCCGCGCCACGGCAACAGATGGAACGGGATAGTCTGGGCCGCCCCGGATGGGATAACAACGAGGTGTGCGTACTGCCCCAGCAGCGCATCAAAGGGATCGATCAAGCACCTGGCTAGCCGCTCGGCCAGTGCGCCGTACGTGCGGCCGTGGCGACATGCATTAACTAATGCCCGCATATCGCGTTCCAAGAGCCGCACGTCTTGCTCGACAACGAATGTATGGTGAATGCCAGTGCTGCTGATGGCCCAGCCCAGACACTCCTCGAATACAATGGCAAACTGGAGCAGCAACGTATCGGGTGGCAGCAGGCGCTGGAGCGCAGCAACCTCAATCGGGCCGGGTGGTGTTTGAAAAGCCTTGAAAAGCTCCGGATAGCGTTCTGCCAGGGCCGACTGAAGATGCGCAAGCTGCTGCGTGCCTCGATCAAGCTCGCTTTCTGCCTCGAAAATATCCGCCCATGTCAGTATGTTGCGCTGCGCACGAGCGACCAGGGCGCGATTGGTCGTATCCAGCACCGCTAAGCTGCCGCCAGCGTCGCATTGCTTCCCTGGCCTCAGGCGGCGCAGCAGCAATCAGCTCACCCAGCGCCATCTGCTCAACCAGGGATCGCGCGCGGCTTTGCTCATTGTAGGTGAAGGCTTTCTGCCGATAGCGCTGAGCTTCCGCGCTCGTGCTGTCCAGCTGTGCGGCTCGCTTCAGCGCCGATCGCGCCGCCGCAAAATACAATCTCTGGATATCGGCATGGCCGCCCCACGCTACCCGCAGCTCGTTTTGCAACAACGCGCTGCGCTGTTGTTCAACCATACTAATTGCTTCAGCATAGAACTGCTGGGCAGATTCAAGTTGCCCCAAACCCTCCGCCAGTTCGCCATAATACATACGTTCGCGCCATGACGTGTCGGTGTGGAGCCACCACTCGGCGCCGGCCAGGCGCTCGATCGCCTGGAGATGCTGCTGGGCCAGCCCATACGCTTTCGTATCAATATATAACGACCAGGCCAGTTTATGGGTTTGCAGTTCCATCTGCGGTTGAAACATCGCCAGCAGCGCCGGATTATTACGGAAAGCAACGAGCATCATGGCGGCGCTGCTTTGCGGGTGGTCGGGCAGCTCTGCGATCTGTTACTTTGATCGCTATTTGGCGGCTTTTTTGCACGCTATGTGGCGTGATCGTCCCCAGGTTTTCGGCTCAGAACCACCATTCTGGGTCCAAAAAGAGCCATTGGTGCTGTGAGGTACACGCGCACGAGGACAACAAGGGGTCATGAAACCCCGTTATTTTCGTCACAGAATGTGCCAGCGTAGAGAGACGCGCCAAATAGCGATCAAGAAACACTGCCATTTACCGATCAAAGTAACACTCGCCCAGGGTGATCAGGGTCAGGCGCAGGCGCAGGCCAAACTCGTCGGCAATCTCGCGATAGGTTGCCAGACACGTGCCGAGCAGGGCCTGGGCGTAGTCGCCCCGATCGCGGGCGCCGTGGCTGAGGCTGTAGCGGGCATAGGCGATCTCGCGCCAGGCCTGAAATGGCGCTGCGGCTCTCCGGCGTCAGCAGCTGCCAGGACTGCTCAAACACCGCCAGCATGCTGCGGTGGCGGGCGGGCGAGTTGCGCAGCGAGGTGGTCAAAAACCCCAGGCTGCGCTCGATCTGCGCGGCAATCTCGGCGCAGGACAAGATCCGAATCCAGGCGGTCGCCAGCTCGATCGCCAGCGGCATGCCCTCAACCATCCGGCAGATCGCCCGAATCGCCGTGCGGTCGGCCGGGGTTGGGACGAAGCGATGCTGCAGGCGCAGGACAGACTGCACAAACAGCTGCATGGCATCATCGGCCCATAGACGCATCTACGGCGCCGGCAAGACAAAGGCCTCGTTGAGATTCCTGTAGGACGAGCCGCTATTCGGCCCGCCGCCGACCACATAGGCCACCCCGTTGATTGGGCCAGCCACGGCGCCGTGGCGCGTCGTCAGCATGGGCTGCAGGGTCCGCCAGCTATTAGGCGCCGGATCGCACTCTTCGTTGTGGGCGAACGTGCCGCCGCTGCGATGACGCAGCATTGTGGAGCGAAACACACACACTGGAGCAAAAGACACACCCCACCCGCCTGCGTCCAGAACCTGGGTCGGCACGCTCCACCGTTGGGCGCGCACGAATCACGCTCCACCACGGCCAGAACACTGGGTTTCGGGCGGAGCGTTGCATGTGGTGGCCCATTTGTTGCGGGAGATTCAGGACACCACCGCGTGAAGACCCCTTCACCTGTGGTGGTACCATCGCTCCGCAGGTCAACGCTATGAGGACCTAGGCTTGAACACTCTATGGAGGAACAGATCATGACGATGAATCAGAAACGGAATGTCGGTATCTTGGGTGCAGCGGTGCTCGTACTGCTGCTGGTTGCCAGTGTTACCGGCCGTGGCATGACGACAACGGGCGGCGGCATGACGACAACGGGCGGCGGCATGACGACAACGGATGGCGGCATGATGGGCGGGATGGGGACGATGATGGGCGGCGGCATGCTGGGCGGTGGCGTCGCGGGCATGCTGGTGATGCTGCTCTTCTGGGCGATGGTCATCGCGCTCCTGGTCACGGTGTTTACCGCGCTGTTTAACCAGCGCCAGCAGCCCTAATCCGCCCGTCACGAGCCAGTAGCTATGCCCACACACGAATGTGCAGGCATAGCCCACACCCATGCCCATAGCGGATTCACTCGGGTGGATCCAGAGAAGGAATCATCATGACGGCTCTAACCTTGCCCGCACGTGTGGTCGTTGACCCCATCTGCGGTATGACCATCGCGCCGGATCAGGCCGTGGCCACCCGCATTGATGGCGGGGAAACGCGCTATTTCTGCTCCGAGCGCTGTGTGCGCCAGTTTGATACTGCCCATCCCGCAGCGGCGCCCAGCCGTGTTTCCACCGACGCTGGTCGGCAACGAGTTGACCTGCCGCTGGCGGACGCTGTACAGGTGCACCCTGCGGCGACCGGATCGGCAGAGTCGGCAGTGAACCGTGAGGAGCAGGATCGGGCGCGCGAATACACCACCTTGATGCGCAAGTTCTGGGTTGCCGCCATCATCACCGTGCCGGTGATGATCTTCTCCTATCCCGACATGATCCCCGGTGTCCGCACGTGGATGACGCCGGGCAGCGACGCCCGACGCATTGTCTGGGCGATCCTGGGCGTGCTGACGCTGCCCGTCCTCTTCTGGTCCGGCAGTCATTTCTTCAGCGGCATGTGGCAGGGCCTCAAGCACCGCCAGGCCAATATGCATACCCTGATTGCCACCGGCATCTCAGCGGCCTGGATCTACTCCACGATCGCGGTGGCCGTTCCCGCCATCTTTCCCTCCATGGCCCTGGCGGAGGTGTTCTACGATGTCACCGCCGTGGTCGTGGCGCTGGTCAACCTCGGCCTGGCCATGGAACTCAAGGCCAAGGGCCGCACCAGCGAGGCGATTAAAAAACTCATCGGCTTGCAGGCCAAAACGGCCCGGGTCGTCCGCGATGGCACCGAGATCGACATTCCCGTCGACGCCGTCCTGGTTCAGGATACGGTGATCGTGCGGCCCGGCGAGAAGATTGCCGTGGACGGGGTCGTCATCGACGGCCAGTCATCGATTGATGAAAGCATGATCACCGGGGAGTCGATGCCGGTTGAAAAGCACGCGGGCGCTGAGGTGATTGGCGCTACCATCAATACAACCGGCAGTTTCCGCTTCCGGGCAACCAAGGTCGGCAAAGATACCGCCCTGGCCCAGATTATTCGGCTCGTGCAGGATGCCCAGGGGTCGAAAGCCCCGATCCAGCGGGTGGTCGACCAGGTGGCGCACTACTTTGTGCCAGCGGTCCTCATGCTGGCGGTCGCGGCGGCGCTGGTGTGGTTCGTGATTGGGCCGCAGCCAGCCGTAATCTACGCGCTGATTATCTTTGTCACCACCTTGATTATCGCCTGCCCCTGCGCGCTGGGCCTGGCCACGCCAACCAGCCTCACGGTCGGTATCGGCAAGGGCGCGGAACACGGCATTCTTATTCGCTCGGGCGATGCGTTGCAGACCGCCCAGGGCTTGCAGGTCATCATTCTCGATAAAACCGGCACGATCACCCAGGGCAAACCCGCGCTGACCAACGTGGTCGTCGAACCGGGCTTTACGGAGGATGAGGTGCTGATCTGGGCGGCGGCGGTCGAGCGCAACTCCGAACATCCCCTGGCCAGCGCCATCCTTGCGGGGGCGCACACGCGCACGCTGGCGGTTCCGGCGGTGGCCAATTTCCAGGCGATCCCCGGCCACGGCGTGGAGGCGGATGTGACAGGACGCCGCATTCTGCTGGGGAATGCCAAGCTGTTCGCCGACCGCGGCATCGCGCTGGGCCGTCTGGCGGACGAAGCGCAGGGCCTCGCCGATGATGGCAAGACCCCGATGTTTCTGGCGGCGGATGGCGTGGCGGCCGGGATTGTGGCGGTGGCCGATACGATCAAAGCCGACTCGATCGCCAGCATTGCCGCGCTCAAGCGCCTGGGCCTCGAGGTGATCATGCTGACGGGGGACAATCAGCGCACCGCCCAGGCCATCGGCCGTCAGGTTGGCATCGATCGGGTGCTGGCCGAGGTGTTGCCCCAGGACAAGGCCCACGAGGTGCAGAAGCTCCAGCTCGAAGGCAAGCGGGTCGGCATGGTCGGCGATGGGATCAACGATGCCCCGGCCTTAGCGCAGGCCGATATTGGCTTCGCGATCGGGACGGGGACGGATGTGGCGATTGAAGCCGCCGATATCACCCTGATCAGTGGCAGTTTGGGCGGCGTGGCAACCGCGATCGCCATTTCGAAGGCGACCATGCGCAATGTGCGCCAGAATCTTTTTGGCGCGTTTATCTACAATGCGCTGGGCATTCCGATCGCGATGGGCCTCTTCTATCCGATCTTTGGAATCTTACTCAGCCCGTTGCTGGCCTCGGCAGCGATGGCGGCCAGCTCGGTCACCGTCGTCACCAACGCCAATCGGCTCCGGCGCTGGCACGCCCAGGAGGTGGTGCAATGATAAGCCTTGATAGCGGTGTCCTGATCGGCGGTCTGGCGGTGATTGGCGGGATTGCCTGGTTCTTCTGGGGGCCGCGCACCGCCAGCACGCGGGCGGCCCTAAACTCGCAGGGCTACCAGGAGGCCATGGTGCTGGTGAAGGGCGGCTACACCCCGGATACGATCCGCGTCCAGCATGGTACACCCGTGCGCTTGAACTTCCGGCGCGAAGAAACCGGCGCGTGCTCGGAGATGGTGGTGTTTGGCGATTTTGGCAAGAGCGCCAGGCTGCCCACGGGCGAAACCGTCAGGGTGGAGTTTCTGCCCGAACACCCGGGCGAGTTTGAATTTGGCTGTCAAATGGGCATGATCCGCGGCAAACTCATCGTCGAGTAGGCCCGAATCACGCCTCGGCGGGGGTGCGTTTGCGCCATTCCTGCCGAGGTGGCAGCGCCAGCCACGGACGGCCCATTAAGGAGCGTAGGAGATGGATATGCACCGACAGCATCGTTCCTCCATGAACCGCCGGATCTTCCGGGTCATCGGGAGCATCAGCCTGCTCAGCCTTGTGCTGGCGGCATGTGGCACGACGGCGACCACAGCGGGAGACCCGGCATCCGCGAACGGCTCCCAAACCACCGAAGGCGGCGGCGTGACCATCAAACTGACCCAGCTGACGGACGCGCCCACGATCACCTTTGCGGTGATTATGGATACGCATACGGTTGAACTGGATGGCTACGACATGCGCCAGCTCGCCACCCTGCACGTCGATCAAGGCCCAGCGATCCAAGCGAGCGGCTGGGATGCCCCCGCTGGCGGGCATCATCGCGAGGGGACACTCACCTTTCCCGCCACCACGCCGGATGGGAGTCCGGTCATCCCGGACGCCGCCCGCACGATTGCGGTGGTCATCCGCGATGTCGGCGGTGTGCCTGAACGGATCGTGCAATGGACACGTTAAAGCTGACCAGACCACCAGCAGGGCGCATGCGACACGTTAAGTCGGCGCTGAAACCGCTGCTCGGCGGGCTAGGCGCAGTCCTGGGGCTGCTGATCATCTATCTGGGAATCATCACGCTGGCCCAGGGCTGGGGCCATGCGATCCAGCAACTCAGCGAGGATCGCTGGTTTATCGGGGCGATTGGCGCGGGATTTGGCACGCAGATGGGCTTGTTTGTGTATCTGCGGGGGCTGCATGCACAGGCAATGGCGCGGGGTGTGGTGGCGAGTACCGGGACCAGCACGGTGGCGATGGTGGCCTGTTGCGCCCATCATCTGGCGGATGTGCTGCCGGTCCTGGGTCTATCGGGTGCCGCGATCTTCCTGAATGACTATAAGCTGCCGCTGCTGTGGTTGGGAATTGTGATGAATGGGGCCGGCATCGTGTATCTGCTGATCAAGATTCGCACGCAACGACGGAGCCTGGCCCAGCGGAGCTGAGTGGGCGAGCGCGCCGATACATGGATTGTCCGGGTATACAAACGTGGACGGGAGAAAATAAGTATGAAAACGGAACGTGGAATCGTCCTTGTGACAGGATCGAACGGGTCTATCGGCACCGCCGTCATGCAAAGGTTCGCCGACCGCTTCGATGTCGTCGGCTTCGACCGCAAAGCACCCAAACCGCCGCCGCCGAACTGCACCGCCGTCGCCGTTGATATCACGTCGGACGAGAGCGTGCGCGAAGGGCTGCGCATGATTTATGAGCATCACGGAGCGCACATCGTTTCGGTGATCCATCTCGCCGCGTACTACGATTTTTTCGGCGAACCGAGCGAGAAATACGACGAAGTTACGGTGCGCGGCACGGAACGATTGCTGCGCGGGCTGCACGAACAGCAATTCGAGGTCGAGCAATTCGTCTTTTCCAGCACGATGCTGGTGCATCGCCCCGCCGAGCCGGGACAGTTTATCAATGAGGACTGGGCGATAGAGCCAACGTGGGCGTACCCCGAATCAAAGGTTCGCACTGAGCAGCGGATCCATGATCAGCGCGGACGTATTCCGGCGGTCTTGCTCCGAATCTCCGGCGTGTATGACGACCGCTGTCACTCGATCCCGCTCGCGCACCATATTCAGCGCATCTACGAGCGGCAATTCACCAGCCGCATCTATTCGGGCAGCACGGCGCACGGACAATCCTTTGTGCATATGGATGATTTGGTCGATGCCATCGCGCTGACGGTTGAACGCCGCGCCCAATTGCCGCCGGAAGTGCCGATCCTGCTCGGCGAGCCAGAGCCGCTTAGCTACGACGAACTTCAGCATACGTTTGCCCGCCTGATCCACGGCGACAGCTGGGAAACACTCGAAGTGCCGGGTGTGCTCGCGCCGCTAGCCAAGGCGGGCGCGTGGGTATTAGAGAGACTCCCCGGTGCCGACCCGTTCGTCAAGCCGTGGATGATTGACCGTGCGAACGACCATTACGCGCTCGACATCACCCGCGCCCACACGCTGCTCGGCTGGCAGCCGCAGCGGTCTCTGCGCGATACAATCCCGAAGATGATTGCCGCGCTCAAAGCCGATCCGATTGGCTTCTACCGCGAAAACGATCTGACGTTGGCATCCGAGTTGGCGAAGCAGGAAGAACCTCGCGCCGAAACCGGAGGTAACCCGAATGTCGTCTGACCACACGACGCGGCACGCGGACCAGCCGTCCACACCGCAGCCCGCCGACGCTGCGATGCACATGCTGGATACCACAACGGAAACGCACCCGGAGATGGCCCATCCGCCCGGCACGATGGGGGGGCAACAGCGCGGGCAATGGGCGCATTTTGCCAATATGATCCTCGGACTGTGGCTGATGACGGGGATTTTCGCGCTCGAATACCACAGCACCGCGCTTCAGGTGAGCGATTTCGTAAGCGGTGCGCTGGTCATCGTTCTCGCCATGCTCTCGCTGTCGTCCCGCCCGTTGCTCAAGTTCTGGTCGCCGTGGGCAAACTCGCTCATCGGTCTCTGGCTGCTGTTTGCTCCGCTCGTGTTCTGGGCGCCGACGTCCGCCGTCTATAGCAATGACACGCTCATTGGCGCACTGGTTATCGTCTTTGCCATCCTAGCGCCGGGAATGCCGATGGCATCGGGGATGCGGATGGAGAGCGGTCCCGATGTGCCGCCTGGCTGGTCGTATAATCCTTCGAGCTGGACCCAACGCGCACCGATTATCATGCTTGCGCTGATCGGCTTTTTCCTATCGCGGCAGATGACCGCATTTCAACTCAAACACATCACCTCGTTCGCCGACCCGTTTTTCGGCGACGGCACGGTCCGTGTTCTTACATCCGACGTTTCCCGCGCCTTCCCGATTCCCGATGCCGGACTTGGCGCATTCGCGTATATGGTCGAATTTCTCATGGGGTTTATGGGCGACAAAGCGCGTTGGCGGACCATGCCGTGGATGGTCATGTTTTTCGGTATCCTCGTCGTGCCACTCGGCGTCATCAGCGTCGCGCTGATCATTTTGCAGCCGCTCGCCGTGGGCGCGTGGTGTACGCCCTGCCTCATCGCCGCCGCCGCGATGCTGCTTATGATTGCGCTGACGCTCGACGAAGTGGGAGCGATGCTGCAATTTCTCGTTCATGCGCGGCGCGAAGGCCAGCCGCTCTGGAACGTATTCTGGCTGGGCGGCACATTACGCGAAACGCCTGAAGCCGCCGTCACGGTACACCCCGATAGCGTCAGCGCGGCGGCGATGGTCTGGGGCGTAATGCTGCCATGGAACGTGCTCGTCAGCATCGCGCTCGGACTCTGGCTAATGTTCGCGCCCTTCACGCTGGGAAGCGTCGGCATGGTTGCCCACAGCGACCACCTCGTCGGCGCGTTAATCGTGACCGCCGCCGTGATTGCGCTCGCCGACGTGGGTCGGGCGACGCGCTTTATCAACATCCTCTTCGGCGCGTGGATAATCGCCGCGCCGTGGCTGCTTGATGGCGCGACGACCGGCTCGAAGTGGAACGATTTAATTGTCGGTGCGCTCGTCATTCTCGTGAGCTTTCCGCGCGGTCCCGTCGGCGAACGATACGGTGATTTAGAAACGTTTATTCGATGATGGCCTTCTTTGCTGGCCCCAAAAATGGTATCGGATCTAGAACCCGTGGTTGGGGCATGACCAGCAATCGTGCGGTAAGCGGCAGAGTAAACATAAATCACACAGAGGATACGATGACAACACCATCCCATCTGATCATGACCCTCGCCCTCCACCGCCGGATGCGCGCCAAGCCCATCCCCAGAACGGCGGTCGGAATGGGAGCGATCGTACCTGATCTAGCGCTGATCATCCTGATGAGTCTTGGCAGCGTCTGGTTTAGTGTTCAACAACCCTGGACGCTGGCTGAAGGCCACCGCTATGCGATGGATGCGGCCTACTATACGAATCCGGTCTGGGTTATTGCCTACAACCTGCTCCATGCGCCACTCGTGCTCGGGCTGCTGCTGATCCTGACGTGGCGAACACGCTGGGCCCACGCTGGCTGGGGTCGATGGGTGTTCTGGTTTGCCAGTGCCGCAAGTCTGCATACCATCATCGATATTGGCACCCACCATAGCGATGGGCCGTTGCTGCTGTTTCCCTTCAACTGGCAGCTTCGGTTTCAGAGTCCCCTCAGCTACTGGGATCCGCAGTATTATGGCTTCTGGGTGTTGGGCTTCGAGCTGGTGCTCGATCTCGGTCTCCTGATCTATCTATGGAGAACCCGCCATAGCCCACGCCGCACCGCTGAACCAGCAGATCGGCCGAGCGAATCCCCTGATCAGGCATAGTGGAGCCGTGACGGTGGGGTATTCAGCGGTGATTTCATCCATGCCGGGCGGTTTTCACCCACCATCTGCCGCACCCTACTCTCACTCGGGAGTTTGGCGTGAAACGTCGGTTTGACGGTCTTGAATCTCAGTCGGCCAGGTACTTTTGATAAAGCTCAGGACAGCCCAGATATCCTGCTCGGTTAAAACCGATCCAAAGGCTGGCATGCCACGTTGATCACCGGGCAGCAAGGCCAATGCACCGCCCTCGTTCACAAGCTTAAACAGCAGCCGATCCGGGTGATGCCAGGTATGACCTGACGCATCATGCGGAGGTGCCGGAAAGAGTCCGCTTGGCAGTGGTTCCTTCCAGTTTGGCTGTCCGGCCAGCGTAGCCCCATGACATGACGCACAGTTCGCGCTATACACGCTTTTGCCACGGGCAACCATAGCCTGGTCCGTGGCGTCGGTGCGACCTCCTGAGCGTGTATTCATGATGATTACCGTCAGTACCACGAGCAAACTGGTGATAATTACTAGCGCGATACCCACGCGGGGTGGCCGAACGGAAATAGTCCGAGGCATAGGACGCTCCTTTATGTGGTTGTGATTCAGGTAAAATGGTTGTATAATACAACTATAGTGGAGGAACACCATGACCACAGCAATCGCCATTCATCCAACGCTTGAGGAACTCGTGCCGGCCTTTGTCCGCGCGTTTGGACTGCACCGCCCGCTGCATACACCGTGTGGCGTGGCCATCAGCGTGGCCGAAGCGCATACCCTGACCGCACTCCACAGCGAGCGACTCTCCCAACAGGCGCTTGCAACGCGACTCCAGCTCGAAAAAAGCACCGTCAGCCGGCTGATCACCCACATGGACAAGCAGGGATGGGTCGAGCGCAGCACCGACTCGGCGGATACCCGCGTGCGCTATCTTGGCTTGACCGCTGCGGGCCAGAGGCTGGCGCTGGAGGTTCTGGAGGCCCGCAGCGCGAAATTCGCCCGCATGCTGGCGCGGCTCTCTGCGGCAGAACACGACCAGATTGTAACCGCCTTGCAGCGACTGGTGGAGGTGGCCCATGACTAACAGTGTGCAGCGCGCAATCATCATTGGCATCGGCCTGCTGATCGTGCTGGTAGGCAGTATCGTCGTCGTGCAACGCACGTCGCTGAACGAGCGACAAGCCGACGTGCGGATACAGGGCCAGCAGATCATGCCCTTTGATCTCGACCAAACCACGCATAGCTTTGTGACGACCCCAACCGGTGGGGTGCAGACGGTGGTGGTAAAAGATCCCACAAACGCGGAACAAATTCGCCTGATCCAAACCCATCTCACCGCTGAGATTGCGCGATTTCAGGCGGGTGATTTTGCTGACCCGGCGGCCATTCACGGGCAAACGATGCCGGGGCTGGCGGCGTTGGAGCGCGGGGCTGCCGCGATTGCGTTGCGCTACACGGCATTGCCCGCAGGCGCACACATCAGCTATACGACCAGCGATGCAACGCTCGTTGCGGCACTCCACGACTGGTTTATGGCGCAACAGTCGGATCACGGCGCCGATGCAATGAGTCATTGATCTGGGTATTTTGATAATGTTAGATTAGGCCCATGGACACCATGTATGGCGTTCGCACCGACCTGCGCGATGACCGGGAAACCCAAAAAGCGCACGTATTCGCGGGAGGGACGCCATATATGGCGTCCCTCCAC
>DAOTUS010000294.1:0-1702 GCA_034437415.1 Herpetosiphonaceae bacterium
CTGCCACAGCCGGGGGCGCCGGGCGGCTGGCTGGAGCGGGCACGGTGATGACCTTCTCGCCATCACCCAGCGTGTTGCCCATCTGCTCGGCGACGCAAAAGCCACCGGCGGGCGCCCGATCGGCGGTGGCCTCAGGCTCCAGCAGCGCCACAACATCGCGCTTGCAGATCGTGCCGCTCGCGCCCGATCCCTGCAGCGTGGCCAGATCGATCCCCTGCGCTGCGGCGATCCGCCGGGCCACTGGCGTCACGCGGCTGCGCGGCGGTTGCGCGGCATCGGCCATGGTTGCCAGCACGCTAGCGCCCTCAACCGCAGCGCCTTCCTCAATCAGCAGCGCGGCAATCACCCCGCCCTGGCCGGCCGGAATAGCCAGCTCCTGCGTTTGGGTGACCACAATTGCGACCGGCTGCCCGGCGCTAACCGCCTCACCAGCCGTAATCAACCAGCGATGTAACAATCCAGCGGAGTCAAGGGCAGGAACAGTCAATTGCGCGGACATCAACACTCCTTAGTGGCCTGATATTTGCAGCAGTACAGCGGATTAATCGATAAGCCAGAATTAGGTGAATTAGGTGCATTAGGTGCATCCAACCGTAGAGGAAGACCGCTAAAGCGACCGGGGAGCCTCCCCGCTGAGACCGCCGATATTGTACCATACAGCGCTGTGCCATCGACCTGGACTGATTGCCGTATCATGTGCGAGAAATCACGATATGCCGTATCATTTAGAGACTTCGGTCGGTATACTAGCTAAGGGGAACTCTGCATTGCTGATGGATCTCAGCGATCAGGAATTGATCGAGCGCGCTAAAACCTACGATCAGACCGCGCTCCACGCGATTTATGAGCACTATTCGCTGGGCATTTTTCGTTATATCTACTATCGCATCGGCGATTATGAGATGGCCGAAGACTTGCGCGCCGAGGTGTTCATTAAAATGCTGGAGGGACTGGGGTCGTTCTCCTATCAGGGCTGGAGTATCTCCGCCTGGCTCTATCGCATCGCCCACGATCGGGTGGTTGATCATCTGCGGCGGGCGAAACGGCGTCAGCAGGAGCCGCTGGACGACCACTATATCGATCCGGCCGCCGGTCCCGACCTCGTCTCGCTGGCCCGTCTCGATCACGCGGCCCTGCGGGAGGCGATCGGCAAGCTAACCGATGATCAGGCCGAAGTGATTATTTTACGCTTTATTCAAGACCTTAGCCTCCGCGAAGTCGCCCAGATTACTGGCCGGACTGAAGGCGCAATTAAAGCGCTCCAACATCGTGCATTGCAGGCCCTGGGGCGACTGCTAGGGTCAGTTAGGGATCTATGAACGACGACTTTGTCCAATTAATTCTGGCGACGTTTGCCAGCGGCGATTCCATCGAGGCGCTGTGCGAGCGCTATCCTCAGCATGCCCAGGCGATTCGCGATCTGCTCCAGCCGGTCCAGGCGATTCAGGCTGTCGAGCACCCGCCCCTGGCGGCCCGCGCCAGTGCTGCCCAGGCGGCGTTTCTGCAGCTGGCGGCCCAGCAGAAGCTGGCGGCGCAGCCCAAGCCCGCTGCGGCCCCGCGACGCGCCCGCCGCCTGCTCTGGCAGCAGCGCTGGGTCTGGGCGGTCACAACGATTCTGCTGATGGTGCTGTTCAGCGGCTCGGTGGTGGTCGCGACGGCGGCAGATGCGCTCCCAGGCGATCACCTGTATAGCGTGAAGCGC
>DAOTUS010000295.1:0-6759 GCA_034437415.1 Herpetosiphonaceae bacterium
TCCGGAAAAACCTGATCCGGTTTTATTCACGGAACTCATGCGCACCGTGACGAGCCTTGGACGGATTCACCCGCGCCAACCGGCGACCAGTCCGCCCTAATTGGCGAGGGTATTGTAAATTGTAGAAGTGGTTTTATTACAGGAATTAAATAATCGAGGAGAACAAGCCGAATGCTGTTCTCCTCGATTCAAGATCTACCAGATTAGCGCAGAGGCTTAGAGATCGGCGACGTGCTCGTGGGCGTGGTACGACGAGCGCACCAGCGGCCCCGACTCGACGTGCTTGAAGCCACGGGCCAGCGCCTCGGCCTTGTACCAGACAAAGGTCTCGGGCGTGACATAGCGGTCAATCGGCCAGTGGTCGCCGGTTGGCGAGAGATACTGCCCGATCGTCATCACATCAACATCGGAGCGGCGGAGCGCGTCCATCACCTCCAGCACCTCGGCGTCGGTCTCGCCAGCGCCCACCATCATCCCGCTTTTGGTGATGATCGACGGGCGCAGCTCGCGGGCCAGGCGCAGCAGCTCCAGGCTCTGCTCGAAGCCAGCGCGGGGGCGGAAGCGGCGGAACAGGCGCGGCACGGTCTCGATATTGTGATTCAGCACATCAGGCAGCGCATCCATCACAATCCCCAGGGCCGCCCAGTTGCCATCGAAATCCGGGATCAGCACCTCGACCCGGCACTGGGGAATCCGCTCGCGGATCAGGCGAATCGACTCGGCGAAGATGTGGGCGCCGCCATCGGCCTGATCGTCGCGGTTGACTGCGGTCAGCACGACGTGCTTCAGCTGCAGGTGGGCCACGGCCTCGGCAATCCGCTCCGGCTCCTGCTCGTCGATTGGCTTGGGCTTGCCCTTGCCGATGGCACAGTAGCGGCAGCCACGGGTACAGGTGTCGCCGAGCAGCAAAAAGGTCGCGGTGCGGTTGTTCCAGCACTCGCCAATATTCGGGCAGCGGGCCTCCTCGCAGACCGTGTGCAGGTCGAGATCGCGCATCAGCTCCTGCACATCCTCGTAGTTCTCGCCCATCGGCGCCCGCGCCTTCAGCCAGGCCGGACGGCGGGGCTTGGCCACCGGGGTCGCCTGGGGTGTATCAAACAGGGTGATTGTTTCCATAAAAAGCTCTCCGAGCTAGAGACAGTCAAACACAGCGCAATGATTGCTGTCTGTATTCTAACGCTATTTTGCCGAAATCGAAATTCGCAGGCGCTGGTCCCCTGATCCCTAACCCCTGATCCGCGCAATCAGCGCGCTGGTGGAGAGCCCGTCCAGATACTGAATCAGCTCGACCTGGCCACCGTACTCCAGCACCACCAGCGCCTCGGGCAGATCCTTGCCGTCGCCGCCGGCCGGGTGGGCGTAGTCGCCGCCTTTGACATAGACATCGGGGCGCAGCGCGGCGACCAGCGGCGCGGCGGTGGGCGTGGCAAAGAGCGTCACATAGTCGACCGCCCGCAGCGCCGCCAGCACAACCCCGCGCTGCCACTCGGGCACGATCGGCCTGGTCGGGCCCTTGTAGCCGCGCACGGAGGCATCGCTGTTGAGGCCGACCAGCAGGACATCGCCCAGGCGGCGGGCGGCCTGCAGGTAGGTGACGTGGCCAGCGTGAAGCAGATCGAACGCGCCGTTGGTGAAGACCACCTGGCGGCCAGCCTGGCGCCAGCCCGCCCGCAGCGCCACCAGCGCGTCCAGGGCGATAAAAGGCGATTGATCAACCATTGGGCTCCTTACTCCGCAGCGCTAGCTAAAGATTCAGGGCGCCGATCAGCTCGGCGGGCGTGACCGTGGCCACGCCGATCCGGCGGACGACCAGGGCCGAGGCGGCGTTGGCGAGTTGGCTCGCGATCAGCGGACTGAGGCCGGCGCACAGGCCGAGCGTGGCCACCGCGACAAACGTATCGCCGGCGCCGGTCGCATCAAACACCTCGCCAATGGGCAGCGCCGGAATATGATGGTAGCCATCGGCGGCGAGCAGTGAGAAGCCGGCCCCGCCACGGGTCACCGCCACGGCGCCCAGCTGCAGCTCCTCGCGCAGCCGCCGTAGCCCGACCTCGAAATCGGCATCGCTCCGCAGCGGCACACCCAGCCAGGCGCTGGCCTCGGCCGAGTTGCACTTGAGGAAATCGGCGCCGCGATAGGGCGCAAAGCGGCCCTGGCTATCGACGGTCAGCAGCGTCCCGGACTGCTGGCACAGCGCCCGCAGCTCCAGAACCAAGCGCTCGGTCAGCCAGCCAACCCGATAGTCCGAGCACAGCACCGCATCGGCGGTGGGAATCAGCTCGGCCAGCTGGCGCAGCGCGGCATCCTCCCACTCGGCGCTTGGCGGCGTGCGGTCGAGGCGGTCGAGGCGAGCAACCTGCTGGGCGACCGTCAGCGCAACGGCGGCGAGAATGCGGGTCTTGGTCGTGGTCGGGCGGGTCGGGTCGGTGATCAGGCCGTTGGTCTCCACGTTGCGCTGGGCCAGGGCCGCCCGCAGCTCCGCGCCCGCCGCATCGGCGCCAACCAGGGCCACAATCTGGGCCGTGCTGCCGAGCGCCGCAATGTTGGCGGCGGGATTGGCCGCGCCGCCGGGGATCACCTGGCGCCGATCGAACTCCAGCACCGGGATCGCCGCCTCGCGCGAGAGCCGCTCGGGCCGCCCGTACAGATACTCGTCCAGCATCACGTCGCCAACCACGATCACTCGGCGTCCGGCCAGCGCGCTCACATAGGTTTTGAGATGGGGTTGTTGCATAGTTTTAGTCGCTAGTAGCTAGTATGATTTAGTTGATTAGAAAGGTGTAAATACCACTTAGCCAGGAATGAATGGCATTCAAAAAACCTAAGCTCACTAGCAACTAGCTGCTAGCTGCTCGAAGCTAGCCCACCCAGCGCAGGACCCGCTTGGTCAGGAACGGAAACAGGCGATAGGCGATTGCCAGCAGGTGAAAGGCCCGCGGCGTGACCCGCATCGTGCGCGGGTGCTCGGCGATGTGGGCGACAATGTTCACCACCTCGTCGGGGTCGAGCAGGCCAAAAATCTTGGCCAGCCGCGACATCTTGTCGTAGTCGGCCTTGACGAAGAACGGCGTATCGATTGGGCCGGGGCAGATCAGCGAGCACGTGATCGGCGAGCCCATCAGCTCGACCTGCATCGCCTGCGAGGCCGCCACCACGGCGTGCTTCGAGGCCGAGTAGGCGCCAGTGTTGGGCGTCGAGACCAGGCCCGCCACCGAGGCGATATTGATGATGTGGCCGCGATTCTGGCGCCGCATCACCGGCAGCACCGCGATGACACAGCGCATGGTGCCGAAATAGTTGACGTCCATCATCCCTTCGACATGGGCCATATCGACCTGCTCAATCGGCGCAAAAATCCCATAGCCGGCGTTGTTGACCAGCACATCGAGGCGGCCGAACTCGGCCAGCGTCCGCTCAACCAGGTTCTGCACATCGGCGTCGCGGCGGACATCGGTTGGCACGGCCAGGGCTTTGCCCCCGGCGGCGCGAATGGTCTCGGCCAGCGCCTCCAGCTTGGGCGCAGAGCGGGCCGCCAGCACCACGTTGGCGCCTGCGCGGGCAAACTGCAGCGCCATCTTCCGGCCAATCCCCGACGAGGCCCCGGTCACGATTATGGTGTGATTGCGCAGACTCATGCGGTGTCTTTCTGCTGCGCCCAACGCTGGGCGAAATCTTCCAGCGCCGCGTGTTGCCACGGGTGCAGGTTCGCGATCGGCCGGTTGGTCTTGACGAGATCCCAGGACTCGGCGACGCTATGATCTTCGGCGACCAGCACCGCTGCGCACAGCAGCGCCGAGCGGCCCATGCCGGCGTGGCAGTGGATGAGGACTTTCTTGTGGTTGCGCAGCGCCGCCTGCACCAGCACCACCCCGCGATCGATCGCGGCGGGGTCGGGCGCGGCGTGGTCCATCGTCGGCAGCCAGATATAGTTCTCGGGCGTAAGCGCAACGAAGTGATCGTGGCGTTCGGCCTGCAGGTTCACATCAACCGTAACCCCCAGCTTGTTCAGCTCGGCCCAGTCGTGAAGGTCAATAAAGCCGCCAACATAGAGCTGGTCGGTGATCTGGTTGACATTGGGCGGCAGGGTGCCAACGACCAGCCGCCGGACAGCGCGGGCCAGCCCCCATAGCCACGACCGCCCCACAAATAGCCAATGTCGCGCTGTCAGTGCTTGTGTCATGCGTTCGTTCCTCAACAAGGCCGTAAACTGTGCGCCATTCTACCATAGCCGCTGTGGGGAGCGGCTTGGCGGCGATCTGGAAATTGCGATTGTGTGCGATAATCGGCTGATGACTGCTTCACCTCAACCCACTTCAATCACCATCCCGCTGGTTGGCGCGGCGCCCCTGCTGGCGGCGACCTTTCTGGCCCGGCCCAATCGTTTTCTAGTCGAGGCCCGGCTGGAGGATGGCAGCGTCGTCGCCGCGCATCTGGCTGATCGCGGTCGGCTGCTGACCAAGCTCGTGCCGGATGCGCGGCTGGTGCTGGGCCACAAGCCTGGGGCGGGCCGCAAAACCCAGTACCAGGTCGCCGGGGTCTACCTTGGCGCCGAGCTGGTCTCGCTGGACACCCACCTGCCCAACCGCCTGATCGAGGCGGCGCTGCGGGCGGGCGCGCTGCCACCGTTCGCGGCCTATCCCCACGTTGAGCGCGAGGTGCAGGTTGGCGCCAGCCGCTTTGACTTTGGCCTGGCCGCCGCCCCGCCGACCGCCAGCAAGCGCCACGGCGGCGCCGCGCCCTGCATCGTCGAGGTGAAAAGCGTCGCCGATGTGGTCGACGGCATCGCCGTGTTCCCCGACGCGCCGACCACCCGCGGGCGCCGCCACCTGCTGGAGCTGGCCGAGCTGGCCGAGACCGGCGTGCGCACCGCCGTGGTGTTTGTGGTGCAGCGCGGCGATGGCACGGCCGTCGCCGTCAACCGGGCGATCGACCCCGACTTTGGCCTGGCCCTGAGCGAGGTCGCCCGCCGGGGCGTGGAGCTGTACGCCTACCGCTGCCCGCTGACGCTGGCCGGGATCTGGCTGGGCGCGGCGCTGCCGGTTCTGACCGAGGCATGATCGGCTGTATCTTTCGGCACATGCGGCCCAAACCAAACTCTGCGATAATAGCGCATCTGCTCTCCTTCTGAATGTTTCAAGGAGTCCCACCGTGACTCAGGCACAAGCCACGCACCTCTCCACCCCGCCCACCGAGCCAGCCAACGACCGACGCGAGATCTTTGGCTGGACGATGTACGACTGGGCCAACTCGGCCTTCACCACCACGGTCGTCGCGGCGCTGTTCGGCCCCTACCTGACCGCGATCACCCAGAGCGCAATTGGCGAAAACGGGGTTGTGCTCGATGTCGGCTTCTACACCATCACCGCCAAGTCGCTGCTGACCGACTGTATCTCGCTGTCGGTGCTGCTCCAGTTTTTTTTCCTGCCGCTGCTCGGGGCGCTGGCCGACTACACCAATCTGAAAAAGCAGCTGATGAGCCTGTTCTGCGGCGTCGGCGCGGGCGCTACCACGCTGATGTTCTTCGTCACCACCTCGACCTACTGGCTGGGCGCGCTGCTGTTCATTATCGCCAACCTGAGCTTTGGGGCGGCGATTGTGTTCTATAACGCCTTTCTCAACGAGATAACCACCGAGGACATGCGCGACAAAGTCTCCAGCCGCGGCTTTGCCTGGGGCTACATTGGCGGCGGCGTGCTGCTGGCGCTCAACTTGGCGCTGGTCACCTTCGCCGAAAATATCGGCATCTCGACCGGGATGGCCGTGCGGATCTCGCTGGCCTCGGCGGGGATCTGGTGGGCGTTCTTCGGCTTTTTGGGAATCTCGCGGCTGCGCAGTCGGGCCTCGATCCACACCAAAGCTCCTGGCGAGTCGTATGTGCGGCTGGGCCTGCGCGAGCTTGGCGGGGCCGTCCGCCAGCTGCGCGGGCTGCCCGACACCGTGCGCTTTCTGGTCGGCTACCTGTTCTACAACGACGGCATTCAAACCGTGATCGGCGTCTCGGCGGTGTTTCTCTCGCAGGAGCTGTTCACCCAGGTCCAGCGCGAGGCTGGCGAGGACCAGAGCTTTCTGCTGACGCTGGTGCTGATGATTCAGTTCATGGCGTTTTTCGGGGCGCTGGGCTTCGAGCGGGTCTCGCGCTGGCTGGGCACCAAACGCACCATCATCGTCACCCTGATGATCTGGACCGGCGTGGTGGTGTTTGCCTACGCGATTCTCCAAAATAAAACCCAGGCGTTTATCATGGGCGCGGCGATTGCGCTGGTGCTGGGCGGCTCGCAGGCGCTCTCGCGGGGCCTGTTCTCCAAGATGATCCCACGGGGTCGTGAGGCGGCCTTCTTCGGCATCTACGAGATCTCCGAGCGCGGCACGTCGTGGATTGGGCCGTTCATCTTCGCGCGGGTGGTCGCCTCAACCGGCTCGTATCGCCAGGCGATTCTCTCGCTGATCGTGCTGTTTGGGCTGGGAATGGTCATTCTGATGTTCACCAACACCGACAAGGCCATCCACGCCGCCGGCAACCGTCTGCCCGAGGAAGTGCTCCACGAGGCCGCGACGAAGATCTAGCCGCGATCGCCGCCACCGCCGAAACCGGGCTTTCACAATCGTGTGAAAGCCCGGTTTTGCATTACTATTATCTAATCAATACCCTCGCCAAAATAGAGCCTGATCAGCGGGTGCGCTGACCGATGGACACATATGGACGTTTGTCGTAGAGTGCGGGTAACCACAACCACAGCTCGGAGACAAACGTCCATGGAT
>DAOTUS010000296.1:0-7021 GCA_034437415.1 Herpetosiphonaceae bacterium
TATGAGCATTGCGTGTGGATTACATAATTTTCGCGTACGTCATCGTTCAACATCCATCGATATAACACCGATAGATATTTTTTTAAATGCTATGGCACTTGAATTCCAATAATGTCTAGTGCCAGCCCGGTTAGCGGGACAACGTGGCTCTTTTCGGATTTCAAAAATCCGCGGGCCTGACAGCCACTCTATGGGGCTTGATTCGCTGGTCTATTATAAAAATGGCACCCCGGTATCGCTGGTCACGCCGACCGTCATCCCCGCCGATCAGATGGCGGGCCAGTCCGACTCCACCGTCGGCGGCGATCCCCAGTGTGATGCCAACGACCCGATCAACGCATGCTCCGGCGTGTTCTATCTCACCACCACCGATATTTCAGTCGACGCAGTCGGCCCGGAGCTGGCCTTTAAGCGCAACTACACCTCGCTCCTGGCCGATACCACCAAATATGCCCAGACTCCGCTCGGCCCCGGCTGGCGTCATCGCTTTGCCGAGCGGCTGACGCTGTCCGGCCAGCTTGGGAGCGAGCCGATCACGGTCATCTATGAGGCCGCAACCGGGAATCGCTATCGTTTTACAGATCAGGGCAATGGGGTCTACAAGGGTGCGATTGGTGTATGGGCGACGCTTGCCCGCGCCAACAACATCTACACGCTGACCACCACCGATCAAACCAAGCTGCTGTTTGACAGCAGCGGACGCTTGACGGAACGCCAGGATGCCCAGGGGCGAAAACAGCAGTACACCTACAATCCCACCAGCTCGCTGCCTGGCTCAAACCAGCTGGCCCGCGTGACCGATGCCGTCTCGCAGCGCTGGCTGGCGTTTAGCTACATTGCCACACCCAATGGGGTTCGTCTAGCCACGGTTACCAATCCGGCCCAGAGCATTACATTTACCTATAACCCCGCCGGGAACATTCAAACGATGACCGATGTTGGCGGTGGCGTGGTGAGCTATAGCTACACCAACCACCGCTTGGAAACCATCTCCAACCCCGCCAACCCAAGCGGCCCGCCAGCGCTGCGCAATCAATACACCAATGGTCAGGTCACGACCCAGACCGAG
This sequence comes from Herpetosiphonaceae bacterium, assembly GCA_034437415.1. Taxonomy (GTDB): domain Bacteria; phylum Chloroflexota; class Chloroflexia; order Chloroflexales; family Herpetosiphonaceae; genus JACCRK01. The sequence continues at coordinate 1,070 of DAOTUS010000296.1, forward strand.
GCCAGCGGCATTGTTACAACCTATGCCTACACCACCGCTGCCAACGGCGACAAAACCACCACCATGACGATCGCATCGCCAGGCCAGCCCACTGCGGTGATCAAACAGCACTATCGCCCTGATGGGACCTTACGCTATCAGGAGCGCAACGGCCTGTTTGGCGGGTATACCACCTTTGGCGCCAATCTGGCGCCGCTGGCCCTTGTCGATGGCAACGGTCGGATCACTGGAGTTGTATCAAATGCGGCTGGAAAGCCAACCAATATCTATCCAGCCGATGGCACGGAGGGAACAATCACCTATGATGCCAAAAACAATCCGACGAACATCCTTGGCCTGGATAAGGTGACCAGCGTCGTCACCTACGACGCGTTCGGATCCGTCAGCTCCATCACGCAGCAGGGCGGTATCGGCGCCGATAGCGTCAGCCTGAGCCGCCAGTACGGATACAGCACGCTGCCCGCACACAGCCTCACGTCGATGCGGGAAGCCGATGGAATAGGAACGACCTATGAGTACAACACCCTGGGCCAGCTCACCCGATCACTCCGGGGGGCGAAACAAAAAATCGTTACCACCTATACGTATGACTCGCTTGGTCGCCAGACCGAGGTGACCGTGGGTGCGGGAACCAGCCTGGCTCGCACCACCCATACCAAATATAATGGCGCTGGCCTTATTGTTGCGGTAACCGAGAACTACCACTACACCGGAATTGAGGTCGAAGGGCCATGGGGCTACACCGATCGCAATCTTAAAACATCGTATGGATACAATACCAACGGCCAGCAGATCTGGACCCAGACTCCCGATGGTCGGTACCATGAGGTGACATCCTACGATGCGGCGGGCCGCGTGCGCTGGGTCGTCGAGAACCCCGAACGCTCGGTTCGGGGCGGCGCCGAGCCCTATATCCCCGATGTAAGCGCCACCGCAGCGCCACCAAACTATGCGCCCGAGAATCACGATGCGAATGTGTCCCGGATCTACGGGTACGATGCGCGCGGTCTGACGACGTTGATCACTCAGACCGGCATTCTCACCGGAACGTTTGCGGGTGACCCGCTGCATCGCTGGTTTAGTGACTCCACGACGCGGGTCACTCGAATCCAGTACGACGCGCTGAGTCGCCCGGTCACCACGACGCTCAACTATCGTCCTAGCGAAGGCGCAGGCGTTGATCGCAACATCGAGCTCTACACCTACTATGATGGCGCTGACAATGTCACCTGGCGCAGCGATGCGCTTGGCCGCTGGACCAAGACCCTCTACGATCAGCGCAATCGTCCGATCAGAACCATTGAGAACTATGAAGATGGTATACCTACCAGCGTTCAGGCGATCAATCGCCCGTGGACGGATGGCACCGATAGCGATATCATCACCGTCACCAATTACAACTACGAAGGCCGCATCGACACAATTACCGAGAACTTCGTAAATGGGTCCTGGACGCTCACCGAGCCGATCACCGACCGCGTGACGCTGTTCACCTACGATGGCGTCGGGCGACTGACCAGCACCAGGGTAAACGCGGTCGCATCGGCACCGGCCGATCACCCAGAGCTCAACCAAATCACCCAGATTGCCTACGATCCAACCCGCGACCGGGTGGCCGGGCGGCGCGATGCGCTTGGACGCTGGACCTCCATCCAGTATGACTTGTTCAACCGCGTGGTGTCGAGCTTCACCAACTGCACCACCAGCGCGGGAATCCCGGTCGCAAGCGGCTGTGCCGCCTTTACCACCGTTGAGTCCGACCGCAACTTGCCCAATACCACGACCCGCTACGATGAGCTTGGCCAGGTCTACGAAACGGTCAACGCGCTTGGCATCGTCACCCGTCAGACCCTGGATCCCGTCGGTCGACCGATCGTGACGACGCAGAACTATGTGGCTGGTGCGCCAGCGACCGCCAGCACCAATGTGCGGACATTCACTGGCTACAATGCGGTGGGCCAGGTGATTTCGACCACTAATGCGCTTAATCAGACTACCCGCATGTGGTACGACGGCCTCGGCAACCTGATGATCAGCACCGACCCGACCAATGTTGAGACGCACTATGGCTTTGATGGAAGCGGGACCGAGCGCTGGGCCATGACCCCAACCAGCGACCGCGAGCGCTTCAGCGTCACCCTGGTTGATGGCCTGGGTCAGCCAGTCCGGCAGATCAAAAATTATGTCGATGGAGCGTTCAATGCCGCCCAGGATGGCACAACCGACGATCTGATTACCACCACCCGCTATAATCGCGCCGGGCAGGTCGTGGCGCTGGTCGAACCAGGCGGACGCGAGACGCGCTATCAATACGATGGCCTCGATCGCCTGATTGCGGTGCAGGAAAATGTCCAAACCACCTGCGCTACCGAGGCAACCGACTGTAATCTGCTGACCCAGTATCGCTACGACCGGGCCGGCAATCGCCTCATGGTCATTGATGCCCGGGGCAATCGCCAGCGCCAAACCACCTACAATGCGGCGAGCTGGCCGACCAGCCAAACTGCCTTCACGGCCCCGCGCACCTGGACCTACAACGCCCTCGGGCAAGTGGTGAGCGAATCCGATGGATCAAACAGCCTGAGCTACACCTACACCAGCCGTGGGGCGGTCAAGCGCGCCACAAGCCTGTACCAGGCCACCCAAACCCACGTCTACGATGTGGTTGGGCGTGAGCTGGCGTTTGGCGACTGGTACGGCAGTGGGTTTCCAAGCAGTCCCATCAGCGTGACCAAAACCTACGATCCCCTGGGCCGCGTCACCCTAGCCCAGCAGCGGGTATTCGGCATGGCGACGAGCGTTGGCTATGAGTACGATGGCACTGGCTCACGGACCGGGCTGATCTATCCCAGCGGGCGCAAGGTCACGATGAGCTATACCCCGCGCGGGGAGCTGGCGACTGTCAAAGAAGGGAACGCCACCCTCGCGAGCTACAGCTACGATCCCGATGGCTGGCTGCGTAACGCCAATTTTGGCACGACCACCGGCGTGCAGGCCACCCGCGTGCCGGATCGCGCTGGTCGTTTGAGCCAGCTCACCTATACTCGCGGCAGCCTGCCGCTTGGACAGGTCAGCTATACGCTCAATCGCCACGCTGAGCAAATCGGCAAAGTGACGACCATGAGCGGCGAACCCACCGCCGAAACTTTCGGCTACGATGGGGTCGGGCGGCTGATCCAAAGCACCAGAGAAGATTACATTGGGACAATGACTGGCATGGCCTATGCCTACGACCGCAATGGCAATCGCATCTCGGAAACGGTCGGCGACGACTTCCCCACGCTCCGCGAGTACAACGAGCAGAATCAAATCACGACGCCGGGCTGGGAGTATGACCAGGCTGGGCGCCTCACCAGCGATCCCACCCAGACCTACGAGTATGATGGCTGGGGTCGACTGGCAACCCTGACCAAGGGCAGCACCACGACCGACTATCGCTATGCCGCCGATGGAACCTTGGTCTGGGACGATGAGCGCTATCCGCAGACTCCCCCCACCGACGGCCCACGGGTTGCGGGCCACCGCTACACAGTGGATTGGGCAGGACCCCAATCGGAGATCCTGACGAGCAACAATCATACGATCTGTCCAGAAACATTGCCCTGCATGGACTCAGGTCCCGATGTCACCCAGTACACCTACGGCGCCGAACGGCTGTTTGAGACGTCTCCCGCGAACTACCGCTCCTGGTACCTCCAGGATGGCCTGGGCAGCACGATCGGCACAACCGATAACGCTGGCTGGCTGCAGGGTCAGCAGACCTTCTCGCCGTGGGGCGTCAGCCAGACGCCGCCGCTGAGCGCCTTTGGCTTTACCGGCGAGCTGACCGATGCGACCAGCGGCCTGGTCTACCTGCGCGCCCGCTGGTACAACCCCAGCAGCGGCACATTCCTCAGCCCGGATGCCTTCGTCGGCTTCCCGCAGCAGCCCTACAGCCTGCATCCGTATCAGTACGGCTACAGCAACCCGCTCACCAACACCGATCCGTCGGGGCGCTGTATTCCTGCAGGTGTCTGGTTCATCGGGCAGGAAGGCTGTGAGTTGGCCGGGCCTAATCCGGCCAACTGGAGCTGGAAGCATGCCGGGGATTACTCGCTGGGCGTGCTGGATTTTGCCTATGAAATGGCCGATGGTCTGCGATCAGCGGTGGCGCCAACACCCTATGAGCAACATCAGCAGCTCGCGGCGATTGGAGCGCTCTTCCTCCATCCCGAAAATATCCCAGGCGCGGTCGTCGATCACTTCACCGATCCATTCGAGGAAGCCTATCGTGGCTGGCAGTGTTGGGATTTCCGTAAATTGGGCCACGGCGCAGCCGGAAGCGGTGCTTCAATAGTTGAACTGGCCGGCATGGCTCAATTTGGCAAGAGTTTTCTCAAGGGCATTGGCAAAAAAATTCGGCCGGGCGGACGGGCCGGTGGCTCTAACAAAGGCGCACCGCCCAAAGAAAAAGGCAGTGGAAAAGGCGCAGGCACCACCTGCTCCTTCAGCGCCGAGACACTGGTGGCCACCAGCGCTGGCGCACAGCCGATCGCTGCGCTGGAGCCGGGCGACACGGTGCTGGCCTACAACGAGGCCGACCAGACCACCGGCAGCTCCACGGTCACGGCGCTGCTGGTCAGCACCGACACCGTCCTGGTCGATCTCCAGATCGATGCGGAGCCGATCAACACCACCCCCGAGCACCCGTTCTTCACCCACGAGCGCGGCTGGGTGGCGGCGGCGGACCTGGCGCTCGGCGACCGGATCCGCGCCGCCGACGGGACCTGGGGCGTGGTCGAGCGCCTGCTCCTGCGCGGCGACACCCAGGTGATGTACAATCTGACCGTGGCCACCGCCCACACGTTCTTCGTGGGCGAGGGGCGCTGGCTGGTGCATAATGAGTGTGGACCTCGTGTTCGCAATGTTCACCACGAAGAGATTGGTACTCTTGAGGGAGGTATTAAGGGAGGGAAAGCATTTGATACGGGTAGAGGTATTAAAGAGGTTGAACGGCTTGTAAGAGACTATGGTGGTCGCATTAAGGATTGGAAGAAAATGAAAGGTGAAGGTTACGTGCGGTTAGACACTGGTGAAGTACGTCTAGCAGAACTTCATTGGTATGAGCGGCCTGGAAGGAGAGTTGAGATTCGTAAGAAAGGCGACTGGATCGACTAATATTGGGCTTAGTCTCAAATAGATTTGGTTATATCAAAGATACTACGACTTTCTACAACAGAACCCTGAATGTAACCGAGGTTCCTGCTGCTCAGTTCTCAACCCCATTAATTGAGGAACTGAGCAGCAGACCGTGTCTGATAAGGAAAAAAGACGATGAAAGTACGGTGTATTCAGACTATTCCGACTGCAGAGCAACGAGTGTGGCTTGGTGCAAGTTATCCTATGACAGATGATTGTGTTGAACTAGGATCAGAACTTCACATAGGACACGAATATGGTGTCTATGGAATGGCGATCATTGAGGGGAGAACCCTTATCATCATTGACCTTGGCGATCTCCAATGGGCGTATGAACCGTTACTCTTATTTGAGATCATTAATCCATCGGTTTCTCAGTATTGGCAGGTCCATGCTGATGATGATGGGGACATGAAAATAGCTCCTGCTGCCTTTTTTGAACATCCCTACCTACTTGATGATGCGTCTGAAGATGATCCAGATGCCATTAAGGTATTTCGCGAAGTTCAAACTCAAATGCGAGCCGAGTTCAACTCATAGCAAAGCCTCATACCCTCATCTTGTCCTGGGATATGTCAACAAAACTCAACCACGTCATTCCGGCTCTTCGCCACTTTTGATGATTACGGACTCGAATGCGAAGGACTACTCCGTTCAAGCAATACCCTCGCCAATTAGGGCGGACTGGTCGCCGGTTGGCGCGGGTGAATCCGTCCAAGGCTCGTCACGGTGCGCATGAGTTCCGTGAATAAAACCGGATCAGGTTTTTCCGGA
>DAOTUS010000297.1:0-4718 GCA_034437415.1 Herpetosiphonaceae bacterium
CCTCCTCGTGGCCCTCAGCGGGAGTAAGTGACCCATCGGCCAGGCTCTGGCGCATCGTGGCGATCAGCTGGGCGATCAGCGAAACGCGGTCATCAGCGGTCATTGGTACCTCATCTCAGTCGGGGTGATTGCAACGTATTGTACCGAAGGTGCGAGGACGTTGTCGAGCGGGATGGGCCATCCACACCGATCCCAACGCCACCGGCCACCGCGTGGGAGCAGGGTCTTTCGATCGGTGTGGTCACCGCGGGCGTCGAGAAATCCTGCTGCCCATCATTCGCCCACCTCCGTGACGTTTCCATCGACAGGATCAGCATCTCCAAACACCTGTTCCAGGACATGGGTTGTTAGCTGCGTATAGAGCTGCCGGAGATCGTGCTCCGTGTCACCGGGTGGTGCGCCATACTGGAGCAGCACCGGTGCATCCGTGGCTGGCGCAGCAATGTGGGGACGAATCGTGGCGAGATCAGGTCCGGCCGCATAAAATCCAGCGAGCAGATCCCGTAATGCGGGCACCGGCTCACCCACTGGTTGATCATGATCAGCAGTGGCCACCTGGCGACTGCGCCGTGCATGCAGGGCCTCCATCAGCTGGGCCGTGGTGCGGCCGCGGAGCGCGAAAATCAAGAATGGGTCATCATCGAAGCGTTCGCCCATTAAATAATAGACCGCCGCAATGTGCTTGCACGGATTCGCATAATCGGGACATGAACAGTGCGTCACCAGATCGCTGGCGGTCTGCGGAAAGAGCGGGACTGCGGCATGGTCAAAGACGCGCTCAATGTCCTGCGGCATCGCGCCAGCCAGGAGCTGTACGGCAAAGATCGCCTGCTCGGCCATACCATCAATCACGGTGCTCCACTGGGTATCCGTCAATGGCGTGATGCGGAGGGTGACCGCGTACGGCGTGGCCCGCGATCCCTGAACCTGGGCCTGCACCAGCCCAGGTGCAAGGTCGATCCTGATCACCTGGCCTTTCCGCGCATACGTGCGCCCGCGCTGGAGTCGCGTGCCCCAGCCAAACGTCCCCAGCACGGCAATCCAGCGCTTGGCCCACCACGACGTTCCAAATGCGCCGCGGGTTGTTTTGGCCGTGATGCCGTCCGCGACGGGCAGTGGCCGCTCGGGTGTATACCATGCCTCGGCCCGCCAATCGTCGTCGTGCCCTGCGGCGCGTGTGCGTTTTCGGGCCATTGCTACACCTCCTCCAGCATGTCCGTGCGCAGCGTTACCAGCGCACGCAACTCGGCTGTGCTTAACGCCGTCAACCACCGCTCATCGCTGCCGAGCACGCTGGCTGCCAGGGCGCGTTTGCGCTCAATCAGCGCATCAATCGTCTCTTCCAACGTCCCGCTACACAGACAGGTATGCACCTGCACGTTGCGCCGTTGGCCAATCCGAAAGGCCCGATCGGTCGCCTGCTGCTCGACCGCCGGATTCCACCAGCGGTCAATATGAAACACGTGATTGGCCGCCGTGAGATTCAGCCCGGTCCCGCCGGCCTTGAGGGAGAGAATAAAGATTTTCGGACCTGCCGGTGCTTGAAACTGGCGGACCAACTGGTCGCGCTCGCTGGCGGGTGTGCCGCCGTGCAGGAAGAGCACATCCTCATACAGCGTCTCTTGAAGATGGCGCTGGAGCATGCCCCCGAACGTCGCAAACTGCGTGAACAGCAGGGCCCGATCCGCGGTGCTGACGATCTCCTCCAGCAGCTCGGTGACCCGCGCAAGTTTCCCTGAACGCTTGGCCAACGCGCTGCCATCCTGCACAAAAAGCGCGGGATGATTGCAGATCTGCTTTAACTTGACCAGCATGGCCAGCACGAGACCGCGTCGGCGGATCGCGGTGCCGTGCGATTCCTCGTCCTCCACCGCGCTCAGGGCCTCGCGCACGACCGCTTCATACAGTGTGACCTGCTCTTTGGTCAGACCACAGTACACCTTCGTCTCAATTTTATCCGGCAGGTCGGTAATAATCGTGCGATCCGTCTTCAGCCGCCGCAGGATAAACGGTGCGGTCAGTCGGCGCAGCTGCTCGATGGCCTGGGGATCGCCAGTCCGCTCAATGGGCCGGGCAAAGGTGCGCTCAAAACTGGCCTGGCTGCCGAGGTATCCGGGGTTGAGGAAGGAAAGAATGCTCCAGAGATCGCTCAGGCGATTCTCGACCGGCGTGCCGGTGAGGGCAATCCGATGCGTGGCAGTGAGGCTCTTGGCCGCCTGCGCCTGTTTTGTCGCGGGATTCTTGATATTCTGGGCCTCATCCAGCACCACGGTATTCCAGGTCAGTTCCTGGAGAGTTCCACGATCACGGGTCAGCAGCGGAAAGCTGGTCAGCACGATATCGGCAGCCTGGGCCGCCTGAATGAACTCCACACCCTGAAGGCGGTCGATGCCGCGATGGACCAGCACCCGCAGGCCCGGCGCGAAGTCATTGAGTTCACGGAGCCAGTTGCCCACGACCGAGGTTGGGCACACAACCAACGCTGGTGAATCGGCTGGGCGTTGGTCATTGGTCGCAAGCAAAAACGCAATGGTCTGGATCGTTTTGCCGATGCCCATATCATCGGCCAGACACGCACCAAGGCCGTAGGATGTAAGAAACGACAACCAGCTATAGCCCCGCTCCTGGTAGGGCCGAAGCGTCGCGTGCAATCCCGCTGGGGGCGGGCGCAGCTCCAGCGTGTCCTGACTGGACAACCGCGTGAGCACGTCATCGAGCCAGCCATCGCCGGACACCGCCGCCGCGTCAAGCGGCACCGGGATGGTGGGATGGTCTCCGGTGAGCTTGAGCCGCACGAGATCGCCGAACGCCATTTCCCCCGTTGGATGGGTCAGACATGCAAGGGCGTGCTTTAACGTCTCCGGGTCAAGCACAATCCACTGGCCGCGAATCTGCAGCAGCGGTTGTTTGAGCTGCACCAGCCGTTCAAACTCGCGTTCGGTGAGCGGTTCACCCGCCAAGGACATGTGCCAGTCGAACGCGACCAGGGATTCCAGCGAGAGCAGCCCGCGAGTGGCCTGTGCTGCTGGCGATTGTGCCCGGAGCTGGGTCTTAAGCTGCGCGGTGCGGGTGTGCCACCACGCTGGCACGAGGACGGTGAAGCCATGCTGCGCGAGCAGGGGTGCCACAGCGTTGAGGAACGAAAACGCCTCTTCTGCCGTGAGCAGCGCCCGGTCTGGGGCCGCCTGGTACAGACTGGTTGCGATGGGCGCAAACAGGCGCGCGGCAGCACCAAGCCCGGCCAGCAACCGATCATGCGGCTGATCGAAGCGACGCTCCAGGTAGGTGAACGAGGACCCGGTTTCATGCCAGATCAGTGAGACCGGAACCAGTAAGCTCGGATCATCGGATGCCTGGAGCAGATAGGCCAGCTGCCACGGTGCATCGGCGTGCTCTGGCGCCTCAAGACGAAACGTGATCCGAAAGCTATCGGTTCCAGCCACCTGCCCGTGGGTGGACCATGCAGACCACGCGCGATACAGGGCATCTGCGGCAGCGCCTTTGAGCTGAATACCGGAATCCGCCCCAGCCAGGGCGGCAAGCCAGCGGCCACCCGGTGATGCGGCTGGCATGCTCGGGGTGAACGGCACCGTCCGCAGCGTCGTTGCAACGACGGCAGCGAGGAAATCATCGAGCAGAACGCGGGCGCCTGGCGCAGTCTCCGGATCAGCGACGACCGCGCGGCAGAGCGGCGGGAACGCGCGCGCCAGCTGCAGAAGCGTGGTCGCCATGGCTGGGGTTGGCGCGATCTCCCAGCCTGCATGGAGTTCAAATCCATGCCGACGGATGGTTGGACGAACCTGCTGCCCCGCCAACAGCGTCAGCGCCACGAGCAGCGCGCTGTGCCACGCCTGGAGATCCGACCCGATCCGGTGGAGCGGATGCCGTGGCAGAGTCAGCACCACCGACTGCGCCGTGGATACCGCCATCACGACACCGGAAACGCGCCAGGGTGCCAGCGTGGGCGCGGGATCAGGCGGAGGTGCGGCGCCCATGGCAACGAGCTCGGGGGAGGGAATGGGCGCATCCGTGGTTGATGGCAGCCACACCGTTGCGGTATGCGCCTGGAGGGCGGCGTGCGGCCGGGCGACCCGTGCGAGTGCGTCGCAAAGGTTTTGAGCGGACTCGTGAAATGGGTGCCGCGGCACCGCTGCCCGACGGCCTTTTGGGCGTTGAAAAACCGTTGTTTCCGCCCAGACGAAAAACGATTGTTCTTTGGAAAGCCAGGTTCCGTGGAAAAGGATGCTCATAGACCTTCCTTGGGACGATCACGCATGCGCGACGGCAGGAAATGGGTGCATGCGGAGGGCGTAGTTTCTTTAAATGCGCGAAGCGATTGTGCGGATACGCGCATCCTCGTTCAGATTGAGATCGCGGGCGGGTGTTTCGAGACCACGGTGGCCAAGAACGTTTGAACCTCGACAATGGTCGCACCGTTGGTCAGCATCCGGCGAGGCATCGGTCAAACGTTGGGCAGCCTGGATAGACGGATGCGGCACCGATTCGGGCATGGATTGCGGTGAATCGAGCATACGGCCCATACCCGCTGGTATTGTACTGGTCACGGACCCTTTGCACAATCCCTCTGTGCTAGTATAGCAGGGCAATTGCATCTAAATCAAAAACAGACATTGTTTGCTCAAAACAGCGTTTTTTGATCGGTATGTCATGGTTTAACGGCACCAAAACCAAAAAAGACGGGAACAGTATCGCTCATT
>DAOTUS010000298.1:0-13235 GCA_034437415.1 Herpetosiphonaceae bacterium
ATGTTAGATTAGGCCCATGGACACCATGTATGGCGTTCGCACCGACCTGCGCGATGACCGGGAAACCCAAAAAGCGCACGTATTCGCGGGAGGGACGCCATATATGGCGTCCCTCCACCAAATCGTTATCCACCAAGCGTCCATCTTCATCCAAAATCCTGCGCCTTTGCCGTGTAATCTAACATTGTCAAAATAATTAATTTTGAAATCCAACGCAAACCCCAGCGCACGATTGCCCAAACTCTAGCGCGCTGGCTTTGCAGCACTGCATCATACCAACGGCGAACCATCCCGTGTTCACGACCGATCTTCCCGGTTTCTCAGTATGTGAGGTAATCAATGACTCGATCAACTGTCGCCCGCCGCTGGGTTGTACAGCCCGCCCCGACCGCCCAGGAGCTGGCCGCGCTGGGCAGCTATCCGCCGCCGGTGGCCCGCGTCCTGTGGCAGCGCAACATTCGCACTGCCGCCGCCGCCAGCACATTCCTGAACGTGGCCTGGGACGAGCGGCACGATCCCTTCGAGCTGCGCGATATGGACAGGGCGGTCGAGCGGGTGCGGCGGGCCGTTGAGGGCGGCGAGCGCGTGGTCGTCTATGGCGACTTCGACACCGATGGCGTGACCGGCGTGACCCTGCTGATGCAGCTGTTCAAGGCGCTGGGCGTTGATGTGCACCCGTATATTCCGCTCCGCGAGGGCGAGGGCTACGGCCTGAACATCGCGGCGATTGAAAAGCTGCACGCCGAGGGCGTCAACCTGCTGGTCACGGTCGACTGCGGCATCAGCAACCTGGCCGAGATCGCCCGGGCCAGCGAGCTGGGCTTCGACACGGTGGTGCTTGACCATCACCAGCCGCCCGCCACGCTGCCGCCCGCCTATGCCGTGGTTGACCCCAAACGCGACGACTGCACCTATCCGTTCAAAGGGCTGTGCGGGGTGGGGATTGCCTTCAAGCTCTTCGAGGCGCTCTGGCAGGTGGGGGTGCGCCCGGACAACCTGCGGGCGCGCGATCTGCTTGATGTGGTGGCGCTGGGGACGATCGCCGATATGATGCCGCTGATCGATGAAAACCGCGTGCTGGTCTACTATGGCCTCCAGGCGATGAATATGACCGAGCGGCCCGGCCTGCTGGCGCTGTACGAGGTCGCCAAGGTCGAGCGCGGCAAGGTCGACTCCAGCGGGGTGGGCTTTCGGCTGTCGCCGCGGATCAATGCGGCCGGGCGGCTGGAGGATGCGCTGCTCGCCTACAGCCTGCTGCTGGCCCCCGATGCGGAATCCGCCCACCAGTATGCCGCCCAGCTCAACACCACCAACACCGAGCGCCAGGCGCTGATGCGCGATGTGCAGGCCGCCGCCCGCGAGCTGGCCCTGCAGACCGGGCAGGACGCGCAGCGGATTATGGTGGTGGCTGGCGAGAATTTTCATCACGGGGTCGTCGGGCTGGCGGCTGGGCGGCTGGCCGAGGAGTTTGCCCGCCCGGTGCTGGTGATGGGCCGCGAAGAGCATACCAGCCGCGGCAGCGCCCGCTCGGTGCCGGGGTTCAACATTGTCGATGCCCTGGCGGCCTGCGCCGATCTGTTCATCAAGTACGGCGGCCACGCGGCGGCGGCCGGGTTCACCATCGCCAACGAGCACCTGCCTGAGCTGGAGCGGCGCCTCCAGGTGATCGCCGCCGAGCGTATGACCGAGGAGATGCTCACGCCCCAGACGATCATCGATGCCGAGGCCAGCTTTAGCGAGCTGACCCTGAACACCCAGGCGATCCTGGAGCGGCTGGCGCCGTTTGGCATGGGCAATCCGCAGCCGCGCTTTGTCTCCTACAACGTCCAGGTGCTGGATGCCCGCACCGTTGGCGCCGAGCAGCAGCATCTTAAGCTGCGCCTGATGCAGGGCCGCACCACCCACAGCGCGATCGCCTTTGGCGCTGGGGCGTGGATCGAGCGCCTTGAGCGGAACACGCCCATCGATGTCGTCTACTCGCCCGAGATCAATGTCTGGCAGGAGCGCCGCTCGCTCCAGCTGAACGTGGCCGATCTGCGGCTGGCTCAGGCGGGCTAAAAACCAAAGTCCCCCCGCTGGCTGAGCCTGTCGAAGCCCGGCATTTTGGCTTCGCCAGCCTCAGCCAGCGATCTCTGGCTCTGCGCCCCGTTTCACCTAGTGAAGCGGGGTTGTTTGTTTGTTATATTTTATTCATTGGTAGATTTAGACTGAACATAACTTCTTTTTAATAAATGGCTGCTATAATCGGGAAATTAGGAATCAGCAATTGTTGGTTGTTCATCAAAATCCCAGAAGCCGCGTGGTCGAGCGGAAACGGTTCCCGGAAATGTGGTCCAGAGAGGGTAGAGCAGGGGAGATAGTTTCTTTTAGAGCGGGCTAGCCTTCGGGATAGCTGGCTTTACCGCGAGGGTTTAATCCTCGCAATGCAGAAAGGAACCCCTGAGTTATGGGTAAACTACGCCTGTTGTTGTTGGCGCTGGTGTCCGTTCTGGTTCTTGTTGTTCTGATCCCCTCCGCTGAGGCCCGCACGGTGGCCAGCGACAACCTGGTGCTGGGCAACCCCAGCGGGGCCACCACCAGCACCGTTGCGGAAACCAATTACCTCATCCAACGCACTCAGTACGCCCTCTCCTACCATCGGAACAACGGCATCGCCAACTGGGTTAGCTGGCATCTGGACAGCCAGGATCTTGGCAGCACCCCACGCGGCAATTTCAGAACCGACACCTCGCTGCCCTCAGGCTGGTATCGGGTGACCACCAGCGACTACACCGGCTCCGGCTACGATCGCGGCCACATGGTGCCCTCGGGCGATCGGACCGCCTCGACCGCCGACAACGATGCCGTCTTCCTGATGACCAATATCATTCCGCAGGCGCCCGACAACAACCAGGGGCCGTGGAACAACCTGGAGAACTACAGCCGCGAGCTGGTTGGCCAGGGCAACGAGCTGTACATCATCACTGGCGGGGCTGGCTCAAAAGGCACCATCGCCGGCGGCAAGGTGCGCATCCCCGATCGCACCTGGAAGATCATTGTGGTGCTGCCGCTGGGCACCAGCGACCTGAGCCGGGTCACCAGCACCACCCGTGTCATCGCCATCAACATGCCCAATGTCCAGGGCATTCGCTACGACGACTGGCGCAACTACCTGACCACGGTTGACGCGCTGGAAACCCTGACCGGCTATAACTTCCTCTCCAACGTCTCCACCAGCATCCAGGCGACGATCGAGGCGCGGGTTGATGGTGCGCCAATCACCCAGCCGACCGCCACGCCAATCACCCAGCCAACCGCCACGCCAATCGCCCAGCCGACCGCCACGGCCACGCCAGGCAGCGGCAGCTGCGCCAGCGACCTGATCATCTCGGAGTACGTTGAGGGCTCAAGCTCCAACAAAGCCATCGAGCTGTTCAACGGCACCAGCGGCACGATCACGTTGAGCAACTACTCGCTGAAGCTCTACGCCAACGGGGCCAGCACCGCCACCACCAGTGCGCCGCTGAGCGGGGTGCTGGCGGCAGGTGCGACCTACGTTGTGGCCAATCCTTCGGCGAGCTCGACGCTGCTGGCCAAAGCCAATGCGACCAGCGGCGTGGCCAACTACAACGGCAACGATGCGCTGGTGCTGTATCGCGGCACCACCGTGGTCGACGCCTTCGGCGATGTCGGCTACGATCCCGGCTCGCTCGGCTGGGGCAGCGGCTCCACCAGCACCACCGACCACACCCTGCGCCGCAAGGCCACGGTCAGCGCCGGCGATACGCTCACCACCGATACGTTCTACCCAGAGAGCCAGTGGGATGGCTTCGCCGTGGATACCTTCGGCGGCCTCGGTCTGCACTCGTGTCAGTAGCTGGTAGCTGGTAGCTAGTAGCTAGTAGCTAGTAGCTAAAACCAAGCTAGGCGCGGTCACCGACCGCGCCTAGCTTTAGTTTAGGAGGGTAGAGGGACGGCCTAACCCCTAATCCCTAACCCCTAATCCCAATAGCGTTCAAATAAGGAAATTCATGGGCATTTTCCCCTCTCCACCGACGTGGAGAGGGGTGGCGCGCAGCGCCGGGGTGAGGTCAGAAATGTCGCCGTTCCGGCTTATTTGAACGGTATTGCCCCTAATCCCTATCTCGCCCTATGTCTCCACTTGGCGAGTGGTCAGGCCGACGACCCGGCCCTGCGGGTGCCGTCCGGCGATGGTGGTTTCGATGGCGATGCTCCCGATCCGATACACCTGCACGTCGGCCAGATGCACCGCCAGCCAGGCCGCCAGCCGCCGGAAGCGCCGCGCCAGCGCCCGCTCCTCGGCGGTCTGGCCGGGCCGGGTTGCGCTCAGGCGGGCGAAGAAGTCGGCGGCCGCGACCACCTCAAGCGGCGTATCGGCGGGCTGGCCAGCGGCGCCCAGCAGCGCCTGCGGGGTCCACGGCAGCGGCTGCGGCCAGACAAACGGCACCAGCGGCGCGTCGGTCTCGCTGAGCAGCAGCAGGCCGTCGACGAGGCGCTCCAGGGCGGCGAAATCTTTGGCAAATTGGGTCATCACGGTTCCTCCAGGCAAAATTAGGCTGATCGTAGCACTCTTGGCGCGATGGTGTGTTGGCGCAGCATTAGATCGCGGGGCCACATCGCCTGGCGGACTCACCGATTGCGCTTAGGCGAGGCTGGCGGCGGCCACCGCCTGGTCGCTCGTCGGCTCCAGCGTGATGACCACTTTCCCGCGGGCGCGGCCGGTCTCCAGGTAGCGCATCGCCGCGGCGGTCTCGCTGAGCGGGTAGCAGCGATCGATCACTGGGACGACCTGGCCGGACTCCAGCAGCTCGTGCATAAAAACCAGATCGGCTTTGTTGATGTTCGCCATCATCGAGCCGACTTTCTGACTCCCGCGCCGTGCCATCCAGGCGCCTCGGAGCACAACCTGGGCCATGTGGGCGAGCGTGGTAAATCCGACGACAACCCCAACCCCGCTGGGACTGAGGCTGCGCTTATAGTCCGGGGCGCTAAGATTGCCCACATTATCCAGAATCAGGTCGTAGCGCTGGCCGTTTTTGCGGAAATCCGCCTGCGTGTAGTCAACCACGTGGTCGGCCCCGATCGAGCGGACCAGATCGACATTGCCGGTGCTGCACACGCCAGTGACCGCAGCCCCGAGCGCTTTGGCAATCTGCACCGCAAAGCTGCCCACCCCGCCGGACGCGCCATTGATCAGCACCGTCTGACCAGGCTGCAGCTGGCCTTTCGTGCGCAGCGCCTGCAGCGCGGTTAGGGCGGCTACCGGGATCGCCGCCGCTTGCTCGAAGGTGATGGCGGTCGGCTTTTGCACCAGGGCCTTTTCGCTCACGCACACATACTCGGCAAACCCACCGACGTCGCAGCCGCCGAAGACCGCATCGCCGGGCTTAAACTGGGTGACGTTGCGGCCAACCGCCTCGACGGTCCCGGCGATATCCGCGCCGAGCTGGATGGTTTTGGGCTTGAACAGGCCCTCGCTCAGGCGCACCAGCACCGGCGCGCCGCGCATGCGGTGCCAGTCAAGCGGGTTTGCCGAGGCCGCATGGACTTTTACCAGGACTTGGCTGTCGCTGGGTGTCGGCTTGGCGATGTCGGCCAGCCGTAGAATGTCGGGTGATCCGTATTGGGTGAAGACGATTGCTTGCATTGGTATTCCTACTTTTTAGAGATTGATAGCGAAGGTGTAAACATCGAACCAGCTGGCTCATCACAGCGTGATGACGACATTGCCCTTTTTGTGGCCTTTTTCGACATAGCGGTGCGCCTCGGCCATCTGCTCCAAGGGATAGCTGCGATCGATCACCGGCCTGATCGTTCCGGCCTCAACCAGCGTTTTGAGGTATACCAGGTTTGCTTTGCTTTGATTGAGGCCCGTGGCCGCAAATAGGGCTTTTTTGGTCCCGATCTTGGCTGTCCAGAGCATCTGAAGCATCAGCCCCAGCGTCGGGACGGTCCCCAGATAGATCCCGCCGCGCTTGAGGGCGTTTTTACAGCGGCCAAACGAGCTCTTGCCGACGGCGTCAAAAATAACGTTGTAGGTCTCTGTGGCCTGGGTAAAATCCGCCGTGGTGTAGTCGATCACGGTATCGGCGCCCAGCGCTTTCACCAGCGCCACGTTCGCCCCGCTGCAGACCCCGGTCACCTCGGCCCCAAAGTGTTTGGCCAGCTGGACCGCATAGACCCCGACCGCGCCCGATGCGCCATTGATCAGCACTTTTTGGCCTGGCTGAAGCTTGGCCTTGTCGCGCAGGAAGGTCAGGGCGGTTAGCGCCCCATCGCACACGCCGACGGCCTCGGCATAGGTCGCATTCGTCGGCTTGAGAGCCACCAGATCGTCTTCCGGCATACATTTGTACTCGGCATAGGTCCCAAATCGGTTGGGGCTGATTCCAACCACCTTGTCGCCTTCGTTAAACAGCCGGACCGCGCTGCCGACGGCCTCGATCTCCCCGGCCAGCTCAACCCCGAGCACGGCAAATTTTGGCTTGGTAAGCCCATACAGAAACCGGATCATAAAAGGGTCGGCCTTGCGAAAGGCGCAGTCCGCGGGCGTTACGACCGCCGCATGGACGCGGATCAGCACCTCGTTGGCCTTGGGCGTTGGTTTGGCCACCTCGGTGAGCTTGAGGACGTCCGGCGATCCGTATTGGGTGTAGACGATTGCTTGCATTTGAATTTCTCCTAGATGTTTAGCCATTGGTGGGCTGGGCCACCGTGATCACCACGTTGCCCTTTTTGTGGCCTTTTTCAACATAGCGGTGCGCCTCGGCAACCTGTTCCAAGGGATAGCTGCGATCAATAATCGGTTTGAGCGCTCCGGTCTCGATCAGCTCTTTGATCAAAACGAGCGCGGCATTCTTTTCGACGGACATCCCGGTGATGACGCGCTTGCCACCGCGGAGCGCGGTCCAGAGCATGAGCAGATTGTTGTGTAGCCCGGTCGTGGGCAGATAGCACCCGTTTGGCTTGAGGGCGTTTTTGCAGCGGCCAAACGAGCTTTTGCCGATCGTGTCAAAAATAATGTCATAGGTCTGGCCGGTACGGGTAAAATCTTCTTTGGTGTAGTCGATCACGGTATCGGCGCCCAGCGACTTCACCAGCGCCACATTCGCCCCGCTGCACACGCCGGTCACCTCGGCCCCAAAGTATTTGGCCAGCTGGACCGCATACGTGCCGATGCTCCCGGAGGCGCCATTGATCAGCACTTTTTGGCCCGGCTGAATCTTGCCCTTGTCGCGCAGGAAAAACAAGGCGGTTGAGGCGCCATCAACCGCGGCGGCGGCCTCCTCATAGCTTAGATTGGCTGGTTTTAATGCCAGCGATCCGTGTTCAGGCAGACATTTATACTCGGCATAGGCGCCCAGCCCAAACCCGGTAAATCCAAAAACCTGGTCGCCCGGCCGGAAACGCTTGACCGCGCTGCCGACGGCCGCGATCTCCCCAGCCAGCTCAGTTCCTGAAGTCCTGAATCGTGCTCGGGGTTTTCTCAGGCCCAGAATAACTCGCCCCCACTTCGGCTCGCCCTGGCGCATGCTGCACTCGGCGGTGGTCACGGTTGTTGCGTGGATTCTGATCAGCACCTCGTTGGCCTTGGGCGTCGGTTGGGCGACCTCGGTGAGCTGTAAAACATCGGGCGATCCATAGCTGGTGTAGATAATCGCTTTCATGAGCTTGCTCCCTGTTTGATCTGGGCCGCTGCGGGCACGGTCGGGTTTCAAGCGGCGGTTGTTCGGCTGTGGGGCACGAACACGCCCGCGCCTGTGCGACTGCGGACCATCACAATCCCGGCCCACAGGAACCAGACGATGAACCCCAGCCCAAAAACGCTCCCGGCCTCCTTGAGCGCCGGAACAACCATGACGATCCCCGCCACCCCAATCGCCACGCCAAGGTAGTTCAGCGCCCTGGGAAGCCCGCTGTCGCGCCAGGCTACCAGGCTGACCAGCAGAATCCAGAGGCCGCCGGGAAGCTCGATCGCGCCGCCGAGCCCGTTCTCCACCGCCGAAAGCGCCAGCCAGACCGTCGTCGCCTGGGCCTGGTCTTTGGCATACAGATCGGCGACGATGGCGGCGTCGTTGACCAGCAGCATGCCGCTGGCGATGATCAGCCCCGCCCAGATCAGCCCGAAGGCGCTGGCGGTCTGCATCAGCGCTGGCGCGCTGGTCTTCAGGCGCTCGTGGAGGGCCAAGACCAGCGGAACCATACCGACCCCGGCGAGCACATAGATGATCAGGTGCCAGACCAGCATAACTGTCGGGTTGGCCACCAGAAACGCCAGCGCCTCGCCAGAGTCGGCGCTCATAATGGGCGATAGCAGGGTCAGCACCATTCCAAAGCCCACAATGTAGGCCGCCGCATTGATCAGGGCGGCGATCCCGCCCACTTTCTGTGAATACATCAGCGTTTCCCCTTGTATGAATGCTAAGGATCCGTTTAATGATCGAGCCTCGGGGCCATGCGTCTAGCCTTGAGGGCTGGCCCACTTCCAGGCATACCCGATGATGAACGCGGCGGCCACAACCTCGATCGTGGCAAAAAAGAGATAGTGCGGCGTGGTCGAGCCGCCGCCGATCACATACAGAATCGTGATTGTCCCTGCGATGATGTTGGCCCAGCGATTGGCTCGATAGCTCAAAATTCGCGCCAGCAGTACCATCGCGATCGGGATCTCGGTCACGATGGCGAACCCCAACAGCAGCCCTGGCGTAATCTGCAGCTGCTCGGCGGACCCGCCCATGAGTCCTGTGAGGAAGCCAGGGTTCATAAACGTAAAAATATCGGCAAACAGCATATTAAACATAATAAAGATCCATAGCGTCGAAAGCTTTGTTTTCATGGGCTCCATTGCTGCGATCGTTGTGGCTCGGTTCATGGCGTTTCCTCCGTATTTAGATCTGGCCCAGCGGCCTGGCCGGGCGCAATGTGAAGCACCGCAATCAGCGGCATGCCAAGATCGCGCACTTTTTTCAGCACGCCGTGCAGCGCGGCCTGGTCGACCACCGGGCCAGTTAGCAGCGTGTCGCCGTTGCCTTCCAACGTGATGATCAGGCCCGCAAACCAGTCGGTCCACTGACCGCCGAGGTGGCCCTTGAGGCGAATCTGATAGACCATTGGTTGATGCTGATCGGTTTCTAGGTTGCGGTTGTTTGGCATAACCCTGTACCTTTGGTGGCCCGCTATACCGTTCTGGCCACCTGCTCAATGTACAGGGATTCGGGGTTGCTTGAGAGCTACTAAAGTATTGTTTAGCGGTACTGTCGCTGGGGGCTGCTGCGTCTTGAGGCGGGTTCAGGCGCGAGGACGAGGTATTACACCAGCCCCAGGTCGCGGGCGCGGGCCACCGCCTCGGTGCGGCGCTGGACCTGGAGCTTGCCAAAGATCTCCCGGTTGTGCCCCTTGACTGTGCTCAGGGCCAGGAAAAGCCGGGCGCTGATCTCGCTATTCGAGAGGCCCTGGGCAATCAGCTGGAGAACCTCTAGCTCGCGCTGGCTCAGCGGCTCGATCAGCGCCTGGGCTGGCGGCTGATCCGATCCGGCTTTGCGCGACGGTCGCTCAGCTTCAAATACCGCTAGCAGCGTCTCGATAGCGCCCGGTAGCATCCCACGGGCAGCGGCCTCAGCCACGAGCTGCGCCATCGGAGGGCCTTCGTCGACAAAGAGCCGGATTGCGCCGCCGGGCTGGGCCAGCGTCAGCGCCTCGCTCAGGAGCGGCAGCGCCTGATCCGTTGCTCCCTGGGCCTGGAGCGCGACCGCCTGGAGCGCCAGCACCTTGAGCCGTTCAGCCTGCCAGCCCTTGGCCTCCAGCTGCTGACGCAGTGGCTCCAGCAGCGCCAGGGCGGCGGCCGGGTCGCCCTGGGCCAGCTGGACCCGGGCCTGGCTGACCGGGAGCGGGTGGCTCTGGGCCAGCTGCGCGGCTGCCGCCAGCTGGCCCTGCTGGAGCAGCGTCAGCACTTGTTCGGCGGCAACCTCAGGGAGCAGCTGGACGAAGTTGTGCTGGAGGACGAACTGATTGACTCGGGCTAAAAGAGCATCCGCGGCGGCCGGATCGCCCTGGACTCGCTTCACGCGGGCGAGCAACAGCTCACAGGCAACGAGGCGGTGATTCTTTTCGATCCGCTGGGCCAGCTGGACGCTCTGCTGCCCGTGGTGCTCGGCGGCGGCCAGGTCGTTCCACTCGTAGCAGATCTGGGCCAGGCCCAGATGCGCCTCGCTGGCCATCGGCAGCGGCTGATCGCCAAACATATCCAGGGCCTGCCGGTAGTTCGCGGCCGCCAGCGCAAGCTGGTTGTCAAGCTGCTGGAGGCTGCCCAGACCAATAATCGCCATAATGGTGAAGATAGTGTTCCCAGACGGCTGGCCAAGCGCGACAACCTCGGCATAGGCCCGGCTGGCCGCCGCCCGCTCGCCCTGGAGCTGATAGGCATATCCCAGCTTCCAGATCGTCGAGGTGCGGAATGGCAGGTTGGCCGGGTCCAGGTACTCCAGGGCGCGCTGTGACTGGACAATAATGGCGTCGACCTGGCCCTGGGTGGCCGCCAGCGTGGCGCGGATCGCCGCCACCCGTCCGATAAGGTCCCTGGTTTTGGCGTCGGGCTCGGCGCCGGAGAGACGTTGGGCGAGGGCGGTTTCGGCGGCCTGGAGTTTCGGCTCGACGGCAGCCACCTGGCCAGAAACCAGCACCACCGAGGCATACGCCGTCCACAGCCCAGGCCAGGCATTCAGCACCGCAGCTGGCAGCGACTTCAGCCAGCTCAGGACCGGGGTCACCGCGCCCCGGAAGTGCAGCGGCATGCCTTTGCCCTCGATCAGGCGCTCGGCCCGCTCGATATCGTTGGCGGCGGCGGCGTGCTGAAAGGCTTCAATCTCCAGGCCATTGGCCTCGTACCAGCTGCTGGCGCGAATGTGCAGGGCGGCCGGGCCACCTCCGGCAGCAGCTGAATCTGCGGCGGCGCTCTGGCGCTGGCGGAGCAGATCGGCAAACAGGTGGTGGTAGCGATACCAGCGCCGCTCGTTGTCCAGCGGCACAATGAACAGGTTGGCGTGTTCAAGGTATTCCAGGGTGGCCTGCCCCGTCGCCGCGTGCTCGCCCAGAACGGCATCACACAGCGGGCCGCACAGGCGGTCGAGGGCCGAGGTGCGCAGCAGGAAGGCCTGGATGGGCGCGGGCTGTTGATGGAGCACCTCTTCGAGCAGGTAGTCCAGCACAAAGCGATGGGTGCCGGTGAAGGTTTTGATGAAGCTCGTGGCGTCCGGCTGGCCCTGCAGCGAGATCGCGGCCAGCTGTAGGCCGGCAACCCAGCCCTCGGTGCGGGTCTCTAGGGCGGCGATATTCTCCGCCGACAGGCTCAGGCCCATCACCTGGTTGAGGAAGTCGGCGGCTTCGGCGGGGGTGAAGCGCAGATCGGCCACCCGCAGCTCGGTCAGCTGGCCCCGCGCCCGCAGCCGCGCCAGCGGGAGCTGGGGATCCTCGCGGGTGGCGATGACGAGGTGCAGCTGGGGCGGCAGGTGTTCGAGCAAAAAGGTCAGAGCAGTGTCGATCGGCGGGGAATCCAGGACGTGGTAGTCGTCAAGGACGAGGACGATAGTGTGCGGAATGGTGGCGATGTCATTGAGCAGGGCGGTCAGAATCGATTCGGCTGGCGCTGGCTGCGGCGACTGGAGCATCCCCAACGCTCCTTTGCCAACCTCTGGCGCCAGCGTCTGCAGCGCCGTGACCAGGTAGGCCAGAAAGCGGCTGGGGTCGCTGTCGCCCTCGTCGAGCGCGAGCCAGGCGGTGGGGCGGGCGCACCCGGCGAGCCATTCGCTGAGCAGCGTGGTTTTGCCAAAGCCGGCCGGGGCCGAGATCAGGGTCAGCTTGTGGGCCAGCCCGGCGTTCAGCCGCGCGATCAGGCGCGGGCGCAGGACCACGTTTGCGCGGGCTGGCGGGATATACAGCTTGGTGGCTAAAATTGGTGTTGACATCACGATTCCTCATTTCCAGCCCGGATCGAATCAACGCTACGTGCAGCCTTACCCTACGTGTTGGCATACAGCTCAAGATAGCCGCAGTCGCTACAGCGATCGGCGGTCAGGTACATTTTGCGGGCGGTCGGTGAAGCGAAATTGATGTGTGCGAATGCGCCAGCATACCAGAGTGTTGGCAATGTGTGGCCATCAACCAGCACACCGGCCTCCATCGCGCCGCCACACTTCACACACGGGCCAGTCCAGTCTGACGGAGCATCACCTGGCTCCTGCGTCTGCACCGACGGATCGCGGGCGGTGCCGCATTTCCAGCACGCATCGAACGAATCCTCGTGTTTCTCACCGCAGCTCGTACACGTCCACATTGGCTATCTCCTAAATAGCACAAAGGCACACGAGTGTGCGCCTTTGTGCGGCTTTGTGCGCTGCGGCATTGAGCCAATCGAATCAACGCAGACTAGGCTGGCGGCGTCCAGTTCACCATAGTCGCCTCGGCATCGCTGGTGTCAGCCTGTGGCGGCACCTGCGCGACCAGTGTGGCGTCGGGTGCCGCCGGAACATCATCGGGGTCGATCAGTTTGGTGGTGGCGGGTGCAGTTGGCATCGGCGCGGCGGATTCCGCCTCCGCCTCGCTGAGCTTGCGGGTGGTGGGAGCGAGCCGGACCGGGGCGGTTGCGGCGGCGGCGGCGGAATCAGGATTGAGGGCGTTTTTGACCGACTGCAGACGCGCCTCAGCCTCGCGGCGCAGGTCGGCCTGGGCCGGCAAAAACCCCAGCAGCGTCGTCAGGTCGGCCTGGGCCTCCAGGTAGGACCCCAGCGCAACGTGGACCAGCGCGCGCTGGTAGAGCGCCCGACTGTGGCGGCTATTGATCTGGAGCGCCGCGTCAAAATCCTCCTGGGCTTTGAGCAAATCGCCCAGCGTGTAGTACAGCAGCCCACGGCTAATCAGCGCATCGATGCTGCGGGTATTTTGCTCCAGGGCGGCGTTGAAGGCGGCCAGCGCCTGCGGAAACTGACCGCCGCGATACAGCGCCAGCCCCTGCTGCAAGGGCGTCTGGCTCAGTCCCGAGCGCGGCAAGGTCATATCGCCGCTGGCGGCTGGAGCTGGGGCGGCAGCTTTGGTTTTTTGCTGCTGCTGATACCAGTAGTAGCCCCCGGCGCCGAGCGAAATAATCAGCAAAGGCCAGAACAAAATCTTGATAATCTGAAACACAATCACTAAGCCGATCAGCGCCGCCACGCCGATGCCGACCAGCTTGATCAGATCATCAT
>DAOTUS010000299.1:0-6274 GCA_034437415.1 Herpetosiphonaceae bacterium
CAACAACAGCCGCAGCGCTCTGGCCCAGACCGATGACTATGCCTTCCTGGTTGGCGAGGATGGCGATGTGCTGATGCAGGCCGGCAATGGCGCCGGCGGCTTCGTCGCAGCTGGCCCGGCCGGATTCCAGGCCCAGGTCAGCGCCACCGCCAGCACCTGGAGCGCCGAGCTGCGGATCGACAAGACGCTCTTTGGCGGCTGGGATCATCTGGTCGGGATCGATCTCGGCCACTATGCCGTCAGCGCAGCCGCTGATTCTTACACTTGGCCCTACGCCACCACCGCCAACTCCCCGGCATCCTGGGCCACCGCCGCGCTGGGCGTGCAGCCGACGATCAGCGCCCTGGAGCCAAGCAGCGCCCTGGTGAACACCGCCGCCTTTACCCTGACCGTCCACGGCAGCAATTTCAGCAGCGGGACCACGGTGCTCTGGGACGGCAGCGAGCTGCCAACGAGCTTTATCGATACCGAAACCCTCACCGCCACGGTCGGCGCAGGCCAGCTGGGGACCGCCGGGGCCGTCGCCGTGACGACGCTGGCGCCCGGCAGCTTCGAGTCGAACGATCTGACCTTTATGGTGCAGGTGCTGCCGCCAAGCCTCGCCAGCCTGGCGCCCGCCAGCCTCGCCGCTGGCAGCCCGGCGACAACCCTGACGGTCAACGGGGCCAACTTCGCCGCCGCCGCCCAGGTGCTCTGGAACGGCACCCCGCTGGCCACCCAGTTTGTTAGCCCAGGCCAGCTGACCGCCCAGGTTCCGGCCGCCCTGCTCGCCCAGGGGCAGACCGTCGGGGTCGCCGTGCAGAACAACACACCCACGCAGCAGATCTCGGCCGCCACGCCGTTCGAGGTCGTGCCGCAGACGGTGTTCCGGCTGTACCTGCCGCTGGTTCAGCGCTAGGGGCGAGGGATTAGGGCCATTCCTATGCCTTAGAACATAACCCCCTGGCAGGCCCAAATCCCTCGTACGGCGAGTCTCCGTACCCGTCGGAAACCGCCAGAAAACCCAAAACCCCCAGCGATCACACGATCGCTGGGGGTTCTTTGCTAACCTCTAAACCCACTACCGTTTAAATACGAAAATTCATGGGTATTTCCCCCGCTCCACCGCGATGGAGAGGGGTGTCCGCGTAGCGGACGGGGTGAGGTCAAAAATGCCGCCATCCGGCTTATTTGAACGGGATTGCCTCTAAACCCTAGTGGGCCGCAAACTGCTCGTGCTCGGTCGAGCCGCTCAGCGCCGTGGTCGACGACAGGCCGCCCGAGACCGCCTGCGCCACCATGTCGAAGTAGCCCGTGCCAACCTCGCGCTGATGCTTGACCGCCGAGTAGCCATCTTTCTCGCGGGCGAACTCGGCCTCCTGCAGCCGCACATAGGCCGCCATGCCCTCGTCGCGGTAGCCCGAGGCCAGATCGAACATGCCGTAGTTCAGGGCGTGGAAGCCCGCCAGGGTGATGAACTGGAACTTGTAGCCCAGCTTGCCCAGCTCCTGCTGGAACGTGGCGATCGTGGCGTCGTCCAGGTTGCGGCGCCAGTTGAACGACGGCGAGCAGTTGTAGGCCAGCAGCTTGCCGGGATACTGGGCGTGGATGGCCTCGGCGAACTGGCGGGCCTCCTCCAGGCTCGGGGTCGAGGTCTCGCACCAGATCATATCGGCGTAGGGTGCGTAGGCCAGGCCACGGGCGATCGCCGACTCGATCCCGCCGCGGATGACGAAGAAGCCCTCGGGGGTGCGCTCGCCGGTGCAGAACTCCTGATCGCGCGGGTCGATGTCGCTGGTCAGCAGGTAGGCGCCGTTGGCGTCGGTGCGGGCCACAACCATCGTCGGCACGTCCATCACGTCGGCGGCCAGGCGGGCAGCCTGGAGGGTGCGAACAAAGTGGCTGGTTGGGATCAGCACCTTGCCGCCCAGGTGGCCACATTTCTTCTCCGACGACAGCTGATCCTCGAAGTGGACACCGGCGGCGCCCGCCTCGATCATGCTCTTCATCAGCTCGAAGGCGTTGAGCGGGCCGCCAAAGCCAGCCTCGGCGTCGGCGATGATTGGGGCGAACCAGTACACGTCATCTTTGCCCTCGGAGTGATAGATCTGGTCGGCGCGCTGGAGCGTCTGGTTGATCCGCTGGACAACGTGGGGCACGCTGTTGGCGGGATACAGGCTCTGGTCGGGGTACATCTGTCCGGCAATGTTGGCGTCGGCCGCCACCTGCCAGCCGCTGAGATAGATCGCCTTCAGGCCGGCCTTGACCATCTGCATGGCCTGGTTGCCGGTCAGGGCGCCCAGCGCGTGGACATAGTCCTCGGTGTGGAGCAGGTCCCACAGCCGCTCGGCGCCCAGCCGCGCCAGGGTGTGCTCGATCTGGATCGAGCCGCGCAGTTTCGCCACATCGTCAGCGCTAAAGTCGCGCTGAATCCCCTGCCATCGCTCCTCAGTTGACCAACGCCGTTCCAGTTCCGCTGCCGCATTGATACCGTTCGTGTTGCTCATGATCTGACTCCTTCGTCAATTAATAGATGAGGAAATATTAAATTCGTTCGTAGGCAGGTAAGGTCAGGAATTCGGTAAACGTATCCTGGGCGACGAGCGTATCGAACAGCTCGGTCGCGGGACCAAACTGGCCCGATTCGTAGCGGCTGGCGCCGATCTCGCCCTTGATGGTTGCCAGCTCCTGGGGAACCAGCTCGCGCACCAGCTCGAGCGTGATTTTGCGGCCATCGTCCAGCACCCCGTTGGGCTGGTAAATCCACTGCCAGACCTGCGCCCGCGAGATCTCGGCGGTCGCCGCGTCCTCCATCAGGTTGTACAGCGGCACACAGCCAAGTCCGCCGAGCCAGGCCTCGATATATTGAATGCCGACGCTGATATTTTTGCGCAGGCCGGCCTCGGTGATCGGGCCACGCGGGCCGAAGTTCAGCAGGTCGGCGGCGGTGATCGCAACATCGTCAAGCTGTTTGTCGATCTGGTTGGGCTGGGTCATCACGGCGTCGAAGGCGGCCTTGGCAATCGGCACCAGGCCGGGGTGGGCCACCCAGGTCCCGTCGTGGCCGTCGCGGGCCTCGCGCTCTTTGTCGACGCGCACCTTGCCCAGCGCCTCGGCGTTGGCGGCCGGGTCGTTCTTGATCGGGATCTGCGCCGCCATGCCGCCCATCGCGTGGGCGCCGCGCTTGTGGCAGGTTTTGATCGCCAGCAGCGAGTACGAGCGCATAAAGTGGGTCGTCATCGTGACCTGGCTGCGGTCGGCCAGCACAAAATCGGGCAGGTGGCAGAACTTTTTGATGCAGCTGAAAATGTAATCCCAGCGCCCACAGTTCAGCCCCGCCGAATGATCGCGCAGCTCATACAGAATTTCTTCCATCTCGAAGGCCGCCATAATCGTTTCGATCAGCACGGTCGCTTTGATCGAGCCGTGGGGCAGGCCAAGCTGCTGCTGGGCCGCTACGAACACCTCGTTCCACAGCCGGGCCTCGAGGTGGCTTTCCAGTTTTGGGAGATAGAAGTAGGGGCCGCTGCCACGGGCCAGGAGATTTTTGGCGTTGTGGAAGGAGTACAGGCCGAAATCAAACAGGCTGGCCGAGATCGGCTGGCCGTCGACCAAGACGTGTTTCTCGACCATATGCCAGCCGCGTGGCCGCACCAGCAGCGTGGCGGTCTGCTCGTTCAGCGCATAGGCTTTGCCCTGCTCGTTGGTGAAACTAATCGTGCGGTTGACCGCATCGCGCAGGTTGATCTGGCCCTGAATCGTGTTTTCCCAGGTGGGGGTGTTCGAGTCTTCGAGGTCGGCCATAAACACATTGGCGCCCGAGTTGAGCGCGTTGATGATCATTTTGCGCTCGACTGGCCCGGTGATCTCCACCCGGCGGTGGCGCAGATCTTCCGGCACCGGGGCGATGCTCCAGCTGCTGCTGCGCACATTGGCCGTCTCGGGCAGAAAGTCGAGCGTGGCGCCGGCGTTGATGGCGGCCTGACGGGCGGCCCGCTTCTGTAGCAGCTCGCGGCGGGTTGGCTCGAAGGCGCGGGCCAGACTCGCGACGAATTCCAACGCTGGCGGCGTCAGGATTTCGCCAAACTCAGACGAAACTGGGGCAAGAACCTCAATCCCGGGTTTAGGGTCGGTCATCGGTCTTCCTTTCCACAATGTCAGCACTGACTGTGTACTTTTAGTTTGTGATAAATAGAGCGACTAGCGAATTTTCGCCAATATAGCACACTGCGTCATGGTTTGTCAAGCGAATATTCGCTAAATCAGCCGAATTCGTTGACATGGCCGTACACATGTGTTAGTTTTTTAGAAAAACAAACCCCAGATGCTCTTAAAGCTAAAAGATGCTTAAAGCTAGAGGCACTTTAATGAATACCGATGTTGTCAATATTATTTTTGGCATGAAACTGCGCCAGGCCCGCATGGAGGCCAACCTGAGCCTGTCGGAGCTGGCCACGCGGGCCGATCTCTCGCCGTCGTATGTGACGGAGATCGAGAAAGGCCGCAAGTACCCCAAGTCCGATAAAATCTTCAAAATCGCCGAGGTGCTGGGCAAAACCTACGACGATCTGGTCTCGATCAAGCTGGCGCCGGGGCTGGCCCATCTGGAAACCATGCTGGCGTCGCCGCTGCTGCGCCAGTTTCCCTTTGATGAGTTCGATCTCGATATCGCCGATCTGATCGGCCTGTTCACCCGTGCGCCCGACAAAGCCAGCGCCCTGCTCCACGCGGTGCTGGAGATCGCCCGCCAGTACGATATGAAAGATGAGCACTTTCTGCGGGCCGCGCTGCGCTCGTACCAGGAGATCCACGACAACTATTTCCCCGAGATCGAGGAGAGCGCGGCGGCGTTTGCCAAACAGCACGGCCTGGATAGCGCCATGCCGGTGCAGTACGAGGCCCTGACCGAGCTGCTGCAAACCAGCTTCAACTATCGCCTCGACCACACCAGCCTGAGCAAACAGCCAGCGCTGGCGGGCTATCGGGCGGTCTTTTTCGAGGGCACCAAACCGCGCTTTCTGCTCAACCCCACGCTGTACCCGCTGCAGCGCAAATTCCTGGTGGCCCGCGAGCTTGGCTACGCCCATATGAAGCTGAAAGAGCGCTCGCACACCTCAACCCCCGACCGGGTTGGCTCGTTTCGCCAGGTGCTGAATGATTTCAAGGCCTCGTATTTTGCCGGAGCGCTGCTCATGCCCCAGGCGCGGATTGTCGCCGACCTGGGCCAGTTCTTCGCCCAGGCGACCTGGGACCCCGCGCCGCTGCTGGCAATGCTCCAGACCTACGATGTCACGCCCGAGATGCTGCTGTACCGCCTCAGCGAGGTCGTCCCGCACTCTTTCGGCATTCAGCTGCACTTTTTGCGCTTTCACGACAGCGGCGGCCAGCACCAGCTGATCAAGCGGCTGAACATGAATAAGCTGCTGCTGCCCAGCGGGATCGGCCTGCACGAGCACTACTGCCGCCGCTGGCTCTCGTCGCGGCTGCTGAGCGACCTGGAGGACTATCGCGAGCAGGCTGGCAACGGCGCCGGACTCCCGCTGGTCGATGTGCAGATCTCGGAGTTCCTGACCCACCGCGATCGCTTTTTGTGCATCGGGTTCGCCCGCCCGCTGGTGCTGGCCCCCAGCGTCGGCAGCAGCGTCATCGTCGGCTTTCAGATGAATGCCGAGCTGAAAAATACGATTCGCTTTGCCGCCGACCAGGCGATCCCGGTCACGATTATCAACGAGACCTGCGAGCGCTGCCCGCTGACCAGCGAGCAGTGCAGCGTCCGCACGGCCCCGCCGATAATTCTGCAAAAGGAGCAGCTCAAGGCCGAGCGCAAGCAGGCGCTGCTGCAGCTCCAGGCCCAGTTTTAGGGCGCTTTCACACAGGAATGAGGGATCGGGATTAGCCAGTTGGCCGGGCGGGGAGCAGTCGAGCGCTCTCCGCCCTTGATATTTAAGCGGAATGGCGCTCTGTTTCTGCGCGAATTCGACCCCCTTTTTTACCCTTTTTAAGCCCCGAATCAGCTATGCTACAATCCAGGCAACCCCGAATTCTTTTTGCTAACAGGAGACCTCAATGCGTTGGAACTTCAGGAGCGATTGCGCCAGGCGGCGCTTCAGCGTGATGCGCTGCATTCCATTGATCATGCTCGTGGCCTACGTCGGCGCAATCCAGCCGCCCGCCCCAGCAGGGCATGTGCAAAGTCCGGTAGCCAGCCTAAAACGGGATGACACCTTTTTGGTAGGATGGTGGTATTGAATCAACCGCCTACTCGAAAGGTGTCCGATGCAGTCTACCACAGCGC
>DAOTUS010000300.1:0-4604 GCA_034437415.1 Herpetosiphonaceae bacterium
CGCCAAAATCAGCCGCCGCCGCCCAAAGACCCCGACCAGCCGTACGGCGCGGTCTCTGTACCCGCCGCACCCCAGCGCCCCGCCGCACCTCAGCGCGGCGAACCACCCCAGCGCCGCGAGCCGCCCGCCGCGCCGCTGGAGACATCGAGCGATCCGGCGGCGCTGCTGGCCAAGGCCCGGCGGCTGCGCGAGCAGCGCGAGGCCGAGATTCGGCGCGAGCAAGGGCCGCCGCGACCTCCAGCCCAGCCGACCTACCGATCGAGCGCCGCTGCGGACAACGCCGCCGATGCCAGCCGCTTCAGCCCTGGCGACCGCGTCTTCTGTGTGCCCTATGGCGAGGGCGTGGTCCAGAAAACCCGTGTCCGCGACGGGCGCGAGCTGCTGCTGGTGAGCTTTCCCGAGCTCGGCGACCTGCGGGTTGATCCGGCGGTCAACGCCGTGCGCCTGATCGAGCCAGTCGCCGACGAGCCCGACAACGACGAGTAGCCGCAGCGTCGCGCCAGCTTTTGATAATGTTTAGAAGAGTGAGGATACCAACCTGACCATGAGTGAGCAACAACTAATTGAAGAATGGGCCCGCGAAGCCGGCGCCATCGCCCTGCACGCATTCCGCGATATCCACGCCGCCCCGGCGCGGCGCAAAGCCGACCGCTCGTGGGTGACCGATATCGACGAGGGGATTGAAGTCCTGCTGCGCGAGCGCATCGCCGCCGCCTATCCCGGCGATCAGGTGATGGGCGAGGAGGGCGGCGGGCTGGCGACGACCAAGGGCCGGGTGTGGGTGCTCGACCCGATCGACGGCACCGGATCGTTCGTGAAGCGCCTGCCGGTCTGGGGCGTCTCGATTGGGCTGATGGTGGATGGGCGGATGGCGGCGGGCTGTATGTATCTGCCGGTGTCCGACGAGTGCTATCTGGCCGGGATGGACGGGCCGCCGCTGCTCAACGGCCTGCCGATCAGCGCCGATCTCGCCGAGCCGCTCGACTCGCAGGCCTGGATCTGCGTGCCATCGAACACCCATCGGCGCTACCGGATTACGTATCCGGGCAAGACCCGCTCGCTGGGCAGCACGGCGGCGAATATCTGCTATGTGGCGCGGGGCGGGGCGGCGGCGGCGCTGCTGGGCAAATCCAGCCTGTGGGATCTGGTGGGGTCGCTGGCGGTGCTGGAGCGCGCCGGGGGGATGCTTGGCACGCTGTCGGGCGAGCCGATCGACTGGGCGCCGCTGCTGCGCGGCGAGTGCGCCAGCGAGCCGCTGTTCGCCGCCAGCACCGCCAACTTCGAGCAGATCCGCAGGATGATTGTGCCGCTGTAGGGAGGAGTAGCTAGCAGCTGGCAGCTGGTAGCTAGTGGGTATCGCACGCGACGACTGCGGCACCGAATCAACGTCAGGGCAGGCCCCTGTGCCTGCCCACCTGTGTTGCCGCCGAGCTTTTCTGGGGCAGCCCTAGCTGAATCGGTCTCACTAGCTGCCAGCTACTCGCTACTCGCTACCAACCCCTACCCCTCCACAAACCGATAGCCAATCCCCCACTCGGTCTGGATCACATTCGCCTCGGCGTCGATCTCGTGGAGCTTGGAGCGCAGGCGGCGGACGTGGACATCGACGGTGCGGGCATCGACAAACTCGTCGTAGCCCCAGACCTGGGCCAGCAGCGTCTCGCGGGTAAAGACCTGGCCGGGGTGCGACGACAGATAGGCCAGCAGGTCGAACTCTTTGGGCCGCAGGGTCAGCGGGACCTCGCGGAAAGTTGCGCGGCGGCGGGCCACATCAAGCGTCAGGCCGCTCGGCGTCGGCGGCGACTCGCTGACGATCTGGCGCAGCCGGGTGGCCTCAGCGGTGCGCCGAAGCAGCGCCCGGACACGGGCGACCAGCTCGCGGGGCGAGAAGGGCTTGACCACATAGTCATCGGCGCCCAGCTCCAGCCCGACCACCCGATCGACCTCGTCGCCGCGGGCGGTCAGCATAATCACCGGCTGGTCGTGGCCGGCCGCCCGCAGCTGGCGCAGCGTCTCGAACCCATCGATCCCCGGCAGCCCGACATCGAGCAGCACCAGATCGTAGGACTCGTCGCGCAGGCGGCGCAGGGCCTCGGCGCCGGTGCCGGCCTCGCCGACGGCAAAGCCTTCGCGCTCGAAGCGCGAGCGAACCACATCCATCACACTTGGCTCATCATCCACAATTAGCAAACGTTGCATACAGCCCTCTATCACCTAAAAATTCAAACAGTCCGGCGGGCCTACTCGGCGGCGCTCTGGCCGGCGACGGCGCTGGTGAGCCAGCTCAGATAGGCCGCTGAGCCAGCCACAATCGGCAGCACAATCACCTCGGGCACGGCGTAGGAGTGCAGCGCCAGCACGCGGGCGGTCAGGGCGGCCACGCTGGCCTGGGTGGTTTTGGCGACCAGCAGCACCTCGCGATCCTCGTGGACCGCGCCCTCCCAGCGGTAGATCGAGCTGATCCCCGGCAGCAGATTGACGCAGGCGGCCAGCTGCTCCTCGACCAGGGCGCGGGCCAGCCGCTGGGCCTCCTCCAGGCTGGGCGCGGTGATCAGGGCGACACATGCGGCGGTTGGCATCGTTCAGGCTCCTTTGAAGCTAGTCGGCATCAAGCCACTCCAGCACGGCCGCCAGCGAGGGCGCCAGCTGGACACCGGCGGGAAACTCCAGGGACTGGGTGACGGTGTTGGGAATGGCGATCACGGTCGCGCCGGCGGCCAGCCCGGCGGCGACCCCGTGCGGCGCATCCTCCAGCACCAGGCAGCGCTCGGCCGCCACCCCCAGCAGCGCGGCGGCGCGCAGGAAGATGTCGGGCGCGGGCTTGCCGTTGGGGACCTCCTCGCCGGTCACCGTGGCATCAAACAGCTCGCCCCAGCCAAACTTGGCGCAGACCATCGTCAGGTAGGAGCGCATCGACGAGGTGGCGACCGCCATCGGCACCGCCCGCTCGCGCAGGGTTCGCAGCAGCGCCGCCGCCCCCGGCAGCAGCGCAACCTCACGCTCGACCATAGCGTTGATCAGGGCACGCTGCTCGGCGATCAGGGCCTCGACGCTGAGCGGCAGGCCAAACTCCTCCAGCAGCAGCAGGGCGTTGTCGTGGGCGCGCCGCCCGACCAGGCGGTGGAGAAAGCCCGGCGGCGGGGTGTGGCCGTAGCGGGTCAGGAAGATATCCAGCGCCCGCATGCCAATTGGTTCACTATCAATCAGGGTGCCGTCCAGGTCGAACAGCACGGCGTCAAAACGCTTGGGCATAGGTTCCTCGTCGCGATACGATGTTTCAGGAACATCATGATGTGTATTTAATTAATTTGAATTACAGGTTTGGGAGAGGCATATCATCAGTGGGTGGTTTCTTGCATTTCTCCACCCCTCCGCCCCTCTGCTGGAGGGGCGGGTGCCCTCTGGGGGTTTTCATCCTGGGCACCCTCTGGGTAGCACCCCCTAAAGTTTAGTTGGTGGATTTATTTTGGTTGGTGGATAATCCTTATTACAATGGTCTAAACCTCAATCCCAATCCCGTTCAACTAAAGAGATTCGCGGGTATTTCCCCCTCTCCACGGCGATGGAGAGGGGTGGCGCGGAGCGCCGGGGAGAGGTCAATCATGCTGCCATACCGGCCTCTAACCCCTAGCCTCTAACCCCTAATCCCTAACCCCTAGCTACTGATCGCCCGCCACCGCCCCGGCCACCTTGGGGCGCAGCGACGGCAGCTCGGCGAGGATAATCCCGCTCATCATCAGCAGGCCGCCCCAGATCAGCAGCATTGTCAGGATCTCGCCGCCGAACATGGCCGCGAAGATGGCCGCAAATACCGGCTCGAGCACAAAGATCATCGCGGTGTGGGTGGGCGAGGCGTAGCGCTGGGCGACGACCTGGATCGCCAGGAGCAGCGCGGTGCAGATCACGCCCAGATACAGGGCCGCCCACCAGACCGCCGCGACCGGCATTGTGGGGGCTGGCTCGAACAGCAGGCTGCCGATCGCCGCCAGCACGGCGACGGTCGCCATCTGGATAAAGTTGATCGCCACCAGCGAGCGGCCGCGGCTCCAGTGGCCGACCGCCAGAATGTGGCCGGCAAAGGTGATGGCGCACAGAAACACCAGCCCATCGCCGAGCCACGACGATGTGGCGTCGCTGCCGCCGTTGTCCAGCGAGAGCACCAGCAGCCCCGCGACGGCCAGCAGAACACCAACCCAGACCTGGCCGCGCACCTTGGTCCGCAGCAGCAGCGAGCCGATCAGCGGCACCATCACGACGTTCAGCCCGGTGATAAAGCCCGCGCGCGAGGCCGTCGTCAGCGAGATGCCAATCGTCTGGGTGATGTAGCCCGCCGTCAGCAGCAGGCCCAGAATCACCCCCGCCCGCACGTCGGCGCGGGTCCACTGGCGCAGCGAGCGCAGCACCCACGGCAGCAGCGCCAGGCTGGCCAGCCCAAACCGCAGCGCCACAAAGGCCACCGGGCTCCACAGCTTGGTGGCGTCGTGGACCACAAAAAAGGTGCTGCCCCACAGCATCACCACTACCAGCAACGTACTATCAACCTGCCAACGTTTCACAGCTACCTCTATGTCAATCAATAATGTTCGCTTGAGTGTACCATGGTT
>DAOTUS010000301.1:0-6322 GCA_034437415.1 Herpetosiphonaceae bacterium
TTCGTCTGGCGGTCAAACGGCAGCAACGGCTCCAGATGCCAGCACCACGACCACCGCGGGTCCTCGACTATGAACGTGTTTTTGTCTCGGCCAAGGGTCGGGAGGGCTAAATGTCATGCACTAAGCGGTGATGACCTGGTCCGGCTGAACACCCAGCTCCTTGAGATGCTGCAAAAAGCCCTCGATCGTTGGCGCACCAACATCGCCATTGACTCATTGATAGCCGATCAGGCGATCGCCATCGGGCGCTGCCGGATCGACGGCAAGCAAGAGGGCTAGATCGCCTTGATAGACGTCGTCGACACACAGCACGCCCGAGAAGGAGGCAATCACCCAGGGCTGATACTCGGTGACAAAGTTAAACGCAGCGTGGTAGGCGCGACACCAGCGACGGATTGTCCCCTCACTGGGTTGGACCCAGAAGTCACGGGCTAAACGGGTTGGTACGCGGCGCATGGCCATGCCATCCTGGTACACGGAGCGCACAGCGGCTTGAACAACACGGTTGGTATAAATACCATCGGGGCGGAGAAAAGGCGGCTGGGCTCGAAAATAATGCTGGCAGGGCGAACAGTAGTGGACACTTACATGCACCAGTAAGAGGACAGGATGATCCAACGCGAGATCAATCGCAACCCGCTCCGCCGTCGAAAAACGCTGGGCGGGTTTGGCACAGCGATCACACGGGAGATCGGCCAGGAGATACTGCACCTCGCAAATCTCACAAGAGGTTGCGTTGAGCTGCGGAGTGGAAGTAGACACACAGTTCTCCTTACAACGAGACCAGGGGTGAAGAGCAGGTTCGTCTACAGAATCATGCCACAGCTGAGTGCGGTGTCAAACGCGCCTCAGCAAACGTCAATTACGCAGTCTCGACGATCACTGAGAACTACCGGGCGACGATTGACAGCCACCATCCGGGTCCTCCGCAACGTGTACTCGGTGCCGTCGCGCCTGATTGGCCGCACCCTCACCGCCCGCGTCCATGCGGAGACGGTCGACCTGTATCTGGGCGCCAGCCGGATCGAGACGCTGCCGCGGCTGCGCGGCCAGCACCACCAGCGGATCGACTATCGGCACATTATTGAGTCGCTGGTGCGCAAGCCCGGCGCCTTTGCCCAATACCGCTACCGCGACGAGGCTGCACTTCCGGCAGGCCTACGATGTGCTGTGCCAGCGCACGCCCCAGCGAGCCAGCCAGCACTATCTGCGTCTCCTCCAGCTGGCGGCTGGCACCACTGAGTCGGAGGTGGACCTGGCGCTGGCGCTCGTGCTGGAGAGCGGCGGTGTGCCCACCAGCGACACCGTCACCGAACTCGTGCGCGGGCCACGGGCGCTGCAGATGCCGGAGTTGTCGTCGGCCTGTCTGGATTTGACGGTGTACGACCAGCTGCTGGTCCAGGAGCTGGCGGCATGACGACGCGTGACCAGGATCTGCTGGCGATGTTGCGCTCGCTCGGGCTGACGACCATCCGCGACAGCGTGGGCGAGGTCGCCCTGAAAGCGGCGCGGGCCAATCTGACCCACGAGGCCTTTCTCTACGAACTGGTCCGCCTGGAGTGCGAGGCCCGTGAGCAGCGCCGCCACGCCCGGCGGCTCGTCGAGTCGCGCCTGCCACGCGAGAAGACGTTCCAGACCTTGGACCTGCGCGCGTTTCCGGCAACCATCCGGCAGCAGGTGGAGCGCCTGCAGACCGGCCGGTTTGTGGACCAGGCCATGAACGTGGTGGCGGTGGGCCGGCCGGGCGCGGGCAAGAGCCACCTGCTGGCCAGCGTGGGCCACGCGCTGATTGCGCAGGGCTACACCGTGCTCTGGAGTTCGACCGCCCACTTCATGCAGCGGCTGCTGGCTGCCAAGCGAGATCTGCGGTTGCCGCAGGAGCTCGCCAAACTCGACCGCTTTAGCGTGCTGATTTTAGATGACATTGGCTATGTCCAACACGACCAGGACGAAATGGAGGTGCTGTTTACGCTGCTCAGCGAGCGCTACGAGCGCAAGAGCGTGCTGCTGTCGACGAATCTGGTGTTCTCGGAATGGATCCGGATCTTTAAAAACCCAATGACGACGATGGCGGCGGTGGATCGGGTGATCCACCACGCGGTGATTCTGGATTTGATGCAGGTCGAGAGCTACCGCGCCCGTGAGGCCACCAATGCCCAGCGCATGCACGCGGGAGGCACGCCAACGACAACACCCGCTGACCTGACGACACCCAGCCCGGATGGAAAAGTGGACAGCGCCCAACCGATGGCGGTCAGTGGTCCGAGCCTAGCGCTGCCCACTTAACCACCGGGCCGACGACGGATCGGCGTCCCGCTGCGGAGAGCACTAAAAAGTCGGGGGCAACCCGATCCGCCACCGCCACAATCAGCGCTGCGGTCTGATGAGGCCGAACGTCGGGTTTACTCCACGTCATTGATCGACTGCCCCCGACTTTTTAGTGCTCTCGTCTACCATGAACTACGCCAACGTTTAGTGGCACGCGATTCGCTGATGGAGATGCGGCAACAAGCCCGGAACCAGCAGCATGCGCTCGCCCAATGGCCGATCCAAGTTACCGCTGTAGCGACGCACTTTCAGGCCGTGATTGCCGACTTGGATACGCGCATTGCGCTGCTGGATCAGGAAATTGTTCAAACCTTGGGCAATGGAGCGTGGGCGACATCGGCCAGCCTGTTGGACAGTATTCCCGGTCTAGGTCCGACGACGATTGCCTGGGTATTGGTTGCCACCATAAACTTTGCGGTGTGTGCCACGCCCCAAGCGGCCGCCGCCTACGCGGGGTTAGCCCCGCTGGCCCATGAATCGGGCACCAGTGTGCGGGGACGAGCGCGCTTAAGGCCCGGTGGCCATGCCCGGTTGCGCAAGGCGATGTATCTGGCGACATTGAGCGCGGCGCGGCACAATCCGGTCATTCGTCCGTTCTACCAGCGGCTGCGGGCTGCCGGCAAGCCGTTCAAGGTAGCCCAGTGTGCAGCGGCCCGCAAATTATTGCAGCTAGCCTGGGCAGTGGTGACGAAACAGCAACCCTTTGACCTAGCTCGCCTTCACCCAACTGCGGGGGTGACGTGCACCAACTAGACCACTGACCACCGTCAACCGGTGATCAGCGCTCGCGACACGGCAGCGTGATCGCGCTGACGGGGTGCGTGCTGGCGGCGTGAGCCGCCCATGATCCCGCCAAGCTGCTTCATGGAAACTGCCCCTTGACAACCATCACGGTATCTCTCCAGCTAGCACCAGTCGGACTTCGGAAATCAGCCCTCGTTGAGCGCTGTCAGCCCCACCCACGATGGTGTAATGCGCCATGCTTGACCATGAATCATGGCCCGATGATGTTGGAGAGACCATCTCACATCGGAGGCGAGGGACGCTCGTAATGTGAGATGGTCTCTCCAGTGATATGCCAGACCCTACCCCGCTGCTACCGATCCTTTTTCCGCTCTACCGCGATCTGTCCGTTGAGCAGCGGCAGATACACTCTGGTGGTCGAGGGTGCAGTCGCTTGAAGCACGGTTGGTAGATAGATCGTAGTGACTCGCGCTGGCCCAATCACATTCACTCCGACATAGACCCACTGGGTCGTCGTTTTTCCACCGCTGCTGGCGCTCACCGGCAGGGCATACAGCCCATCGGTGACCGTCATGCTGACCGTTGCAACCAACCAGATCGGCTGATCCATCCCGATCGTTGTCGTTAGCGCCAGTGTTGGCGACAGCTGGCCGGTTGGATTCGTCGCCGCAAAGCCCACCGCAATACCTTCAGGGATCAACGCCGCATCGACGAAGAGGGTGCCCGGTGTACTCCATCCCCCGCGTCCAACCAGCTGCAGGGCATAATCAGCCCGTTCGCCCTGGCTCACCGTGACAAAGTCGTGTAGCACCGTGAGCGAGAAACCACTTTTGGTCACCTGGAGATTGAGCGACTGTGCAGATCGGGTCGTGCCATCATCGCCGACCACGGTGAGCACGTAGGTGCCGTGGGCCAGGAGCTGGGTGTCGCTCAGCAGCAGGGTTGCGGTCGTCCCCGGTACTACCAGGTCGTTGACAACGGTATAATCCAGCCCATTCGGCACGTTCTCCAGGCTCAGTCGAATAGGCGCTTCCCCACCATTAATCGCGGCCGTGGGAATGGAGAGCGCTTGTGACGCGCCTTCGGCGAGCGTTGTTCCCGCCATAGACTCAAGGGCAAAGCTGCGGCCCAGCACGGTGACCACGATCTCCAGCTGCTGGCTTGCCCCTGCGCCCTGCGCTCGGACCAAAACGGTATATACTCCGGTCGGCAAGGTCAACGATGGCTGAAGTTGCACTACGGTGATTGTTCCGGTCATGGTTGGCGTCACGGTCTGGCTCGCGAACGCGACCCCCAAACCGGCCGGCAGCGCGTCGATCGTCAGTCCGACGATCTCTGGGTAGACGGCGAGTGGGGTTGACAGCGCCAGGCTCACTGACACTGCATCGCCCGCTCGCACCGCAATCGGGCCGGTCGGCATGCTCAGGGTAAACTCCGCCGCCAGCACGGTAGCCTGAACGGTTCCCCCGCTGGACGGACTCACCGTGGCCGCATCCTGAATCGCGTGCAGCGTGATGGTGTAGGCGCTGTTCGGCGAGAGGCTGTCAATACGGGCCTCGAGGGTGTTGCCAACGCTGATAACCCGTGTTGGTCCGCTTACGCCGACCTCATCCAGGCGCAGCACGTAGCCGTCCACATCGGGATTGGTGTTCGGTAGCCAGCGCACATCGAGTGCGCGGTAGCGTGGGGTGGCCTGGAGCTGGCCGACCCAGGTCGCGCTCCAGGGTGTGGTGACCACCAGTGGCTGCGGGGCATAGGCTTTAATCGTCGGATCATCGCCATTGCTCGTTGCCAGATAGAGATAGTAGGTGCCACTGGGCAGCATGCTGAGATCAATCTCTGCGCTCTGGAGTGTTCCGTCGGCGGGCAGCAGGACGTTTTCGCGCACCAGCGTTCCCGTGCCGGTCTGAAGGCCTGGCACATCGGTGGTCGCGTAGACGTTGATGCCCACTGCGCCGGTTGCGATCAGCCGCCAGCTGGCGGTAGCGGTCTGTGGGCCTGTGGCGAGCGCCTGGGCCGCACTGAGTGCCGGTGGGTTGGGTGCGGCGAACGTGGCGCCCATAAACGTGAGGCCATTGCCATCAGTCGGGATATTGCTCAGCCGCTGCTGCCAGGTGCCGGGCTGGGCAGCAGGGACGCTGTAGACGCTGGTTGTCTGGCGATCAACCATAACGTCCGAGACGAGGGTGTTTTGAAGCGCGGCGCCAAAGCCAGTCACATAGAGCGAGATGGTGTCGCCATCATTGAGCACCAGGCCCGGCAGATCAAGGACTCCGCTGGTGCCTTGCACCAGCAGGTGCGCGCTGCCAGCCGGCAGAACGATATAGTCGCTGGCACTGCCCGGTTCAACGCCACTGGCCAGCGTCCCGCCCGTCGCTACGGCGAGATCGAGCGCGGTGCCATCCGATACCGCATTGATGAGGCGGACCCGAACGGTACCCAGGGTAGTGGGCAGCGTGTTGCGATCATTGAGCAGTGCGCTCTGCTGGTTGGCATAGCCGAGGAGCGTATAGTCTGCCCCCGGTTCTAGTTCAGCCGTCAGGGTGGCCAGCGCGGGGCCGACACTGCCGGCGGGTACGATCTGGAAGGTGTAGGTGCCGGGTAGGAGCGCCTGGTACCCGCTCACGCTGCCAGCGCTCAGGCCGCTCAGCCGCTGATCAGACTGACCGTTGACGAGCAGATCGACGCTGGATCCAAGCTCGTTGGCCAGCGTGATCTGGGCGTAGGGCTGGGCATCCACGAGCAGGACGGCGGTCACGTCGCCACCAGCAGTTCCAGTGAGCAGCAGCGTGCCACGCTCGCCAACCGCCAGCTGAGGTGTCGCTAGCGACGCCAGGAGTCCGCTGGCATCGGTAATCAGGAGATCGGCGACGGGCAGGATGGTGCGGCGATAGTCGCCGAGGCTCGCGGACGTGGCATCGTCGAACCATGTCCGGCCACCGATCTCGCGCACGGTGATCGGCGCCCGGCCGGTCGTGGCGTTGAGCAGGCGGACGGAGCCGCGGCTGGTCTCACGGAAGCGATTGTTGTCAGCGATAAACAGGATCCCGTGGCCTGGCCCGCTTCCGGTCAGCACCAGGCTGTAGTCCATCTCGGGCAGCAGGTCGACCTGGGCCTGCGCCAGCGCCGGGCCACTAGTGGGTCACTTGTCACGTCCATCGCCATTGGGCAGCCGCCCGAGATCGGCGGATGGGCCGACGGGTGACGGCACCCGAGCCGCCTTGGCTATGCCGCCGCTGCCGCTGGCGTG
>DAOTUS010000302.1:0-29291 GCA_034437415.1 Herpetosiphonaceae bacterium
CACGCCAGCGGCAGCGGCGGCATAGCCAAGGCGGCTCGGGTGCCGTCACCCGTCGGCCCATCCGCCGATCTCGGGCGGCTGCCCAATGGCGATGGACGTGACAAGTGACCCACTAGTGAGCAGATCCAAGTGGCGTCGAGGTAGTATCTCGGCGCCACTGTGCGTTAGAATCTCTACTAGCTACTAGCTGCTCGTCGGCTGAGCCTGTCGAAGCCACATCATGGGCTTCGACAGGCTCAGCCAGTGGAGACACCCGATCATCACCGGACACTTGACGCACCACTAGCTGCTAGCTGCCAGCTACTCGTCCTGAGGTTGCAAAGATCGTGAAAGACCGCCTACGTTTGCTGTTGGTCCGGCTGGTGGCGCTGCTGCTCCGGCCATTTGCCCGCAGCGCCACCCTGGCCCCGCGCCGCATTCTGGTGATCAAGCCCGATCATCTGGGCGATGTGCTGCTGCTCACTCCCGCGCTGGCCGCGCTGCGCCACCGCTTTCCCCAGGCCCACATCACGGTGCTGGTCGGGCCGTGGGCGACCAGGCTGCTGGCCGATAACCCAGCGGTGGACACGCTGCTGACCTGCCCATTCCCCGGCTTTGTCCGCGGCGAGGCCGCCAGCAGCCTGCGGCCCTACCGCACTCTGCTGCGCTACGCCGGGCTGCTCCGCGCCGGCCGCTTCGACACGGCGATCATCGCCCGCGACGACCACTGGTGGGGCGGCCTGCTGGCGCTGGCGGCCGGCTGCGGGCGCCGGGTCGGCTGCGCCCATCCGCTGGTCGCCCCAGCCCTGACCAGCGCCCGGCCCTGGGACCCGCAGGCCCACGTCACCAGGCAGGCCCTGGATCTGGTGGCGCTGCTCGGGCCTTCCGCCGCGGCTGCGGAGCGCGGTTTCGCCACGCAGTTTTTTCCGACCGAGGCCGAGCACGCCTGGGCGGCCGCCTGGCTGGCGACCAACAGCCCCACCCGGCCGCTGCTGGCGATCCAGCCGGGCAGCGGCGGCGCCGCCAAGCTGTGGCCCGCCGCGAGCTGGGCGGCCCTGGCGCGCGGCCTGGCCGATCGCGGCACTCTGGTGCTGACCGGCGGCCCCGCCGACGCCGCCGATGTGGCCGCGATCAGCGCGCTGCTGGCGGATCTGCCCCACCACACCCTGGTTGGCGCCGCCAATCTTGGCCAGCTGGCGGCGCTGTTTGGCCGCTGTGCGCTGGTGCTGGGCGTCGATAACGGCCCGCTGCATCTGGCGGTGACCCAGGCCGTGCCGACGATCCACCTGTTCGGCCCCGGCGACCACCGCCGCTTTGGCCCGTGGGGGCCGCCCGCGCGCCACCAGGTGCTGCGCTCGGGGCTGTGGTGCTCGCCCTGCGGCGTGCTGACCCACTGCCCGCGCGCCACCAGCCCCAGCGAGTGTATGGCCACGCTCGCGGTCGCCCAGGTGCTGGCGCAGGCGCAGACGCTGCTGCGGGGCTGAGGGCAATCCATTAAATGCTATAATCCAATAGTTGTCTATGTAGATTGGTTTGAACTATGTACTGCATCGAAATTTGTGCTGGGGCCGGAGGGCAGGCTTTAGGCTTAGAAGCCGCCGGATTTGAGCCAGTTGCTCTCGTCGAGATTGAGCCTCCCGCCTGCCGCACGCTCTCGCTCAATCGGCCTCAGTGGAATGTTATCCACGATGATGTGAAAAATTTTAGTGCAGCGCAATACTATGGCGTTGATCTTTTAGCCGGGGGAGTCCCTTGTCCGCCGTTCTCGATGGCGGGTAAACAGCTTGGGGCCGGTGATGAGCGCGATCTTTTCCCAGAGGCGCTCAGGCTGATCGATGAAAGTCGGCCGACTGCGGTGATGCTGGAAAATGTCCGCGGATTCCTTGATGCTAAATTTGATGCGTATCGGGCTAATCTGCGTGAGCAGCTCAATCGGATGGGATATTTTGTCGAGTGGAAAATTCTCACTGCGGCTGATTTTGGCGTATCTCAGCTGCGCCCGCGGATGGTTCTCATTGCGATTAAGCAGGAGCATCGCGAGCATTTCTCCTGGCCTCAAAGTTTAATTCAACCTCCCAAAACGGTTGGAAAGCTCCTCTTTGATCTCATGTACGAACATACATGGCACGGCGCGCTGGATTGGAGCGCTAAGGCGAACGCGATTGCGCCAACGATTGTTGGTGGCTCAAAAAAACACGGCGGGCCGGATCTTGGTCCGACTCGGGCTAGGCTGGCATGGTCGGAGCTTGGTGTTGATGGTCGTGGGATCGCCGATAGTGCGCCGGCCGAAGATTTTGTCGGTGTCCCCAGGCTAACCACCCGGATGGTGGCCCGGCTCCAGGGCTTTCCCGATGAGGGGCAGTTTTTTGGCAAAAAAACCGCCGCCTATCGCCAAATCGGGAATGCGTTTCCGCCCCCGGTTGCGGCGGCGGTCTCACGTCAACTGAGCGCCTGTATCCGCCGCTCACGCCGAGTGTATACCGTGGGAATTCCAGCATGACCGATAAAAAGCCAGGGGCGCGGGCACTGCTCCTTGACCCAAAGCCGATCCCGGCGTTTGCCCGTGATATCTCTAAAGAAACGCGGGCGTTTGTTTTAGATCGGAATGGCTTTACGTGCCAAATGTGCGGAGCCGTGGCAGGCGAGTCCCATCCATACGATCCAACCCGTAAAACCCGCCTGCATATCGGCCACTTTATTGATAAATCCCAGGGCGGTAGCGATGAGGCCGCGAATTTACGCGCTATTTGCTCTGTCTGTAACGAAGGTGCCTCAAATCTCACCTTAGATCGGCCAACTTCCTTGAAGCTGTTGGCCCAAATCCGGCGAGCGCCAGGAACAGAACAAATTCACGTTCTCGAATGGCTGATCAAGAAATTTCCGCAGCAGGCCAGGAATTTACTTAATCGATCAGAAAATGAAGACTAATTACCGATGCCAATTACGAAACGCCTTTTCGATCTGACCGCCGCCGCCGCCGCCCTGGCTGTCCTCAGC
The DNA here is from genome assembly GCA_034437415.1 of Herpetosiphonaceae bacterium. Taxonomy (GTDB): domain Bacteria; phylum Chloroflexota; class Chloroflexia; order Chloroflexales; family Herpetosiphonaceae; genus JACCRK01. The sequence continues at coordinate 2,977 of DAOTUS010000302.1, forward strand.
CCGCTGCTGCTGCTGATCGCGCTGCTGATCAGGCTGACCTCACGCGGGCCGGTGCTGTATGTGCGCGAGCGGGTTGGCCGCGCTGGGGATCTGTTTCCGTTCTTTAAGTTTCGCACGATGGTGGTCGATGCCGAGGCCCAGGGCCTGGGGATTGAGGTGGCCCACAACGACGAGCGGATCCTCTGGATCGGGCGGTTCCTGCGCCGCTGGAGCCTCGATGAGCTGCCGCAGCTGCTGAATGTGCTGCGCGGCGAGATGAGTCTGATCGGCCCGCGCCCGAGCCTGCCCAGCCAGGTGGCCCGCTACACGCCCGCGCAGCGGCGGCGACTGTCGGTGCGCCCCGGCCTCACCGGCTGGGCCCAGGTCAATGGGCGCAACGATATCACCTGGGAGCAGCGGATTGCGCTGGACTGCTGGTATATCGAGCACTGGAGCTGGCGCCTGGACTGGCAGATTCTACGCCGTACTATCCAGGCGGTGGTTCACCCGACCGGAATCTATGGCCAGGCCGGCGTCGCCCGCGACCTGGACTCGGGGGATTCACAATGAGGCCGATCGTGATTATTGGCACCGGCGGCCACGCCCGCGAGGTTGCCGAGATTGTCCAGGCCCAGCCCGACCAGCGGCCCGCCGCGGGCGCTGGTCGGGCTGCTGACTGACGCCGCCGCGCAGCACGGCACCTACGTGCTGGGCCTTCCAGTGCTCGGCCCGCCCGCCTGGGTCGACGCCCACCCCGAGGTCGGCGTGGTGATCGCGGTTGGCGATAACCGCACCCGCCAGCAGATCGCCGCCCGGCTGGCGCCCGGCTGGACCGCCAGCGCCGCAATCTCGCCCCACGCCGTGATCTCGCCCCACGCCACGATCGGCCCCGGCGCGATGGTGTTTCCCAACGTGGTGATTGGCTCGCTGGCCTGGGTTGGCGCGCACACGATCGTGAATGTGGGCGCCAGCATCAGCCATGACAGCGTGGTCGGCGACTGGGCCAACCTCAACCCCGGCGTGCGGGTGGCCGGCAACGTCGGGATCGGCGCCGGGGCCAATCTCGGCATGGCCGCCGCGATCATTCAGGGGCGCACGGTGGGCGCGTGGACCACGGTCGGGGCTGGCGCGGTGGTCGTGCACGATCTTCCGGCCAATGTCACCGCCGTCGGGGTGCCCGCCCGCGTCCGCTGAACGGAGCCTCTAGTGCTCGGCGCGATACTGGCGATACAGCTCCATCGCGTGCCGAATCCGCTCCTTGGCGGCGGCGGCGTTCTCCCAGCCCATCACCTGGATGCGCACGCCCTCGAGGTCCTTGTACACGCTGAAGAAGTGGGTCACCTCCTTGAGGTAGTGGGCCGGGACGTCGGTGTAGTCGTGGTAGTCGGCAAAAAACGGGTCGGCGTTGAGCACCGCCAGGATCTTGTCGTCCATCTCGCCCTTGTCGAGCATGCGGAACATGCCGATCGGGCGCACCTCGACGATGCAGCCGGGGAACGTCGGGCTATTGGTCATCACCAGAATGTCCAGCGGGTCGCCGTCGTCGTAGTAGGTCTGCGGGATCAGGCCGTAGTCGCCGGGATAGTGTACGGCCGAGTACAGCACGCGGTCGAGCTTGATCGCGCCCGTCTCTTTGTGCAGCTCGTACTTGTTGCGCGAGCCGCGTGGAATCTCCACCACCGCGTGGATAATGTCGGGGACCGCCGGGCCAATGTCTACGTCGTGCCACAGGTTCATAGCAGCTCTCCAGTTGAGATCAAGATTGTTAGCGCTCTTTGTAGATGGTTTTTCCGCGTTCGTCAAGTGGCATTCTGCTGATCCGATCCGGCAAATCTCGCCCATTCGTGCTACTTTCCGCCCCCGGAATGAGATAAAACGCCTTGAACCGGGGTATAATGGTGTGATGCAGCCGACCGTCGCCGCGATAATTTGTGATGTTCCGTGGAGGATCGATGACAGAGTTTAAGCTACACGCGCCATACACGCCGCTGGGCGATCAGCCCCAGGCGATCGAGAAGCTGGTCGCCGGAATTGAACAGGGGCACAAACATCAGACCCTGCTGGGGGCGACGGGAACCGGTAAAACATTTGTCGCGGCCGAGATCGTCCAGCGGCTCCAGCGCCCGACCCTGGTGATGGCCCACAACAAGACCCTGGCGGCCCAGCTGTACTCCGAGTTCAAAGAGTTCTTCCCCGAGAACGCCGTCGGCTACTTCGTCTCCTACTACGACGCCTACACCCCCGAGGCCTACGTGCCCTCGAAGGACCTCTACATCGAAAAAGAGGCCCAGATCAACGAGGAGATCGATCGGCTGCGCCACGAGGCCACCCAGGCGCTGTTCACCCGCCGCGACGTGCTGATCGTCGCCTCGGTCTCGGCGATCTACGGCCTTGGCTCGCCGACCGACTACGGCCAGGTCGCGCTGGCGCTGCGGGTCGGCGAGGTGCGCAACCGCGATAAGGTGCTGCGAACCCTGATCGACCTCCAGTTCGAGCGCAACGATATCGACTTCCACCGCGGCACGTTTCGCGTCCGCGGCGACACCCTGGAGATCTTCCCCGCCAACGCCGAGACCGCCTACCGCGTCGAGATGTGGGGCGACGAGATCGAGCGCATCGTCGAGGTTGACCCGCTGACCGGCGAGATTTTGGCGACCAAAACGACGATCGATATCTTCCCGGCCAAGCACTTTGTCACCACCAGCGAGAAGATGCAGGCGGCGATCAGCGATATCGAGCAGGAGCTGGTCGTTCAGCTGGCCTACCTGGAGGGCGAGGGCAAGATCCTCGAGGCCGCCCGGCTCAAGCAGCGCACGATGTACGACCTGGAGATTATGCAGGAGCTGGGCTACTGCTCCGGCATCGAGAACTACAGCCGCCACATGGATCGGCGCGGGCCGGGCCAGACGCCCTGGACCCTGCTCGACTACTTTCCCGATGACTTTTTGCTCTTTGTTGACGAGTCGCACATCTCGATGCCGCAGATTCGCGGCATGTTCAACGGCGATAAGTCGCGCAAGCAGACCCTGGTGGATTTTGGCTTTCGGCTACCGTCGGCGCTGGATAACCGCCCGCTGATGTTCGACGAGTTCGAGCGCCACGTCCACCAGGCAATCTACGTCTCGGCCACGCCCGGCCCCTACGAGTACCAGCACTCCGAGCAGGTCGTCCAGCAGATCATCCGCCCGACCGGGCTGATCGATCCGGTCGTCCACGTGCGGCCAACCCGCGGCCAAATCGACGACCTGCTCAACGAGATCAAGCGCCGGGTCGATACGGGATCGCGGGCGATCGTCACCACGCTGACCAAGCGCATGGCCGAGGATCTGACCGACTACCTCAAAGAGATGGGGGTGCGCACCGAGTATCTCCACTCCGACGTGGACACGCTGGATCGCGTCGACATTCTGCGGGATCTGCGGCTGGGCGTGTTCGATGTGGTGGTCGGCATCAACCTGCTGCGCGAAGGCCTGGACCTGCCCGAGGTCTCGCTGGTGGCGATTCTCGACGCCGACAAATCGGGTTTCCTGCGCTCCGAGTCGGCCCTGATTCAGACGATTGGCCGGGCGGCCCGCCACATCGACGGCACCGTGATTATGTACGGCGACCGGATCACGCCGGCGATGCAGTACGCCATCGACGAGACCAAGCGGCGCCGGGCGATCCAGGAGGCCCACAACCAGCAGCACGGCATCGAGCCAAAAGGCATCGTCAAAGGCATCCGCGACATCAACGAGCGCCTGCGCAAGGTCGCCGATGAGAAAGCCGCCTACACTGCTGCGGGCCAGGACACCAGCGAGCTGAGCAAAGACGCGCTGTTCAAGCTGATCGTCGACGCCGAGAAGCAGATGAAGCAGGCCGCCAAGAACCTGGAGTTCGAAAAAGCCGCCCTGCTGCGCGACCAGGTCACCGAGCTGCGCCAGACGCTGGCCCTGATGGATGATGTCTCCGTGATCGAGAGCCTCAACCAGCGCCCGCGCCGCACCTCCGAGGCCAGGCCCGCCTACGGCGAGAAGAAAAAGGTCAAGGGCCGCCCGCGTGGCAAAATGTAGGCCGGGTCGCTGTTCCCGCCGCCCAACTAATTTGTGGTACGATAGCGGACGCTCGTTTGGGGTACCCGTGCTGTCAGGGCGCTATTTTAGATTTCGGAGTCTGCGATGAATGCTGCTCACCAGCTACAACAAATGTTACGGACGATGTTCCAGTTTGATGATGCTGATTTGGATTTTGGCATTTATCGGATGATGAATCAGAAACGTGTTGCGATTGAGCAGTTTATCAGCACGTTGCCCACGAAAATCGAAGATCAAATGCGCTCCTACTCCAGCACCGATCAGGCGTTGCTGAATCAGGAATTAGAGCAGAAACGCGCTGAAATTGTGACGAACTTAGGCCCAGGTGCCTTTGATGACCACGGCGCGGTGCAGACGATGTTTGCTGGGGTGCAGCTGGTTCAGTCGTTTATGCAATTACGTGAACGCCATGCTTCAGTCGCCGCCGAATCCAGCAGCGTGGAGGCAGTCTACAACGATGTGCTAACCTTTCTCGGGCGCTATTACGATAATGGTGACTTTATTACCCAGCGCCGCTTTGGCTCCACCCATTCCTACGTCTTGCCCTATAACGGCGAAGAGGTATTGCTGCATTTTGCCAACCGCGATCAATACTACGTTAAAACTGGCGAGCGCTTCAGCGCCTACCAGTGGACGGTGACGGGCAGCGAAGGCTCGGTCTACACGGTGCGTTTTGCCGTCGATAGCGCCCAGGTGGCAGCCAACAACAATAAATCGGCGCGCCAGTTCTGGGTTCTGCGCGATGAACAGGCCGTGGAATATGCGCCTGACTCGCGCACGCTGACGGTCTATTTTGCCTATCGCCCGCTGCGCGAGGGTGAATCCGAGGGCGGGAATGCCCAAACCCAACAGGAGCGGTTGCTGCGAGAAGCGGTTGAGACGATTTTGGAAAGCGCTCCGGCGCCGCTCGTGGTTGCCCTCAACGAGGCCGAATCCGCTGGCGAGTCGTCGCGCTTGCTCAAACATTTGCGCCGCTATACCCGCCGCCGTTCCTCGGATTATTTTGTCCATAAGGATTTACGCCGCTTCCTCAATGCTGAGCTGGATGTGTTTATCAAGCACCAGCTGGTGCGCCTGGACGAGTGGGAGCAGGCCAGCGATGTTCAGCTTGCCCGGCTATCCAATCGCCTGCGCACAATGCGCGGGGTCTGCCGGACGGTGATTGATTTCCTGGCTCAGGTCGAGGATCTGCAGCGCCGTCTGTTTGAAAAACCTAAGTTTGTGCTGCGCTGCGATTGGCTGATCACGCTCGATCAGGTTCCGGCGGCGCTGCTGCCAACCATCGCGGCGAACCAGCGCCAGCTGGCGGCCTGGCGCTCCTGGTATGGCTTTCCGCTAGCTGGAGAGGTGGTCGATGGCGCCTGGCTCGATCAGCACCCGACCGTGCTGGTCGATACCAGCCTGTTCGATCAGCCGACCGTTGATGCGCTGCTCGCCGCAATCCCCGACCTCGCCGCCGCCACCACGGGCACGCTGATCAACAGCGAGAACTGGCAGGCGCTGCGCTCCCTGCGCCCAACCTTCGCCAAACAGATCAAGTGTATCTATATCGATCCGCCCTACAACACGGGCAACGATGGCTTTCTCTACAAAGACCGCTACCAACACTCGTCGTGGCTGGCCATGATGGAGGACCGCCTGCGCGCCGCCGCCGAGCTGCTCCGCGACGATGGGGTGATTTTTGTGAGTATTAACGATATTGAACAGCCAAATTTACGTATCCTGATGGATACTATATTTGGCGAAGAAAAATATATTGCAACATTTATTTGGAAGAGTCGACATAATGTTGATAGTAGAGATAAAACAGGTATATCAAATGATCATGAATATGTTTTAGTATATGGCAATGGAATACAAGGAAAAGCAAAGGATTTGAATAAATATTCAAACCCTGATAATGATCCTCGTGGCGATTGGATGAGTGATAATTTAGTTGGATTAGCGACAAAAGATAAGCGACCAAATCTTCATTATGATCTTATTGATCCAAAAACAGGTATAAATTATGGTTGTTCTGAAAAAGGTTGGAGATATGAACGATCTTCTATGGAGAAAAAGATTATAGAAAACCGTATTTTATGGCCAAAAAGTCCTGAAGGTAGACCGCGCCATAAAAAATTCCAGAATGATCTTCAGAGCGATTATACTGGATTTTCTACTTTGCTTAATGTTCCTAATACAAGTGCTGGAACACAAGAAATTCGTGGACTTTTCGGATCCGAACTTTTTGGTTTTCCAAAACCCGAAGGATTGATAAGAGAACTTGTTGAACAAGCCTCTTCTCCTGATGATCTCATCCTCGACTTTTTCGCCGGCAGCGGCACCACCGCCCACGCTGTGATGAGCCTGAACCGCGCCGATGGCGGCCGACGGCGCTTTGTGCTGATAGAGATGGGCGCCTACTTCGACAGCGTCTTAAAGCCACGGGTGATCAAAGCCGCCTACAGCGCCGAGTGGAAAAACGGCCTGCCGGGCGCTCCGGCGGGCGAACGCCACCTCATTCGGGTGGAGCGGCTGGAAAGCTACGAAGATGCGCTGAACAACATCGTGTTCGACCCCAAGCTTTCGCAGGCGGCGCTGGCGGTTTTCCAGGGCGAGCACCGCGACGACTACACCATTCGCTACATGTTGGAGCTGGAAAGCCGTGCCAGCGCCACCCTGCTGGACACTGCCCAGCTCAGCAACCCCAGCCACTACACCCTGCTGGCGAGCGATGGTGATGGCGGCACACCCGCGCCCACCGTGGTCGATCTCCCCGCCACCTTTACCTACCTGATGGGAATCACTGTCCACAGTGTGCGGGTTCACATCAACCATGGGCGGCGCTACCTGGAGCAGCGGGGGACATTGCCCGATGGCAGCGCGGTTGTCATTATCTGGCGTGACATGGCTGGGCTGGACCTGGAGGATGACGAGCGCTTTATCCTCGCCACCATTCCGCTGGAAGATGCCCAGGTCTACATCAACGGCGCGAGCTACCTCGCCGATGCGGATGTGCTCGACCCGGTGTTTCGCACTAAAATGGGTCGCCGATGAACTGCCCAAAACGTCGGTCAACTGTAGCACCATCGCAATCGCCGCGCCCACTTGATTTCCGCATACAATGGTACACCAATGCCTACAGGAATAACGTCTAATGGCAAAACAACGCTTGGAAACGCGGCTGTTGCTGCTCGATTGGCTCTATAGCCAGCTTGGTCTGGATCTCAAGCGCCTCCAAGAACTGCTCAAAGCCTGCAACGTTGGTCTGGCAGCCAACGGTATGTCGTGCTATGCCGCAACCCTGGCCTACCAGACCGCTGAGCTGAAACTAACCAACACCGATCTGGCCCAATACGATCTGAACATTCGCACCGCGCTAGCCCGGATTAATAGCCAGCGCAGCACCCCGCTTGAGCTGAAATACTACCAATACTGTGCCGCGCTGCTGGTCGAAATCCTGCTGCACCGTCGCCAGGATCGGGCGCAGCTGCTCACCGAGCTCAATCTCTACCGCGACCAGCGCAACCGCAGGCTGCCTGCAAGCGACTATTTTACCGGGTTCGTCGATAGTGACCTCGATAAAGTCGCCCTATGGATGGCCACTGGCAGCGGCAAAACCTTGCTGATGCACCTCAACTATCATCAATATCTGCACTACAACCCCCAACCAGAAAATATCGTTCTGATCACGCCGAACGAAGGACTTTCCGAACAACACCTGGAGGAATGGAACGCCAGCGCCACGCCCGCCGAACGCTGGCGTAGCGCCGGAAGTGGCACGGTGCCACTCCGCGATCCGGCGACAGTGCTGATTATTGAAATTACCAAGCTCACCACCAGCGCGGCTAAAAGTGGCGGTGCCAGTGCCAGTGTCGGGCAGTGGAACAGGCCCAATCTAGTGTTTGTCGATGAAGGCCATCGGGGGAGCGGCGGCGATGTGTGGAAAACCGTGCGCGACACCCTGGGTGCTGGCGGCTTTACGTTCGAGTACAGCGCCACCTTCGGCCAGGCGGTGCATGCTGCTGGCGGCAAACTTAAAGCCAACCTCATTGATGAATACAGCAAAGCGATTGTCTTTGATTATTCCTACAAATACTTTTACAACGACAACTACGGCAAAGACTACAGCATCTTCAACCTGCCGGACGGCTGGGATGAACGGCTCAACGAACGCATGCTGCTGGCGAATCTGCTCCAGTTCTATCAACAATGTCGCACCTTTGACCTGCATCGCCTGGCGCTCAAACCCTACAATCTCGAAGCGCCGCTCTGGATTTTCGTGGGCAGCAGCGTCAACGCGGTCAGCAAAAGCAGCGGCGGCACCAGCTCCGATGTACTGGATGCAGTGCTCTTTATTGATCGTGTGCTCAACAATCCAACCAATACCATTCATCAGATTGAACGGATCATCAGCGGACAATCCGAGTTGCGGATCGATGGGTTCGACATATTTGCCAATCAGTTTACCGATCTAGGTCTCGATGCTGCCAGCATCTACGCCGACCTTGTGAAGCGGGTCTTTCACGCGCCGCAGAGCGCACCGCTACGGCTAGTGGATCGCACCCAGACCGATGGGGAAATTGCCCTCCACGCAGGTAGCCACGACCAACCTTTTGGGGTGATCAATATTGGTGACACCCCATCATTTCTCAATTTGGTCGCCGACCGTGCTCCCTCGATCGTCCAAAGCGTTGATCGGTTTGGCGGTAGCGTATTTGGCACCATCAACCGTCCCCAATCATCGATAAACCTATTGATCGGGGCCAAGAAATTCACTGAAGGCTGGAATAGCTGGCGGGTTAGCACCATGACCCTGCTGAATGTGGGCAAAAGCGAAGGCTCGCAAATTATTCAGCTCTTTGGTCGGGGTGTGCGCTTGCGGGGTGAAAAACACAGTCTGCAACGCAGCGCGGCGATTGCGCCGAGCCACCTCGCCACCCCGCTGCAACAGCTGGAAACCCTGGCCGTGTTTGGCTTGCGGGCCAACTATATGGACACATTTGCGGAATATCTTCAGCGGGAAACCATCCAGGCCGAGCCGCTGCATGAAATCGTAGTGCCGACGAAGGCAACCAAGCATGCTGCTCTGTTGAATCAGCTCACGGTCCCGACCCTGGATCACAGGACAAGCTTCAAGCAACAACGGCGACTAGCGTTGTTACCTGATAGATCGCTTAATCCGATTAAGCTCAATGTAAGCCAGACGCTACAAAGCCTAAGTAGCCGCGCACCCCAGATCCGGGGTATGGCTCAGCTTGATCGTCCTTTCACCCTTCCCGAATCATCACAGGCGCTGCTTGATTGGTCGGCCCTGCAGAGCGCCTTACAAACCCATCAGCGCGAGCAAGGCTACAGCAATCTACGGGTCTCTGAAGCTGGATTACGGGAAATTCTCGCCGATCCCTATACCTACACCCTGATTGGCAATCCAAGCATCGCCACCGTTACCGCTCCTGACGACCTGGCCCGCGTGCAAACCCTGGCCCAGCGCATCGTCATTGACTATATGAATTATTTCTATAAACAACACCGTCTGCGTTGGGAGGGACAGCATCTACACTATGTCACCATTGACACTATTGCTGATGTTATGCCCGACCACTACAGCGTGTGGGTGCGCGACTCACAGCGCCAGTTTATTTCTGATTTAAAATACTTAATCACCAGTGACGACCTTTATACCAGGCAACCAGCTAACATTCCAACCTTATTTCTTGCTGAACATCTCTATCAGCCCCTCTTTACTGAAGGCAGCGCCGAACTTGAAAAAACCGTGCCGGTTATGCTCAATAGTGGCGAACGTACCTTTGCCGAAGATCTACGCACATTCATCGGGAGCATAGCCTTGCCTGCCGACTGGCAGATTGTAGTCCTGCGGAATCTTTCCAAAGGCAAAGGGGTGTACTTTTGGCAAACTGCTGGGTTCTATCCCGACTTTATTCTTTGGCTACTTACACCTACCAAGCACCACGTTATTTTTATCGATCCCAAAGGGCTACGTAATCTGCTCGGCCAGTTCAACGATGAAAAAGTTACCCTGCATACACGCATCAAGGCAATTGAAACCGCATTGCAACCAACCAGCGGCCCAACAATCCAGCTTGACGCATTTCTCGACTCCACCACGAGCATGGCGGATGTACCCTGGCAGGTGGAACGCCCTGGAATTCCAGCGCACGATGCAACGCTGAATGATTATCATAAAAATCATATCTTTTTTCAAAGCGAAGGGCCAGGTCGTTTCCTCACCATGCTTGCCAATATTGGAGTAAATCTGTAAAACAGAAGGGCCATGGTTTTTTCTATTCTGATTGCATAGCCACTCTACCGCCCTCGCCATCAGAGGGATAATTGATGCTTTAGAGCCATAAATTGTTGACACCCCCCGACCGATCCGCTACCATGACGAGACGAAAAGCTAAGGAGCGACGAAAACCTGCATGTCCGATCAAATAGTACTGAGTGAGCGTGAGCTAGAGGTGGTGCGGCTGGTTGCGGCGGGTGCCAGCAACAACGAGATCGCCCAGGACCTGATCATCAGCCCCAACACCGTCAAGGTTCATATTCGCAATATTTATAGCAAGCTCGGCGTCTTGTCGCGCACCGAAGCCTCAATGGAAGCGCTCCGGCGCGGCCTAATCAGCATGCCCGGCGCCGCCAATGGCGCAAGCCTGCCGCCTGAAGACCGCCCCGAGCCGCTGGGCGCACCTGTGCCCGACGACGATCTTGAACTCGTGGCAGCGCCCGATCTCGCCCTAGCCAGCCCGGCGATCGTGCCGGAGCCGAAGCCGAAGCCGATCGACCTGCCCGCCGTGGAGCGCCCGGCGATTACCCATATCGCCATTCCCCGCCAGATTGCGCTCCTGATCGCCTCGCTGCTGGTGGTGATTGTGGTTGCGGTCGGGGCGATCGGCTGGGTCATCGCCAGAAACGCCCCCGCGACCGCGACTCCCGCTGCGATCTCAACCACAATCCCGCGGGTCGAGAATATCTGGCGGCCGCTGCCCGCCCTGCCGCAGCCAACCGAGGATGCCGCCGGCGTGTATTTTGACCACGGAATCTATGTGGTCGGCGGCACCGGGCCGGCCGGAATCAGCACTGTCACCCGGCGGCTGGATTTAAAATCGGGGCAGTGGCAGACCCGCGCCAGCAAGCCCAATGCGGCGGCGGGAGTGTCGGGCGCAATTATTGGCGGCCAGATCTATGTCCCTGGCGGCTTTGATGTCAATGGCGCGCCCGCAACAATCCTGGATATCTACAATATTGCCACCGACAGCTGGATCGAAGGGCCGCCCATGTCGGCGCCACGGGCCGACTATGCGCTGGCCGAGATCGAGGGCAAGCTGTATGTGTTTGGTGGCAACGATGGCACTGGCCCGGTCAGCACAACCCTGATCTACGACCCGAGCGCCAGCCAGTGGACCAGCGGAGCGCCGCTGCCGCTGCCGCTGAGCGATGCCGCGATTGCCCAGGATCTGGCCGGCGGCGAGGTTTTTGTGGTTGGCGGCACGACCACGAACAATATCGCCAGTCTGGCAACGCTGCACTATGTCGGCCAGGTCTGGGAGCGCATGCTCGATCTGCCTGAGCCACGGGTTGGCGGCGCCGCAGTCTTTATCACCGATCGGCTGTATCTGATCGGCGGGGCCGAGACCGACCGGCCAATTCTGGTCTTTCAGAATAACCTTTGGAATGAGGAGGATTTAGCGACCGGCTATCCGCTGGCGCGCCAGATTCTTGTCTCCAAGCAGCGGACAATCTACGCGCTGGGTGGGCGCAACGCCACCACAACCCTGGCGGAGGCGCGCTCCTGGACCCCGATCGTGGAGGTGTTTATCCCAGGGGTGCAGAAGTAACCCTGTTTGATAGTGAGCCTAAAACCAGGAGCGGTCAGCAGAAATGAGATTCTGCTGGCCGCTCCTGGTTTTAATTGGGTGGGATGCTAGATCGTGGTTGCGTCCAGCGGCACAATCACCCGCACCGTCGTGCCCGCCCCTGGCGCGGAGTTCATCTCGGCGCTGCCGCCGATCATCCGGGCGCGCTCATCGATATTCAACAGGCCAAACGACCCGCGCTGATTGTAGTTCTTGCGCACCGCCTGAAGATCAAAGCCCTTGCCATCGTCCTGGACGGTCGCCATCAGATCGTCGCCCTGCCTGGTCAGGCGAATCCAGATATGCTTGGCCTGGGCGTGCTTGAGGGCATTGTTGGTCGCTTCCTGGACAATATTGAACACGGTGCTTTCGCGCTTGGCATCGAGCCGCACATCGCCAGCCGAATCTTCAAGCTCCACCGCCGTCGGGCCATCTTTGAAGCGGCCAATATACTCGCGCAAGGTCGTGATCAGACCCTGGCTGTCGAGCGCCAGCGGGCGCAGCTCAAACAGCAGCGTGCGAATATCGTAGGTGGTGCGGCGGGCCAGCTCGCCCATTTTGGTCAGCTCCTGCTGCACCCTGGCTGGATCGCGCTCCAGCAGCCGCTTGACGAACTCGATGTTCATCGTGATCGCGGCGACCGACTGGGCCGGGCCGTCGTGAAGGTCGCGGGCCAGCTGCTGGCGCACCTCTTCCTCTTTGCTGATCAGCTTGGTGCGCTCGTCGCGCAGCTCACCGACGAGCTGGGTGTTCAGCATCGCGATAATGGCGTAGTTCGCCAGCGCGGCGACCATGCCCATCTCATCTTCTGTGAACGGCGCGGCCCGCTCGCTGCCAACCACCAGAATGCCATAGTTCCGCCGCCCAGCGCTCAGCGGCACGCAGCAGACGCTGGTGCAGCGGCGCAGCGCCGTCAGACTGCTCAGGGCCGGAGAGTCCGCCAGATTGACGACGATGCGGGGCGTGCCAGCGCCCAGCGTCTGGCCCAGCACGCCGGTGGGCTCGATCTGAACCCGCCGATTGCGATCCTCTTCATCAACGCCCTGGCCGGCGGCGACATACAGCTCATCGGGTTCGCCGGTGGGCAGCAGCACCAGGCTGGCGGAGCCGCTCACCATGCGCCGGGACTCGTTCACGGTTGAGTCAAGCACAGTCTGAAAGTTCATGGTTGTGCTGAGATTGAAGGCGACTTCGTACAGCGCCCGCATGCGGTCGCGGTAGGACTCGGCGGCGCCTTTGGCCGTATCGACATCGCGCCGCGCCTCAACCACGTGCTGGCGATTGACCTCGCCCGATTGTCCGGTGAGCGTGCTAATCAGCCACGATACGATAATCAAGATACAGGTGTAGACGATCAGCTCCAGCAGCGCCGACTGCGCCAGGGCGCCCTCAGCTGACCTTTGTTTGGCGAACGTCAGTGCGGCAAACAGCCCGGCGGCCAGCGTGCCGCTGACCAGCGCCATCAACGGCGAGCGATGGGTTGCCGCCCACACCGTTGGCAGCAGAAAGAGGGCAAAAAACAAACTCAGCGGAATCGTGCTGGAGATCGCCAGGCCGGAGAGAAAGATTAGGTCGCCCAGGAAAACCCAGGGCAGCACCCGCCGCACGCTGGGGACAAACACCGCCAGGCCGATGGCAACGCTAAAAATCGCGTAGGCCCACCAGATCATGGCGAACGGCGACGCTGTCGGGGGCATAATTGTCTGGGTGTCTAGGCGAACTGCCAGCGCTAAGGCTAAGCTAAGAATCACAACCCGGATAAAACCAAAAAACCGATCGCCTGCTCTTAATACCTGCTGGGGAGATTGCTGGATAGATTGCTGGGCTTCAACGGCCATAGCCACCTCAGTTAACTCAATGGTTAGGCAAAATCTGGCAGAGGGTCATTCTCGGGGGCGGTGCGCTGAAGCTGCTCTTTCAAAACCTTGCGGGCATAGAAGAGGCGCGACTTAACCGTGCCCTCAGGACACTCGAGGATTTCCGCGATCTCGGTTAGCGAGTAATCGTGGAAATAGTGCAGCACCAGGACGGCGCGATGCGCTGGCGACAGGCGCTCCAGCGTTTCCCGCACGACCGCCTGCATCTCGTGCTGCTCTGCGACATAATCCGGGGCCGAGCGCGGGCTGGCCCACAGGCGCTCGGCAAAATGGTGAAATGACTCGGCCCACTGGCGGCGGCGTTTCTTCAGGCGGCTGTAGCACAGGTTCACCGTCACCCGATACAGCCACGGCGCCAGCGGCGAGGATCCATCGAGCTTGCCGGCATAGCGGTACAGGCGGTAGAAGCAATCCTGCAGCACCTCTTCGGCAATATGCTGGTCGCGGGTGATCCCGAGGGCTGTCTGATACAGCTGCTGGCGGTAGCGATCAAACAGCGTCTGCAATGCAAGCATATCCTCGCGACAAATTGCTGCCAGCAAGTCCGCATCGGTTTTTTCGGTTTTTTGATCGCCAACAGAAATCATGATGGGAGCTTTCTATGGTTTTGGGTTTAGTTCGATTGGGTTCAGTGGAGTTGAGAGTGAAAGCATTATACCACACTGGATTTTTGAGCTATTAACCGATTATTTAGGTCTGTCGTTGCCGATCGGGTGGCTGTGGCGTTCGATCCAGGCCTGAGCGGCGGCGGTGTCGGCGGCCCCTGTCGCCAGCTGGGTGGTGAAACGGTCGGCCTCGGCCAGCTCAACCTGAAGGGCATAGCTGTTGCGCTGCAAGAGCAGGGCCGTGGTTGCCAGCGCAATCCGCTTGTTGCCATCCCAGAACGGGTGATTGCGCACCAGCCCGGTCAGCAGCATGCCGGCTTTGGCGCAGAGGGTTGGGAAGATCTCTTCGCCAAACAGCGACTGCTGCGGGCTGGCCAGGGCCGAGAGGAGCTGGTGAAAGCGCAGCACATCAAACGAGTCCTGGTACTGCACGGCCAGCGTGTCGCGGATGTGGAGCACATCTTCAACCGTCAGGTAGTGAATCGGCCCTGGCTCGCTCATACGATCGCCTCGGAGCGGGCTGCCACCCAGTCGGCCTGCTCGGCCCGTGTGGTGGTGCGGGCGGCGGCGCTGAGCACCCAGTCGTACAGTCCATCGTCGTCGGCGGCGACAAAGCGGCGGCCGTTGCGGGCCAGAAACTCGATCATGGCCAGCAGCGCGGTGCGTTTGTTGCCATCGCTGAAGCAGTGCCCGTTGACCAGGGCGTCAAACAGCGCGGCGGCCTTGGCGTTCAGGTCGGGGTAGAGATCCTCGCCAAACATGGACTGCTGGGGCACTGCCAGCGCAGTCGCCAGCCGCTCGAAGCCCTGCTCGGTGATGCCCTGAATGCCGCCGATGTGCCGAATAACGATGGTCTGCAGCAGCAGCACCTCGGGCAGGCCCAAAAATTGTATAGTTGGTGTGTCCACGGTGTTCCTTCACCTTAGTAGCTAGCAGCTAGTAGCTGGTAGCTAGATGAGTCTGTAGGGATTTAGGCAGCTTTATCGCATTGCAAAGCTATAATTCAGGTTTTGTGACCTACTTAAAGAACCAATAGATGTACTAGCTGCCAGCTACCAGCGACTAGCTACTTAACCTACAGCAGCCGCCGCAGCGTCGCTTCGTACTGGGCCATTGTTTTGCGCACCCGTGGCACCAGCTGCGGATCGACATCGGGCAGCGCCTGGAGCGACACGTAGCCATCGGTGTCGATCTCGATCGCCACCAGCACGGTGGTCTGGTTGGTCTCGCGCAGCCAGGCCGCTAGCTCGGCTGGAATTCGGTCGGGGTGGAGGGTTAGTTGCTGCATGGGTGCAAGCTCACAGCGCAAAAAATTACACAATCAAACATCAGCGCCTAGCTGGTCACGGCCAGGCTTTCGGCGGTTGCGGACCTGGGGATGCGCAGGAAGTTGCCCAGCAGCGCCTTCCCGTGCTCGGTCATGATCGACTCGGGGTGAAACTGCACGCCCTCAACCGGCAGCGTGCGGTGGCGCAGGCCCATAATCAGGCCGTCATCGCTCCAGGCGGTGGCCTCGAGCACGCTGGGCAACGTCGCGGCCTCGACAATCAGCGAGTGATAGCGGGTGGCGGTGAAGGGCGAGGGCAGCCCGGCAAAAATCCCCTGGCCGTGGTGGGTAATTGGTGATGTTTTGCCGTGGCGAAGCTGCGGCGCCCGAATTACCCGCCCGCCAAACGCGGCGCCAATCGACTGATGGCCCAGACACACGCCCAGAATCGGGTACTCGACACACAGCTCGCGGATAATCGGCACGCTGATCCCCGCCTCAGCCGGCGTACACGGCCCCGGCGAGATCACGATCCGGTCGATCTCCAGCTCGCGCACGTCATCAACCTCGATCTCGTCGTTGCGCTTGACGATAACGTTCGCCCCCAGCTCGGCCAGGTACTGATACAGGTTGTAGGTGAAGGAGTCGTAGTTATCTAGCAAAAGCACGTTCATTGTTGTTTGTTCCTTTTCTATCCCTAGCCAACATTCTGCACAACCAGCACCGGAACCGGGCTATCCAGCAGCAGCTCGGTGCTCAGGTCTTCGAGGAGCACCCGATCCAGCGGCGTGCGGGCGTGGTGGGCGCCGATGACCAGCAGATCGTAGCCGCCCTCCTGGAGCTCCTCCTTGATCTGCTCAACCACCATGCCGACCCGAATCCGAATCTTGACGTGGACCCCGGCCTCGCTCAGCACCGTCTGGACGGCGGCGATATTGCGATTGACCAGCGTGTTTTCGCTCATCACCACCTCGGCCAGATAGTCGGGGTTGCGCTGATCGCGGTTGAACATCAGCGGCATCTGCGACACGATGTGCAGCACGGTTGCCTGGCCGTGGAGCGGCCCGAACAGCGCGGCGGTCATTCGGGCGTCGCCGATGCCCTCGCTGCCGCCAGCGGTGCAGAGCAGCGCCCGCCGCAGCTCGTTGGGCCGGCCGCGCATCAGCAGAATCGAGGTGGTCAGGCGGCGGGCCAGCGAGCGCACCGCCGACTGGCCGAGCCAGCGCTGCCAGCCGCCCTTGCTCAGCGGGCCAAACACCACCAGATCGGGCTGGCTGGCCCGCGACTCAAGCACAATCGCCCGCTCGGCGGTGGCGCCCCGGATCGAGCGGATGGGCAGGTTGACGGCGTTGAGCAGGCTTTCGGCATTGCTGAACAAGGTCTCGGCCTCGGCCTCGTGGGGCTGATCGACCAGCAGTGTAATCGTAATGTGGCTGTGGCGGGCCAGCGGGGCCAGATAGTTTACAGCCCGCCGCGCCGCCGATGAGCCATCCAGGTAAATCATGATGTGGACTGTATCCATAGAGCAAGTACTCCCACGTCTGGCTACACCAATAGTAAGATGATTGGGATGACAACCATTGTGACCATAAACGTGATTAGAATGGGCGTATTATTGACCACCCGATCCTGCAGGCGTAAAATTGCGCGTTCGTAGGGCCGATAGAAAAACAGCAGAATTAGCAGCGAGACCACCGTGATGCTGATAATTTCGGCCATCACCACCGTAAACCCAAACCGCGATTTGATCAAGAGCGAGGCGATCAGGGTGTCAATAAAGGTGGTGATGTTGGCGCCCATAATGTACGGCAGGGTGTTTTCGCGGCGGATAAAGCCACGGGCCGAGAGCGGCACCAGGATCGAGAGCGAGACCGAGACCGACAGGGTCAGCGTGGTGACAAACGCGCCCAGCGCAAACATCGCCATTGGCCGATAGATCAGGCCGCCGACCTGGCCAAAGGCGTTGTGCTCGGCATCGACCTGCGGCAGCGCCCGGTCGAGCAGATTGAAGGCCAGCAGCAGCACGCCAATCCCCAGCGCAAACAGGGTCAGGTTGTTGGTGTGGCCAAGCACCCAGGCCACAATCGGGTCGAACAGCTGCTCAACCACGTCAAAGACCGACGATGGCAGCGCTAAGGTTAGGTTGTCGATGATCCCACTATCCAGGAGCCAGTAGCCGATCAGCAGGGCCGGCACATAGGTGGTGGCGGTGACGCTCAGCGACAGAATGCCGATTGAGATCGAGGCGGCCCGCTGGCGACCGCGCAGGTAGTAGATAAAGCCAATCACCAGCACGATAAACGACGCGCCTAGCCGGGAGCCGGTGATCATCGTAAAGGTTTGCAGCGGGGTGATCACGCCGCTGTCGAGGAACGAGAGCGCAATGCTGGCGACCGGCGATCCGCTCAAAACGCCATAGGCAAACAGCCAGCCAAATCCCAGGGTATTCACCGCACTTTCGATGCCAAGATTATCCTTGAGGAACGGCCCGATCCCGCCGGCGCCTTTGCTGAGCATGCGCAGGGCCAGGATAAACAGAAACAGACCGACCAGCGCAAAGCCAACCTTGAGCGTGCGCCGCACTACTACCCTCTGTCGTGGCTTGGCCGCCACAGCGCTGTCTCGAGCTACGTCTGGTACTCCGCTCACTGAGTCGAGCGGGCGAACTTCGTCATCGTGAGATAAGCCGCTCATTGGCGTCTCCTTCTCTAAGCTGGATACAGCGAACAGGCCCAGTCTGGCAAGAAGTATACAAGAAAAACGCGATCGCTTTTGCTCTGCGGCGCTGAGGGGCGGTTTTGCTTGCCGTTCGGCGGTGTGATACACTAGGCATTCAGAACGAACCAATCCCTTCATCTATCACCTAACTCCTGACTGCATCACTGACCACGTAAGGACATCGCAGATGACATCGAAACCTGGCTGGGTACGATTTGGCCTTCAGGCACGTGTTTTGATTCTGGCACTAGGTGTGTCGCTGCCAGCGCTGGTGATTGTTGGCTGGCTGAGTTTGCGTGGAATTAGCCAGGCGCGCAATGCCGCCGTCACCCAGAGCGAGGTCACGCTGCTGGCCCAGGCCGAGCGCACGCTCCAGGAGCGCGCCCTGGATAAAGCCGAGCTGTACGATCGGACGCTGCTGAATATCCAGCGCCAGGTTCAGGCCGTGACCGAGGTTGCGGTTCAGTCATTTAGCACCCCCCGCGACCAGCTGCAGGCGCCGCGCATCGAGCTGTTCTGGCTCACCGGCGAGGGCGCGGTTGCCAATCCGCCTGCCAATCTGCGCACCACGGTCTCACAGGCGCAGCGCACCGCCGATGCCCTGATCAGCCAGGTCAGTATCAATCCGCTGATTTCGCTCGGCTATCTGGCCACCGAAAACGGCGTCTCGGTGTTTAACGACTCGACGATTGTCACCCAGCTGCCCGAGGGATTTGATGCCACGACCCGCCCGTGGTATACCGCCGCGGTCGAAAAGCGCGGCCCGATCTGGACCGACGCCTATGTTGATGCGGTCACGAAACAGCTGAATATCTCCGCCGCCGCCCCGGTGTATATCAGCGGGCGCCTGGTTGGGGTGGTCGGGATGGATATTCTGCTGACGACGATCCAGTCCGATGTGCTGGGCTTGAGCGCGGATACCAGCGGCTACGCCTTTGTGATGGACGACACTGGCAATATTATCGTCCGCCCTAAGCTTGATGTCGGCAGCACCCGCTGGGACGAGACCTTCAAAACCGATAACCTCTTCGCCAATCCCGATCCCGGCCTGGTCACGATCGCCGACCGGGTCAGGCAGCAGCAGTCCGGGGTGCAGCGCCTGCAGCTCGATGGCGGCGATCGCTATCTGGCCTACGCGCCGATGGAGACCACCGGCTGGGTGGTTGGCCTGGTGCTGCCGATTGATGAGGTCGTCGCGCCAGCGCGCACCGCCGGGCTGGCGATTCAGACTAAGCAGGATCAGCTGCGCAACGACCTGATTGTGGCCTTCCTAATCACCTGTGGCTTTGTGGTGGCGCTGGCCTCGAGCCTGGCGCGGACCCTGATTAGCCCGCTGCGCAAGCTCGACGAGGGCGCCCAGCGGATCGCCTCCGGCCAGCTCGATCAGCAGCTGCTGGTCCGCCGCGATGACGAGATTGGCCGCCTGAGCGCATCGTTCAATCGGATGACGGTGGCGCTGCGCGAGAAGGTCGACGCGCTGGAGACCAACGCCCAGCAGATGGCCGCGATCAACGAGACCAGCAACGAGCTGAAACGCCTGCGCTCGCTGGCCACCGTGCTCGAGCAGATTCCGGTTTTGCTGTGTGAACACCTTGGCTTCGACCGGGCGGTGCTGTATCTGGTCCGCGAGAACCATCTGGAGGTTGTCTCGGTCTCGTTTGGCGAAGGTCACGATGAGCTTGCCCAGCAGTTTTTGCAGGTCACCCTGTCTGAGCCAATCACCCTGGATAGCCCGACCATCGAGGCCGGGGTGATTCGCTCGCGCCAGGCGGTGATTGTCGATAACCCGTGGGATCACCCGCAGGTGATCCAGCGCAAGCAGGCGATCTCGCAAAGCGACTCGTATATTCAGGCGCCGATTATTGGCCGCGAGCATGTACTCGGGCTGATCTCGGCCGACTATTATCTGCATAATCGCCCAGTCACCGTGCAGGATGCCTCGCTGCTGCTGAACTTTGCCGACATGGTCGGCCTGACGATTGAAAATGCGTTCTCGTTCCAAAACCTGGAGGATCTGGTGGCCCAGCGCACCACCGAGCTGCGCGAGGCGCTCGACCGCGCCCAGGCCGCCGATCGCCTGAAGTCGCAGTTTCTGGCCAGCGTGTCGCACGAGCTGCGCACGCCGCTGAACGCGATCATCGGCTTCTCGACGGTGCTGCTCGATGAGCTGGCGCCCTCGATCGAGGAGGCCCAGCGCGAGGACCTGGAGACGATCAACAATAACGGGCGCTATCTGCTTGACCTGATCAACGATATTCTGGATATGGCCCGGATTGAAGCCGGGCGGATCACGCTGCACCGCGAGCCGACCGGCCTGCTGCCGGTGGTGGCCAGCGCGGTCGATATGATGCGGGCGCTGATGAACAACAAGCCGGTCACGATCCGGGTCGATGTGTCGCCCGACCTGCCGCTGATCGACGCCGACGCGACCCGCCTGCGCCAGATCCTGATCAATCTGCTCTCCAACGCCTTGAAGTTCACCGACCGCGGCCAGATTGTCGTGCGGGCCGTGCGCCGGGTCGTGCAGTCGGATACGCCGATTGGCGCGCACCATCTTGCGCCCGGCGACTGGGTGGTGGTCAGCGTTCAGGATACCGGGATTGGCATGGACGCCGAGGCGTTGGCCAATCTGTTTCAGGAGTTCCGCCAGGTTCACGCCGGGGCGCGCGGCATCATCGGCTCCGGCCTGGGACTCTCGATCACCCGGCGGCTGATTGTGCTCCACGAGGGCGATCTCTGGGTCGATAGCAAGCCCGGCGTCGGCAGCACGTTCTCGTTTGCCATCGCCACCGCCCAGATCGCCGCGCCAGTCGAGAGCTAGGCATCCACCCCGTTTTACTGAGCATAGATTGAGGTTTGCGATGTCCAATCCAATTACGATTTTATATATCGAAGATAACTACGATAATCAGCGGCTGGTAAAGCGGACACTGACTTCGAAGGGCTACACGATTGAGGTGGCGCCCGATGGCGCGGTCGGCCTGGAGATGGCCCAGCTGCATCCGCCCGACCTGATCCTGATGGATATCAATCTGCCTGGCCTGAACGGCTATGAGCTGACGACCAAATTTAAGGCGCTGCCGATTCTGGCCAGCGTGCCGATTGTGGCGATCACCGCCAACACGATGCCCGGCGACCGCGAGCGGGCGCTGGCGGCCGGCTGCGATGGCTATATCTCAAAGCCGATCGACCCGCGTGCCCTGCCTGTGCAGGTGGCCGGCTACCTGGGCGGCACCCGCGAGGCCCTGCCAACCGCCGAGGCGCCCACGTTTATGCGCGAGTACAGCCAGCAGCTGGTCACCCGCCTGGAAGATCACGTGCGCGATCTGGAGACCGCCAACGACCGCCTGGTCAAGCTCGATCGGGCCAAAAACGAATTTCTGGCGACGATCTCGCACGAGCTGCGCACGCCGCTGACCGTCATCCACGGCTACACCGACCTGCTCAACCTGCAGGCGCTCGGGCCGCTCAACGACGGCCAGCGCGAGGCGATCGAGCTGATCCGCCGCAACAGCTACCGGCTGCTGCGCCACATCAACGACCTGATCTATCTCCAGCAGGTGCGCTCCTCCCAGATCGATCTGCAGCAGGTCGATCTGCGCGGGCTGGTCCAGACGATCTGCAACGAGATGCAAAGCCAAGTCGATAAGCGCACACAAATCCTGCAGCGGGCGATCTATCCGGCTGGCGAGACCACCTCGCTGCCAATTCTGGTCGACGCGATGGGCATGGATAACGCGGTGCGGCATCTGCTGGAGAACGCCATCGTCTACACGGCCGAGGGCGGCAGCATCACCGTGACGGTCGAGCGGGCCGAACACCACATTGCGGTGATTGTGCGCGATACCGGCAGCGGCATCGACTTGGCCGACCAGGAGCGGATTTTCGAGCCGTTTGTGCGCCTCGATGACACTCTGGCGAGCGTCGGCGGCGCCGGGCTGGGTCTGGTGATCGCCCGCCACGTTGCCGAGGCCCACGACGGCACCGTGACGCTTGAGAGCGCTCTGGGCGTTGGCAGCACCTTCACCCTGCGTATCCCCATTCGTCTGGCCGCGTGATTCCGGCGCTTGAGCTCCAGCACGTCTCGGTGCGCTACGGCGCTGCGCCAGCCCTGACCGATGTGACATTTCAGGTGCCGCCGGGGGTGATTCTGGGCCTGCTGGGGCCGAACGGGGCCGGTAAAACCACCCTGCTGCGGGTGCTGGGTGGCTTCGTGCTCGATCTGCTGCCGTGGACCGGCGCCGCGCCGCTGGCCCTGATCAACCCGTGGCACTGGTACGATCCGCCGGGCATCATCAGCGCCGGGGTTGGCTGGGGCGAGCTGGCGGCGCTGACGGCGCTGGGCGCGGCCGCACTGCTGGCGACGCTGGCGGTCTGGGGGCGCAAACGGCTGATCTAGGGTGGCGGGGAGCAGGGATCGGGGATCAGGGATCAGTATGTTGCCCTGTTCTGTTTCTGTGTATTTAAGATTGAGATTTGAGATTACCGCCCTGCAATGAACTCACCCAATCCCCGGCCCCCGATCTCCGACCCCCGATCCCCTAATACCGTGGCAGATAGGCCCGCGCCGGCCGCAGCAACCCAAAGGCCAGCCCGGTGACGGCGCCAAAGACCAGGTGCTGGGCGATAAACGAGGGCGTGTTATCGCGGCCTGAGATCAAAATATTGGCCAGGATCTGGCTGCTGACAAACCAGATCGCAATCCCGAAAATAAAGCCGTACAGCAGGGGAAAGCCCCACGAAGAAGGCATGTCAAAAATGCCGCGAAAGATGATCGCGAACAGCATGCCCAGGACAGCCGCCAGGCCAAAGTGGACCAGCGTGCCGATCAGCACTGTTCCAGGGTTGAATGTGCTGCTGGTGGCCAGCGCGGGGCTGAACACGCCGGCAATCTCCGCCAGGGGTTTCCAGACGCTGAAGCCCATCGCTGCGGCGACAAGCATGCCGATAAGACCCATCGTCAGTCCGCCGATGACACCGGCGAGGGCACCTAAGGCCAGGTCGCGCAGGGTCCAGCGGGCTGGGCGGTCGCCGTTTGAGATCGTGCTATGCATGGTCAATCTCCTTGTGTATGGGGAGTAAGGCTCGACGTGCGCCAGGACGAGATGATGAATCTATTGTACTGCGCTGGTCAAGCTGGATTATGTAAACAATTATTAACATCACCCAGCGCGGCCCAAACCCAGCCCCGCCGACCCAGGTGGTACAATGCGGTCAGGGTCGGCTGATCCTGAACCAGCTACTTTTGGAGAAACCTGTGACAACACCAACCCATGATGAAATGACACTGTCGGCCATCAGCCCGCTTGATGGCCGCTACCGGAAAGATGTGGCCGCGCTGAGCGGGCATTTCAGCGAGGCGGCGCTCTGGCAGTACCGGGTCCGCGTCGAGGTGGAGTATCTGATTTTCCTCAGCCGCTCGGCCCGGATCGGGCTGGTGCCGCAGTTTGATGGCCAGCAGGCGGGCGTGCTGCGCAACCTGTATCGCCAGTTCAGCCTGGCCGATGCCGCCGCCATCGCGGTCTGGGATCGCAAGGTCAACCACGATGTCAAGGCCGTCGAGTACTGGCTGCGCGAAAAATTGTCCGATCACGGCCTGGGCGACTATCAGGAGGCGGTCCACTTTGCGCTCACCTCGGAGGATATCAACAATCTGGCCTATGCGCTGATGGTGCAGGGTGCGCGCGATACCGTGCTGCTGCCCGCCCTCGGCGATGTGCTGGGCCATCTGCGCGAGCTGCAGAACGATCTGGCCGCCGCGCCGCTGCTGGCCAAAACCCACGGCCAGCCCGCCACGCCGACCACGATGGGCAAAGAGATGGCCGTGTTCGCCGCCCGGATCAACCACGCCCTCGAGGTGCTGGCCCAGATCCGGCTGACCGGCAAGCTCAACGGCGCGACTGGCACCTTCGCCGCCCACGTCGCCGCGCTACCAGACGTTGACTGGATCACCTTCAGCAGCGCGTTTATCAAGTTCCTCGGCCTGGAGCCAAACCTGCTGACCACCCAGATCGAGCCGCACGACAGCCTGGTCGAGGTTGGCGATGCGCTGCGCCGGGTCAACACGATGCTGGTCGATCTGTCTCAGGACATCTGGCGCTACATCTCCGATGGGATTTTCGGCCAGGCGGCGGTGGCTGGCGAGGTCGGCTCCTCGACGATGCCCCACAAGGTCAACCCGATTGATTTCGAGAACGCCGAGGGCAATCTGCTGCTGGCGAACGCGCTGCTGGAGTTTTTCGGGCGCAAGCTGCCGATCTCGCGGCTGCAGCGCGATCTCTCCGACAGCACGGTGCTGCGCAATCTGGGCGTGGCGTTTGGCCACAGCCTGTTTGGCTACCAGCGCCTGCTGCGCGGCCTGCGCAAGCTGGCCTTCAATGCCGAAAAGGCCAGCGCCGAGCTGGCGGCCCACCCCGAGGTGCTGACCGAGGCGATCCAGACGATCTTGCGCCGCGAGCGCTATCCCGAGCCCTACGAGGCCATGAAAAAGCTGGCCCGCGGGCGCCAGATCACGCTCGCCGATCTGCACGAGTTTATCAATCAGCTTGACGTAACCGATAGCGTGCGCGCGGAGCTGCTGGCGCTGCGCCCGGAGACCTACATCGGCCTGGCGGTCAAGCTGGCCCGCCGCCGCGACTAGGCAGCGGCTGGCGGACGCTCGCTGGCGGACAGGGCTTTTCACGCCGAGATGCAAAGGGCGCAGAGGAATTGTCCTCTGCGCCTTTCACCCATTGCGCATTCCTGGACGCCTGCAACGAACCCGATCACCGGGCGTACTCATGGCGAGCAGCTTAATCGGCCGGTATCCGGCCAAAGGAACACGATCATGGAGCAGGGTTTCCAGCATAGCCAGCCGCAAAGCGTCTACCGCCAAAAGAACCGCGCCATACTCGGGCTTATGATCCCGCTGTCGCTCGCAATGTTCGGGTTCTCCGTGTATCGGTTTGTTACCCGTACCAATACCAACGAGGACTTGTTTCTCGCCAGCATATGGCTCATCAGTCTGATAAACTCCAGCCACACGTTCTTTCGAATCAGACTCACAATGTCGCCGAGCGGAATCAGCGTCACCGTAGGCCGCAGCAGGGCCACGGCCTGGTCCAACGTCGAGGGCATCCAGATGATCGTGCTGGGCGATTTCATCAAGCGGCAGGTTCTCTGCCTGGTGCTGCGTGAGCCGATCCAGAGCAAGCGGTGGCAGGGCGTGTTGGGAGTGCCGGACGAGCTGAAGGGCCGGATCCTCCAGATCCATCCGGCGGTCTGGGAGCGCATGTTCACCCTGCAAGACGAGCTCTACGGCTATCTGAAGGCCAATTCAGTCATTGGCAATGAGCTGGCCGTGCCGCTCGATTTCGCTTCCATCAGCCAGCGTCAGACCAAGTTTGTATGGGGGATTAAAGTGGCGATGGTGGGTCTGATTCTGCTCGTCATGGTGATCGGAGCGGTGGTGCTGGTAAAGATTATCTAGTGGCTGGTGGCCCCGGCGCTGAAGCACCGCGCTCGATCAGCCGATCGTCTGCGATTTTTGCTAATTAAGGAGTATTCACCATGGACGAACATCGTTTACCAGACCAAAAACCCCCATCGGCAGCAGCACGGCTCAAGCGGCTACATCCGCTGATTCAGCTGGTGCTGCTGGGCGGGCTGGTTGTGGGATGTTTTTATCTGTTTTATTTTGTGCTGCTGCTGCCAAATCTGCTTGGCCTGCGCTAAAACCCGGCCCGTCGGCGCCAATAACCGCGTGGCCCGCTCTTTGATACGATTCATCCAAATCGACGTGCTGGCGTAGATATGGATGAAGAGATTTCGTAACACCACTAACAATACCCTCGCCAAAATAGTGGCAAGGCAGATTACTACTTTTGGGTTAATGAACTAACAGAGTATTAGGCTTGTCGAATTGAAATTGCCTCAGCAAAATCCAGATCGACTTTTAA